>JAHJJH010000092.1 GCA_018823105.1 Verrucomicrobiota bacterium | reverse complement strand
GGACAGAGTTCGTCGCACCCCGCTTGGCGACTCCTGCCGTACCCCCTGGCGCCTCTCTTCCACGATCTGGACGGTCTCGGTTGGCCTTATCATCACTTTGCTGGTATCCGTGGTCGCCTATGTCGCGGTCCGTTCGAATCTCGATCAGGGATTTCTCCAGAAAGACATCAGCGTCATCTGCGAGATAACCAAGTAACCCCCTCCCTCGGGGCCCTTCCAAGAAAGTTTTTCATGGAAACGTGCGGTGAAGGTGGGCGAGGGCATCCCCCCGTTCCATGATGCCTACGAACCCAAGTCTTTTTTTTCCCTCCTGAAAAAATCCGGCCCGCCTGCGAGGCGATACCGGATGGCATGTTTCCGCTTTGCCCTTGGACATAGAGCCGAAGCACCTTGCCGCAGGTCGGGCGTAAGCAAGTCGAGGCAAGAGGGCTTGTCAAGTTTGGGGGTGGGTTTTCCATTTGGCCTTCCACCCGGGCAGAGGTAGCATACGCCCGCGATGAAGATCGCTTTTCTACTTCAGGACACGGGCCGCCTCTACGGGGCCGAACGGGCTACGTTGGACCTGGCGCGCGGCCTGGCGTCGGCCGGGATGTCCTGTGCCGTGTGGCTGATTGAGGAAACCCGGCTGGGATTACAGGGCAGCGACGTGAAAGCCGCCGTGCAGGCGGCCGGTCTGCCGTATGTCGGCCTGCCGGTACACAGCGCCTTTTCGCGTGATCTGCTCCGCCTGCTTCGCGAGCGGGTGCCGGAAGATCAACCCGAGGTCGTGCATACGATCGGCCCGAAGGCGACGGTGCATGTCGCGTGGGCGCTGAAGGGCCGGCTTCCGCTGGTCAGCACGGTGCACGGCTGGTTGTTCCGGCCGGATATCAAGGAGCGTTTTTACGAGTGGCTCGAACTGCGGGCCTTCCGGCAGTTCGACCGGGTCATCACGTTATCGCGGCATTACGAGCAATGGCTGGCGGGCCGGGTGGGCGGGAGGCGCGTTGTTCGGCTCCCGTCGGGATTCGACATCGACCGAGCGACCGCGGGCGGGTCGGCTTCCGCCCCGGCCGGAATGACCTTCGGCATGCTGGGCCGGTTGAGCTGGGAGAAGCATCACGAACTGTTCTTCCGCGCCGCGCGCCGATTCCTGAACCAGGGTGGTGCGGCAAAGTTCCTGGTGGCGGGGGAGGGGATGGAACGGGCACGGCTGGAACGGTTGCGCGCGGCCCTGGACCTGGACAAGGTGGTCGAGATGGCGGGTTATCTGCCGAGCCCCGAGTTCTTCCGGCGGGTGAACGTGCTGGTGCAATGTTCGCGGATGGAGAACCTGCCGTATAGTATGATGGAAGCCATGGCCTGGCAACGGCCGGTCATCGCGACACGAGTCGGCGGGCTGCCGGACCTGGTCGAGGACGGCGTGAACGGCTTCCTGGTCGAGCCGGAGGACGACGAGACGGCGCTGGCCGAACGCATGAGCCGCCTTGCGAAAGACCGTGAGTTGGCGGTACGGATGGGACAGGCCGGGCGGACGAAACTGGAGAAAGAATTTACTCCGGCGTCCTGTATTCAGGGACATGTGCAGTTGTATCGCGAGATCGCAAACGCAGTGAACAGTGGGTAATGAATAGGCACTTCCTGAACACTGAACCCTTCTGACACCTGAAACCATGCCTTCCCCCCGGGTCAGCATCATCACCAGCACGTACAACCGGGCGCAGATGTTGCGTCGGGCCATCGAGTCCGTGCGGGCGCAGACGTTTGCCGACTGGGAGCATATCATCGTCGGCGATTGTACGCCGGACGACACGGAAGCCGTGGTGAGATCTTTCAACGATCCGCGATTACGTTTTTTCAACCTCCCGGAGAAGTCTCCGCCGGGCAGCCACGGGGCGATCGCCAAGAATCACGGAATCCGGCAGATGGCCCGCGGCGAATATATTGCGTATCTCGACGACGACGACCGGTACCGGCCGCGCTTCCTGGAGGTCATGATGGGCTACCTGCAGGCCCATCCCGAGACCGTGTTGGCGTACTGCCGCTCGATGTACCGGCACAAAAACAGTGGAAAACGATTATGGGGCAACCCCTTCCAGCGCTGGCTGCACGGGTACTCAAAGCAAAAACTGCGGCGCTACAACTTCCTGAACACCAACTGCGTGATTCATCGGAAAAGCGTCGTGGACGAGGTGGGCGGGTGGGACCCGGCGTATTACTTCGACGATTATGAATTGTGGCTGCGGATCAGCGAGAAGCACGACTTCCACCATGTTAACCGGGTGCTCATCGAGACGTACGTCGAAGAGTCGCCGTTCCTGGTCCGCGCCTTCCGGAAGGGCTGGAAGATACTGCGCCACGGCCGCACTACGCCCGTGAAGTAGCTTTGGGATCAGTGAAGCAGCCTTAGGATTGACTGTTGGATGGCGGTCCATACGATGGGCCACGAGCTTCTATGAACTTTGATATGAACCCGGCGGTTCTTTGTGGGGTGATGCTCCTGGCCCGGTGTGTCTGCGGATGCACCACGGCGACGTCCCCGGACCGCGAAGCCGCGGCTCCCGTGATTCGTGTGGCCTGTCTCGGCGACAGCATCACGGGGGGCGCGGGGCTTCAACGTCCGGAGGAGGACAGTTACCCGGCTCAACTCCAACGTCTGCTGGGAAGAGGATGGGAGGTGCGAAGGTTTGCCGCGGGCGGCGCGACGGTGGCCGGCTATCCGGCTGACGCGTTGAACGAGGCCCTGGCGTACGAACCGCAGGCCGTGGTGATTCTCCTGGGCACCAACGACGCCTACCAGGGATTGCCCAATGGCCGCCCCGCCTTTGAGCTGGCCTACGAGGAGTTGATCGGATCCCTGATGGGCCTGGCCTCGACGCCCCGCCTCTGGCTGTGCTGTCCCCCCGCCTGCTTCCGTCCGGAGGTCAAGGCCAGGCTTGCGGACGAGGTGATCCCGGCCATCGAGATCGTGGCCGCGCGCAAAGGGTTGCCGGTCATTGATCTTTTCCGCATGACCCGTTCGGCGCGCCGGCGGTTTCCCGACGGGGTCCATCCCGATGCACGGGGCGCGCAGTTGATCGCGAGGGAGATTTATACCGGGTTGACGGGGGAACGAAGGCGGATGAAGGACCGGATGGGCGACTACTGGCGTTGGGCGATCAAGGAACGCCGCCTGTATTGAACTTGAGCTCGCCTTGGAATGTGCCGTGCCGCGGGCCGGGATGACCGCCGCCCCGCGCAGGATCGGAATACTGGAATGCTGTTTCACTCCATAGAGTTTGCGGTGTTTCTTCCCTTGGTCTTCCTCCTGTACTGGTTCGTCTGCAACAGGAATCTCAAGGCACAGAATGCGCCGCTGCTGGTCGCCAGTTATGTCTTCTACGGTTGGTGGGATTGGCGATTTCTTTCCCTGATCGTGGCCAGTTCGTTGCTGGACTATGTGGTCGGGTTGGGGCTGGCCCGGCAGGAGAACCGCGCACGGCGGGTAACGGAGTATCTTGCCGACTATCTGCACCTTGGGCCTTAAGTTTTATCGAAGTATCGGCCTGTTTCAGGCCCGTAATCGAAAGAAAACCCAAAGAATTTCGGCAGATAATGCTTGACTTGAAAAAGCGCCAGGTTAATCATGATGTATAAAGTTAACATGCGTTAACTATCTGGTGTCAGATTAACTTTAGGAGCGGGGATAAGACCATGACGTTGGAGAGATACGTGACCATCCCACAACTGGCCCACCTCCTGGGGATTAGTCGTATTACACTCTACAAGAGAGTCAAAAAAGGTGAAATCCCGGCCGCAAAGATCGGTAGAACGTATGTCATCTCCGACGCAACGACGGCCAGCATTCTCGGCAAGGAAGCATCGCGGAACGCCAAAGAACGAATCGATGCCGCCGTTCGCAAGACGGTCATAGCATACGGGGAAGTTCTGAAGAAGCTGGGCAAGGAATAATGAAGATCATCACGGTAGCGGAAGTCGAATACCTTGCCTTTCGACTCGCGCGGGAGCATCTCTCTTTTAACGAGCCCATACCCGATTTCTCCACCCGCTACCCGAATATCCTTGAGAGTTGTGTGCTGACACCATTTCAGCAATTCTCCGGCAAATATTTATATCCATCTCTTGCCCTCAAAGCCGCCGTCCTCTTCTACCTTATGATCAAGAATCACCCCTTTCAGAATGGCAATAAGAGAATCGCGATAACAACGCTGCTCACATTCCTAATCACAAACAACAAGTGGCTCCAAGCTGACACCCAGAGTTTTTACAATTTCACTGTATGGGTCGCGTCAAGTCCGGCTGAGTATAAAGAGCAGGTTGTCGCCGCCATAGAACGATTCGTACGAGATCATCTGACCGATCTCCGCATACAAGAGAAGAAAGCAAAGAAACGGAACTGATATGCCCAACCAAGCCTTTTAGTGAGCGCCCGCTCCGCGGTCGCCACGAAAGGCTGACGATATGCAACCGGCGGGAGGAAATGAATTCGTCCGCGACTAACGGCAGCCGACGCCGGTTAGTGTTGACAGAAGCGGGGCATTGGCCATTTCATGTGCTCTCGGGTTTGATCGGACGCCCGTCATGATGAACGATAGCACTGTAGCTGTCGTCATGGTGGAGTATAAGGCGGAGAGAATCGCCGCATGTTGCGTGAAAGATAGCGAACGGTTCGTCATGGAGATTGCCGCATGGCCAATTTTCAGCCCCTGAAAGACCGTTTTGTCCGAATCGTGGAAGAAAACCTGAAGGTTTTTAACATCGGGGGATCTTTTATTGACTTTGGATGTGGTCGCGGAGACGTTGCGGAACACCTGGTCCGGAACCCGGCATTCCAACAGGGGTGGGCATACGATTTGGCGCTAACCGATGAGCAGCTCCAAGCGGGCGGAGGGCGCTTGGTTTATTCAAGGAATAGGAGCGAGCTCCCTGCCTCCGCCGACCTGGCCGTGCTTCTGGATGTGATCGAACATGTGCCGGACCCCGGGAAGATGCTTCAGGAAATCGGCGAACATATCCGGCAGGATGGGTGGCTGATCCTGACTGCGCCCTACAATCCCTATGAATGGGGAAGCGATGACGACTTCTATGGGCACCTTCGCAGGTTGAGTTTGCGGGGCATGGTTTCCCTGCTGGAAAACCATGGGTGGAATGTCATCCGGCTCCTCGATCCCACCTATCCAAGTTTCTGGTTGATCCGAAGAGGCTACCTGTTGTCCAGGCGCCTGGCGGCGGTGATGACGCAGCGGTCGCCGGCGGGCCACAGCGACGACATGAAAAAAAGCCTTCAGTCCTCTCGGCAAAGCGCCTGGGAATACGGTGGACTCATCCCCCGGATCCTGGGCAGCAGCCTTATGCCCTGGAGTCTGGTGCGCCGATTCGATATTTACTTCCAATCGGTCTTTCGCGGTTTCGACATTTTCGCGGTTTGTCAGAAAAGGTCGTCTTCACGCCAGTGTGGCGTCTGCTTGAACGGGCATTTCACGTATCATCGCTTTTTCCGGAGGTACAATCTTCAGAAGTGCACGTACT
This sequence comes from Verrucomicrobiota bacterium, assembly GCA_018823105.1. Taxonomy (GTDB): domain Bacteria; phylum Verrucomicrobiota; class Kiritimatiellia; order CAIQIC01; family JAGNIJ01; genus JAGNIJ01. Next base: position 7,377 of record JAHJJH010000092.1, on the reverse strand, counting down.
GCGCCACAGAGAAGCTGCTCCCGCGTATGGAAAGCGCCCTTGCTCATCGGGAGGGCGGGGGGCGGTGGCCCCTTCTGGAGCGGAGCCTGTCCTTCCTGCGCAGCCGACGATTGCGCCGCCTGTGCGCCCTGCCGGTCCCCGAAAAAACCATGGCCGTGATGTCTCGCTCGCCGCAGCCTCCGGATTTAGGGCCTGAAGGTTCTTCCTGGAGAGTGGAGGTCTGGTCCAGCGCCGAATTGCTCGATGGGCAGCGCACAAGTCGGCTCCATGGTTCAGGAACCCGGTATGGTCTTGTTGCTTTGATTCATGTGGTGGAACTGTTTGACGAGGCCGGCGAGGCCATCCAGGCTTTGGAAGATCTCGTAGCGCCGGGCGGGTATGCGTACCTGGAGTTTCCCAACAGCCGGTCCTGGTTGAAACGCTTGTTGAAGTGGAGATGGTTTGGGTATGATCCCCCCAATCACAAGTATGTGATCGATCCTTTAAGCCTGTCCGATCGCCTTGGCTTGCGCAATTATCGCCTGGTCAGGGAATCAACCTTTGCGGCCGAGCACTCTTTTTTCATCTTTGCCCAGAGTCTGATCAATGCCCTTTTCCCTTTTCAACGGGATGCGTTGTTTTCCTGCCTGACGGGGAAGACTTCATCCATGGGGCAAGTGATCATGGCCCTGCTGTCGTTGCCCCTGGTGTTGCTGCTGCTGCCCATCTTTGCTTTATATCAACCCTTGGCCAGCCTCTTCAGAAGCGGCTGTGTGGTGCGGCAGCTGTATAAGAAAACGGATATTGACGGGCCCGCTCGGCCGGGAACTTCTTGCCATGATTAACAAGCAGCATGTGATCGTCGTCATGCCGGCCTATAACGCGGCGCGGACGCTGGAGCAGACCGTCCAGGCGATTGATCGCCGGGTGGTGGATGACGTCATCGTGGTGGATGATTGCAGCTCCGATGAGACCGCGGCCCGGGCCCGGGCCCTCGGGCTGTTCATCCATCGGCACGACCACAACCTGGGGTACGGCGGCAACCAGAAAAGCTGTTATCGCCTGGCGCTCCAGCGCGGGGCGGACATCGTGGTGATGGTGCACCCGGACTATCAGTACGATCCCCGGTTGGTCCCGGCCATGGCCTACATGATCGTGTCCGGCCTCTATGATACCGTGCTGGGTTCGCGAATTCTCTGCGGGGGCACCCTGGCGGGCGGGATGCCGCTGTATAAATACGTGGCGAATCGCTTCCTGACGGCCATCCAGAACCTGCTCATCGGCCAGAAGCTCTCCGAGTATCACACCGGCTTCCGCGCCTTTTCCAGGAAGGTGCTGGAGACGTTGCCGCTGGAGGAAAACTCCAACGATTTTATCTTCGACAACCAGATGCTCTGCCAGATCGTCGCGTTCAAATTCCGGATCGGCGAATTGTCCTGTCCCACGCGGTACTTCGCCGAGGCCTCCTCCATCAACTTCCGGCGATCGATGAAGTATGGCCTCGGGGTCTTGCATTCCACGCTTCAACTGGCTCTTCATCAGCGCGGTTGGCGAAACGAGCGGATGTTCGGCGAGGCCGGGCGGAAGCTCCTCCTGGCCGTGCCGGCGGAGCCTTCCCCATGATCTCCTGCCCGGTCTGTCAGGCCCCCGTGGGCCGGGAGGCTCCGCGGATGGCGCCGGATAGCCGGGGCCAGAACCACCCGTACCTGGTATGCGCGGCCTGCGGTCTGTGGTGGGCGCATCCGCCGCCGGATCCCGAGACCCTGGCCTCACATTACGATGCGGACTATTACGGCGACGACCAAACAAAGTTCAGCCCCCTGATCGAGCGATGGATTGACGGACACCGCCGCCGGCGGGCGCACTGGGTGGCCGGCCTGTCCGGCGCGAAACCCGGTCGCATCCTGGACGTCGGGTGCGGGAACGGCCGGTTCCTGGAGATGATGGCCGGGCTGGGCTTTGAAATCCACGGGATTGAACTGCCCGGTCTGGCGGCGGACCGGGCCGGCCGCGTTCGCGGTCTGCAGCTACACCAGGGCGCGCTGGATCACTGGCCCGGTCCGGAGTCGTCCCTGGATGCCGTCACGCTCTGGCATGTATTGGAACATACGACGGACCCGGCAGCTATCCTGAAGCGGTGCCGGCTGTTATTGAAAGAGGGGGGCGTGCTGGCCTTGGAGGTGCCCAACGGGAGCAGTTGGCAGGCCCGGTGGTTCGGGCCGTTGTGGTTTCACCTGGATCCGCCGCGCCATCTCTTCCAGTTCACGCCCAAGGCGCTGACGCAGCTGCTGCGCGATGCGGGGTTTGCGGAGGTGCACTGGAAGACCCTGCAGGGCGAAATGGGCTTGTTCGGGTTTCTACAGAGCCTGCTGAACCGTTTCGTGCAGCCGCGGGACGCGTTTTATCGAAGCCTGCGCCTTCGGGGGCAGCGGGAACGCATCGGCCGGCGACTCGGCCTGGACACCCTGGCCGCGGTCTGTGGCGTGCCCGCGGCGGCGCTGACGCTGGCCGAAAGCCTGGCGGGGCAAGGCGCGGGGATCCGGGCGTGGGCGAGGAAAGAAGGATAGCTTCCGGCTTTGACAAAGGCCACCGGTTGCTGGTATGCACCGCCGCCACACAGCACGACGGGAGTGAATCCATGCGCACGACGATATACAAACTCATTCAGGAGTTGGGCCGTTCGATATCGTTCAAAGAGCCCATTCACGAGTTTGGCGCCTGCCCGGTCACCGGGCAGGAGGATCGCGGGCGCTTTCGCGACTGCTTCCCCGGGAAGGTCTACGTGGGCAGCGATCTGGTCCCGGGCCCCGGGGTGGATGAAATTCAAGATCTGCACCACCTGACCTTGAAGGAAGAGAGCCTGGGCACCGCGCTGGTGCTGGAAAACATCCATCATGTCCGGGAGCCCTGGCGTGCCGTGCAGGAAGTCTATCGGTGCCTCCAGCCCGGCGGGATCCTGATCATGACTTCGGTGATGTTTTTCCCCTCCCATCCCTGGCCCGACGACTACTGGCGCTTTACCACCAGCGGCATGGCCGTCCTGCTGCAACCATTCGAGCAGACGGTGCTGACGAGTTGCGGGTTGCGGACGCTGCCCCATACGGTGATCGGCATCGGGTTCAAGAGTCCCGTCAATGCGGAACTGGTGAAGAATATTGAATCCGTTGTGGGACAATGGAAAGAGAGCGGGTCCCGCTCTTGGAAGGAAACACTGCTGGATCTGCTGCCTCCGGTTGTGATCGTTCCGGCGTGGGGGATGTATACGCGTTGGCTTTCCCGGCAGGGCAGCCACCCGCCTCCTCCTCGCCACGGCCAGAAGGCGGGCTGATTCCGCCATAAGGATTTGATTAGTCCGCGGCCGTCCTGTAGGGTGTGCCTACGGATCGCGGGCGGGCTAAGCGCTATGATCAACGTTTTAAAACCCTCGATGACGCAGCGGGAGATTGACGCTGTGGCGGAGGTCTTGCGTTCCGGCTGGATCGGGCTCGGTCCCCGGACGGAGGAATTCGAGAGCCGGTTTGCACGTTTTATCGGCGTGTCCGGCGCCGTTGGACTGAATTCCGCCACGGCCGCGCTGGACCTGGCTGTCCGGCTCCTGAACATCGGACCGGGCGACGAGGTTATCGTGCCGGTCATCACGTTCGTCTCCACGGCTCACGCCGTCTGCTACAGCGGCGGTACGCCGGTCTTCGTGGACGTGGATCCGCGCACGCTGAACATGGACCTGGAGTGGGTCCGGCGGAAAATCGGGCCGCGCACGAAGGCAATCATCCCCGTGCACTACGGCGGCCGGCCGGTGGATGTGGACGCCTTGCGCGAGGTTGTCGGCGAGGTCCCGATCATCGAGGATTGCTCTCACGCGGCGGGGGCCGAGTGGCGGGGCCGGAAGTGCGGGAGCCTGGGCGACATCGGATGCTTCAGTTTCCACGCGGTGAAGAACATCGCCACGGGCGACGGCGGCATGCTGACCTGTTCGAAGCCCGAGTGGGCGGAGCGCGCGCGACGGCTGCGCTGGCTGGGCATCAGCAAGGGCACCTGGGACCGGTCGGAGGGGGGCACCACCTACGCCTGGGAGTACCGGGTGGACGAGATCGGCTTGAAGTGCCATATGAACGACATCATGGCGGCGATCGGGCTCGTGCAACTGGATCGGCTCGCCGAGATGAACCATCGGCGCAGGCAGATCGTGGAGCGTTACCAGCGCGAACTTTCGAAAATCCCCTCGATCGAGACGCCGCCCGACGACACGGCCGAGTCTCAAAGCGCCTGGCATCTCTACAGCATTCGCTGCGACTATCGGAACGAACTTTCCACGTGGCTCAAACAGCACGGCGTCTCCACCGGCGTGCACTACTACCCCATCCACCTGTACCGCTGCTTCGGCAAGCAGGAGCCTCTGCCGGTGGCGGAGTCGGTCTACAAGCGACTCCTCACGCTCCCGCTCTACCCGGACCTGACGGACGAGGAGGTGGACGAGGTGATCCGTCTGATCAAGGCCTTCCATCCCGGGGGACAGGCATGAGCGCGAAGGTCCCCGATAAAAAAATAGCGGTGGTCATCATCGCCTACAACGCCGCCAAGACGATCGAGGCGGCCTGGAGGGAAATCCCGAAGGAGTGGGTGGACCTGATCATTATCGGCGACGACTGCAGCCAGGACAACACGGCCGAGCTCGCGCGCCGGCTGCCGGGGGCCCTGGTCATCCGCCACGAAAAAAACCAGCACATGGGCGGAAACCAGATGATCCTGTATGACAAGGCGCTGGAAATGGGTTTCGATATCGTCGTGCTGCTGCATGGAGACAACCAGTTTGATCCGGGGAAGGTGCCGGAGATGGTCCGGGCCCTCACGGAGGGCGGCGCGGATGCCGTGCTCGGATCGCGGATCGCCGGCCACCAGACACGGGAAGGCGGGATGCCCCGGTACAAGGAAATCAGCAACAAAGTGCTCGCCTTTGTGCAGAACCGCGCCTACCGGCTGAACCTGTCCGACTACGCGACGGGCTACAAGGCCTACTCCCGGAAAGTGTTGGAGACCATCCCGTATCGCCGGAACCGGCGCGATTTTCTCTTCGATGAGCAGGTGAATACCCAGATCGTCAAGTTCGGGTTCCGATTGACCCAGGTGCCCATCCCGACCCGGTATTTCCCGGAAGCCACGACGGTGAATTTCTGGACAAGCCTCCACTATGGTTTTTTCACGCTCTGGACGGTCTGCCAGTACCTGCTTCACAACTGGGGACTGAAAAAGTTCACTTATCTTGAGCCCAGAGATGAAAAACGCGCAGGCGGTTGATTCCCCGGCCGGGTCCCCGTACCAGTTCAAGGCCGACGACTACAGCAGTCACTCCGCCATTCTGCGATTTGCCTTCCCGCTGCCCGCCGGCGCGCGTGTGCTGGATCTGGCTTGCGACAAGGGGTATCTCGGCGAGCGGCTGAAAGAGCGGTTCGAGGTGTACGGCGTGGAGCGCAATCCCGAGACGGCGGCGCGGGCCCGACCCCACTACCGTGAAGTGGCGGTTCTTGATCTGGCCAGGGAACCCGTTCCGGAGTGCTTCGGGACATTCGATCTGATTATCCTCGGCGGGATCCTCGAGCATCTCCCCGACCCGGAAGCCGTCCTGCGTTCCGCCCTTACCCGTCTCCAGCCCGGCGGTCGCGTGATCATCACGACCTCAAACATCGCGCACGGGTCCATCCGGCTGAACCTCCTCTTCGGCCGGTTCGAACCCGCGGACCGGGGGATCATGGACCGCACGCATCTGCACTTCTGGACGTTCCGCGGATTCCGAAGCCTCCTTGAAGGATGCGGTCTGTCCGTGGACCGGCTCTACGGCACGGCGATTCCGTTGCCGCTGGTGATTCCCGCAACGGCCAAGGGCCGGCCGCTGCACTTCGTGTACCGGTTCTACAGCTTGATGGTGCGGGTCTGGCCGACCCTGTTTGGATTCGAGATCATCGCGGAATGCCGCCGGGCGGGAGAGTAACCATGGGAATGAGCGGGGACCCACAGACGCGGGTGTTGTCCGGCCCGCCTTCGGAAGCTGCCGGCTCCCGGTTTGTCGAGTGGTCACACCGCCATTTCATGTTCGTGGCCACCGTATTCCTCCTGGTGGTCTATATGCTGACCTACCTGGGCGAGCCGTTCGGGCCTCCGATCAATGCGGACGGCGCGGGATACTACGCCTATCTGCCCTCCCTTATTCTGTATGGTGACCCCGGTTTTGAGACGGACGCGCAACGTCACTATGGCGGCGAGTTCCCGACCTGGACCTATGTGCGCCGCTATCCTCCCACCGGCCGCTATCTGAACGCGCTGAATATGGGCGTGTCCATGATGATGCTGCCTTTTTTCCTGGCCGGCCATGCCCTGACGTACTGGTTTGGTTGGCCGTGGGACGATTCGGGGATGCTGAAGTTCCAGTTCCCGCCGGACGGCTATTCACTTTTTTACCAGCATGCGGCGGGATTGGCCGGGCTCTGCTATCTCCTGCTGGGGTTGGCGCTTCTGAAGCGCTTGCTGGACCGGTTGTTCCCCAGGGGAGTCGTCGTGGCCGCGCTCGCCGGCATGTTGCTGGGGACCAACCTTCTCTTCTACGGAGCCTACGACACCGTTACCGCCCATCCCTATACGTTCTTCCTCTTCGCCGCCCTGATCGCGCTGACGGAGGCCTGGTATCGGAAGCCCGGATCACGGCGAACCGCGGCAGGGCTGGGCGTCGTCCTGGCGCTCCTGGTCCTGGTCCGCCCGCTCAACGCGCTCCTGTTTCTCTGGGTGCCCCTGTTCGGGCTGACAACCCGGGGGGACGTCAGGACGCGCGCCGTATTTTTTCTGTCCCAGTGGCGGGCGGTCGTCTGGATGGGAATTGTGGCGTTTATCGTGATGCTTCCGCAGTTCCTGATGTGGAAGTATTCGTCCGGGCGGTTTATTGTGCGGGCCTATCAGCACGTGGATGCCGGCAGTTTTGGTGCACCGCAATTCCTGGGGTTTCTGTTCGGGGTGCGTCGGGGTTTGTTTATTTGGTTCCCCATTTTCATTGCCGCGGTGGCCGGCTTTTTTGTCATGCGGGGAGGGGCGGCGGCCTATCGTGTCCCCGGGATTGCTTTATTGGTGGCGTATGTCGTGAGCGTTTCAAGTTTGAAAGTCTGGATGTCCGCGGACGGCTTCGGCAACCGCTATGTGGTGGACATGGTGATCTTCATGGCCTTTCCGCTGGCGGCGTTTTACGCGGCCTTGAAGTCCCGCTGGGCGCGATGGTCCGTGGGGATCGCGAGTCTCCTGGCGGTGATCTATACGCTGTTCCTGCTGACGCTTCTCTATCGGCGGGAGGTTTCCGTTTCCGGGATCAGCGCCGGCCGCCTGTTCGATATCTTCTGGTGGCGGTGGAAACTGCTGCAG
>JAHJJH010000091.1 GCA_018823105.1 Verrucomicrobiota bacterium | reverse complement strand
TCTACGAACCTCGGAAACAACCTTTGGAATAGCCGCGATGACTTTCACCTCCAATTGTCTGCTGGCCGCTACGAAACCGCCACCTTCGCCGAGTAAATCCAAAATGTCGAACGGGAGAATGACGAGTAGATTTATCGACTCTATGGGGTTGACGAAGAACGAAATCAAGATTGTGGAGAGGTCTGGCAAATGAGTTCAGATTTCTTCCAAAGCAAGAAGCCCTGGTCGCCATACAAGGACATGATACTCTCCTACTACCTGACGCCCTATCTGCCCAAAGTGTGCAGTCTCGGCAAGCCGGTTATCGTAGTAGATTGCTTCGCTGGTCCCGGCCGATTCGGGGACGGAACGGAAGGGTCTCCGCTGATTATCGCCAGGGCTGTTGCTCAAATCGCGCAGAAAGGGAAGGCTGTTTCTGCCTTGTTACTCGAAGAGAAGAAGGCTCTTTTCCGTCGTTTACAGGCGAACCTCGGTCCGCACGAATTTTGTTGTCACCCTAAGCAAGGGAGCTTTGAAGACAGTGCCAAGGAAATCGCCAGACTCGCGCAAACCCACACGGTGTTCGTGTACTTGGACCCCTACGGGATCAAGTCGCTCCACTTCGCGACGCTTGCCGGTATTTACGAGAACATCCGGCGCGGATCGAGTGTGGAAGTACTCCTGAATCTCAATACACCATCCCTTGTGCGAAATGGGCTTGCGATTCTGAAGTGTACGCAACCGGCGGATGTGAAAGGCGACTGGGTTGCCGAGCAAGAAGCAGAAGTGGATCGTACGATGACGGCCGAGTGCTTGGATTCGATTGCCGGAGGCGCGTACTGGAGGAAGATAGTCTGTGGGAAGGGGTCGTTTGCGGATATGGAACAGACGTGTTTACGCGAGTATCTTAATAAGATGGGGCAATATTTTGACCAGATTTGCTGCTATGGGGTGAAGGCGAAGTACGAACATACGGTCCCGAAATATCGTCTGGTTTTCGGTTCACGGCATCCGGATGCGTACGTGCTCATGAATGACGCCGTGTGCAATGCCAGAGACCGTTTTCTCGGGAAACAAAGAGTGGAAGGTTATCTTCCGGGGCTCGATATGCGAGGAGAAGACGAGATTCATGATCCATGCCGCCTGGAGCGAACGGTACTGGACGTGCTCACTGCTCCGACTTCACGCGGCGATTTGGTCATTCGGGCAATGCGAAAGGTCTTCGGCGAGTACAAGGAAGCTGAGCACAGGCGTATTGTAGGCGACATGATCAGGCGCGGGAAGATGTTTTCGCGCTCTGGGAAGTCCCGGATCAACGACCACGAAACGCTGTCAAGGAAGCCGTTTAAAGTGGTGGAGCCGAGGCATGATTGAACCGGAAAAAAAGATCCTCCGCGAGCAACAGATGGCCTATGCGGCAGTAACGGCCCAACAGGAGCATGGGTTGGTCCGCGAGCTTTGGGCGATTCGGGGAGGCTCAACCCTGGCCCAGGTGCAACGCATAGCGAAGAACTCGGGGTTGCCGGTCCAATGGCTGACGAAGATGCCAGCCGTCAACGGCGAGCGGGGCATGGACAAGCTGATGGAGGAGCGGAACGTCCTGCTCCTGCGGGACCGCAAGAGCCCGTTTATCGAGCAGTTTCAGCATCCGCTTGGCCGATGCGCCAAGTTCTACAAGTTGACGGCCTACAACAACTGCAATTTCTGGTGCGAGTACTGCTATCTCTACCTGACCTTTCGGAATAGTCCGGTATCCACGCATTTCGCGAACTACGACAAGATGTTCCGCGAGATCGAAGCGTTTGACCGTCAGCGTCTTCCAGGGGCGCTGCGGGTTCTGAACCTTGGCGAACTGGGCGATCCGCTGGCGGTGGACGAAATCACGGGGTTCGCGGAGCAGGTTGTGCCGTTCATGACAGCCCAAGCGCCGAAAACGCGGCTCCTCTTTCTTACCAAGAGCGACTCCGTGAAAACGTTGATGGGGCTCCGGCACGGCGGGCAGACCATTGTGTCTTTCAGCCTCAATACGGAAAAGGTCTGGCAGTATCTGGAGCACCGCACCCCTTCGCCCGTGGCGCGTCTCAACGCCGCAAGGAAGGTTCAAGAGGATGGGTATGAGGTGCGCTTGAGGATTGACCCGGTGATCCGATATTCCACATGGAAGGCGGACTATGAGGCGTTGGTGGAAGAGGTTTTCTCGCTGGTTCGGCCGACGCGCATCACGCTCGGTGAATACCGCCCGGCGGAGGGGCTGTCAAACCACATTCGCAGGCGGTTTCCCGAGTCCCCATTGATCAAGGTCAACGGATCGCTTGTGTCGGAGGCGGGGAAGCTGCGTTATCCGAGGGCATGCCGTCTTGAGATGTTCTCGACGATCATCGCGGCGATTCGCCGGCACAGCCCAAAGGTTGCCGTGGCGCTCTGCAAGGAAAGCGCGGAAGTCTGGAAGGCCGTGGGATTGGACGGAGGCGGCCTGCGCTGCAATTGCCTCGGATAGACACTCGCGCCAAGGATGCCGATCCGGCGGCGGACGTATCGGCCTGGGAGCGGGACCGCCGCGGTTGCGCGGCAGGGATTGACGCGATCGTGTATAGGCTCTATGGGTTGACGGAGGAGGAGATCAGAATTATGGAGGGCAACGATTCATGATCATGGAGCGCAAAAAGGAAAAGAAGCCGATTCGTCCGGAATCGGTCCTGCGTCGGATGGAGCGCATGATGGGTGGGGCGGGAAAAGGGAAGGACCGGGAAGCGCAGGACCTCGTCTATGATGCATGGGAGGCGGCGGACGGCGATGAGGCATATGATCTGCTGGTCCGGGCGGTGGAATTGGACCCGACCAACGTGGATGCGTGGCTGGGACTGATGGATTTCGAGCCGGTGGAGGACGATGAGCGGATTGAAATGTTGCGCCAGCTCGTCGACATCGGTGAAAAGAATCTCGGCAAGAGGGTTTTCAAAGAGGACAAGGGTCATTTCTGGGGCTTGCTGGAAACGCGGCCGTACATGCGGGCCAGATCGCAACTCGCATTGCGCCTGATGGAACTGGGCCGATTCAAGGAATCCATCGCCGAGCACGAGGGCATGCTGGAACTCAACCCGAACGACAACCAGGGTGTTCGCTACGGATTGATGAGCTGCTATCTGGCCGTAAAGCGGTTGGATGGCGCGCGGCGGCTATTCGAGCAGTACGACGAACGGAAGTATAGCGCCATCTGGGCATGGGCATATGTGCTGGCGCGGTTTCTCTCTGGGAATCTAAAGGCGGCGGAGAAAGCCCTCCAAGACGCGAGGAAGCAGAACCCCCACGCGCAGGCGTATTTTCTTGGGCATCGGAAGCCGCCGAAATCCATGCCGGGTTCCTACAGCATCGGAAGCCGGGAGGAAGCCATTCTCGCCTGGGATATTTTGCAACATGCGTGGAAGAAACATCCGGATGCTCAAGCCTGGTTGGGGGCGCAGAAAAGCGGGACCAAGGAATAAAGCTGTCGAATGCCTGATTCATCTGAATCGGCGTTGTATTGCATTTCGCGATAATTGCCTGTGAGACGATTTTTCAGAAATAGAATACAAGGCCTCGGGATGTGGAGAAGGAGCGTTTTTGGGCTTGCTTCGCAGAGTTTATTTCTGTACGAGATAATGCCGTCTGAAGGCATTAATGAATACAAAACTAAAACGGACGGCGAAGGGACGACTGGGAAGTCTGGAACAACGGTTCCTTTCATATACCCAGTTGAAGAAATTGTCGCTGGTTCGGTTCGGACAGTTGCGGGAAGTACTGGAACTGACGGCCGAACAAGAGCGTAAAGTACTTTCACGCCTCGCCCGGGGAGGAACCATTCTCCGCCTAAAGCGGGGTGTCTATCTTGTGCCGCCTCAATTGCCGTTGGGAGGGGTTTGGAATCCAGGCGAAGAATTCATCCTGCGGGGGTTGATGCGCGCGTACAACAACGGCCGGTGCCAACTCTGCGGGTGGCCGGTTTTCAACCGATACGCTTTTACCGAACAGGTCTCCGCCCGAATCGTTGCCTATAACAACCGAATCTACGGGACCCGGATTATCGGCGGCCGGGAGTTCACCTTCATCAAGGTTCCCGACCGGCGGCTCGGTGGAACGGAGAAAGCGAGCACGCCCGACGGCATGGAAAGCCTCATGCCCACCAAAGCCCGCGCACTGGTGGATGCGGTGCTCGAATGGTCGCGCTTCGGCACGCTGCCGAAAGCGTTCGGATGGATTCGCGGGACGGTGGCGAAAGACCCCGGCATGGCCGAGCGTCTCGCGGAGACGGCTTGCCGTTTCGGCAATCAGGGGGCGATCCGGCGCATCGGCTATGTGCTGGAGAAAGCTGGGCTCTCGGCTGCCATGCGGAGAAAGCTGCGCAGGGCCTTGCGAAGCAAGGCCTCGGTCATTCCCCTCGTGCCCGGCCGTCCTGCTCGTGGACGTGGCAACACCGATTGGGGGATCGTAGATAATGAATGACGTTCTCCAGCCGGCGGCAAAGTGGCTGGACGATGCGGAATTGTTTCGGCAAGCCGTGGAACGGACCGCTCGGGATCATGGGTTTGCCGGCGAGCTCATCGAAAAAGACGTCTTCTGTTCGTTGGTGCTGGTGGTTCTTGCGGCGAACATGCCTGAGTCTGTGGTATTCAAGGGTGGAACCTGTTTGAGCAAAGTTTACACGGACTTCTATCGCCTCAGCGAAGACTTGGATTTTGCGATCCCCGTGCCGCTACAATCGTCCCGCGCCGAACGCCGCCGTCTCATGGAACCCGTCAAGGTTCTGTGCGACAGCATTCCAGCCCACTGTCCTCAGGTTGCCGTTCTCGATCCCATGCGTGGCGCGAATCAGTCCACGCAATACATTCAGACGCTGGGGTATCAGTCGCGGATTACCGGCAAAACGGCGCAGATCAAGGTGGAATTTGGACTGCGGGAACCAACTCTGCTAGCGCCTCGGGTTGAACCGGCCGGCACCTTGCTTGTAAGCCCTTTGACCGGCAGACCAGTCTTTCCCTCGTTTCCTGTTCGGGTCATGGCTCTCAAGGAAATGTGGGGCGAGAAAATACGCGCTGCACTTTGCAGGCGGGAGCCCGCCATACGCGACTTTTTCGACTTGGACTACGCCTTACGGACTAACCAATTCGACCTGTCCGCCCCCGATCTCATCGCCTTGGCCGCGCAAAAACTCGCGGTGCCCGGGAACGGGCCTGTTCAACTGACCGACGAGCGGCGCGCGGAATTGGAGCGTCAAATACAGACGGACTTGAAGCCGGTCCTGCGCACGCGCGACTTTGAGCAATTTGATCTGGACCGAATCTGGACGGCGCTCGTCGCGCTGGCGGACCGTTTGAAGGAGGCATGAACATGCCGACCCACGACATCATAGACAATCGCACCGAGAAGTTGGTTGACCATCTGAACCAAATCCTTGGCACGAGCGAACGCGCCCGGTTCGCCGTGGGCTACCTTTTTCTTTCCGGCCTGACGAGCGTTGCGAAGCGGCTTCTGAACTTGAAGGAACTCCGGTTGCTGATCGGCAACACGACCAATAAGGAAACCGTCGAACTGCTGGCCGAGGGTTACAAGCGGCTGGACCTGGCCGCCGAGGAAATCGAGAAACAGGTCTATCCGAAGCGCACCGAGGCCGGGAAGATGGCCGAGGACACAGCCGGGAATCTCCGCAACGCCGTGGAGTGGATGGACCAGACGGATGAGGCGCAAGAGTTGATTGCCGGGCTGATTCGGATGATCGAAGAGAAGCGGCTGAAGGTCCGCGTATACACGAAAGGGCGGCTCCACGCGAAGGCGTACATATGCGATTACGGCAAGGTGTTCGATCTGGTCGGCAAGGAAGTCGAACGCCACGAGAAGGGAATCGCGGTTGTCGGCTCCTCGAATCTCACGCTTGCCGGTCTCACCCACAACACCGAATTGAACGTCCTGGTTCAGGGCAACCAGAACCACAAAGAACTTGTCCGCTGGTTCGACGACCTCTGGAAAGAGGCGCAGGAATTCGACGAAACGCTGATGACTGAGCTCAAGGCATCGTGGGCGGCGGCGCAGGTTCGGCCCTACGACATCTACATGAAGACGCTCTATGCCCTCGTGCGCGACCGGCTGGAGAGTGAAGACGAGCAAGAATTGCTTTGGGACGACGACATCTACCGTCAACTGGCTGAGTTTCAAAAGGTTGCTTTTCGGCAAGCGGTCCAAATGGTCCGGGACTACGGCGGGGCGTTCGTGTCCGATGTGGTGGGCCTGGGCAAGAGCTACATCGGCGCGGCGATTGTGAAGCATTTCGAGCGCACGGACCACGCGCGCCCGTTGATCATCTGCCCGGCTGCGCTGGTTGAAATGTGGGACCGATACAACGAAGTGTATGAACTCAATGCTCGCGTCCTGTCGATGGGCTTCCTGAGAGAAGACGCTAAGGAAGGCGTAACCCGTTTGCTCAACGATGTGAAGTACAAGGACCGCGACTTCGTGCTGGTGGATGAGAGCCATAACTTGCGGCACCCGGACACTCAGCGTTATAAGGTTGTTCAGACATTCCTCTCGACCGGGCGGCGTTGTTGTTTCCTCACGGCCACCCCCCGGAACAAGAGCGCCTGGGACGTGTATCACCAGATCAAACTGTTTCACCAGGACGACCGGACGGACTTGCCCGTTGATCCGCCGAACCTAAAGGAATACTTCAAGCTGATCGAAAAGGCCGAACGGAAACTCCCGGACTTGCTGGCGAATATCCTCGTTCGCCGGACCCGCCAACACATCTTGCGCTGGTATGGTTTCGATGCCGAAACCCACGAGACGGTTGATCCAAATCGGTTCCAAGATTACTTGCAGGGCACTCGGAAAGCGTACGTGCTGGTCGGCGGGAAGCACCAGTTTTTCCCCAAGCGCGAGCTGGAAACCATCGAGTACAGCATCGAGGACACGTACCAAGGGCTTTATCAGGAATTGCGTGGCTACCTCGGCAAACCCCGGAAGGGCAAACCGGCAAAGGCTGTCCCGGATGGCGAACTGACGTACGCGCGATATGGTCTCTGGCACTACGTCAGCGCGGAGAAGCAGAAGAAAGAACCGTATGCCAGCCTTCAGCGCGCCGGGACGAACTTGCGCGGCCTGATGCGCGTTTTGCTCTTTAAGCGGTTTGAATCCAGCGTCTACGCCTTCCGGGAGACGGTGAAGCGGCTCCTCAAGATTCATCAATCCTTTGTCGCTTCGCTGGACGCCGGATTTGTGCCGGCGGGCGAAGAGGCGCAGCACCTTCTATACGACAGCGATATTCTAGAAGAAGGGGACCTGGTGGATGCCCTCCGGGAGGTCTCCAAACGGTACGATGCCAACGACTTTGACCTGAACACACTCCGGGTGCACATCGAACATGACATCGAACTGTTTCAGAAGATTCTGAAACTCGTTTTGCCGATAACCCCGGAGAAGGACGCCAAACTCCAGACACTCAAGAAGCGCTTGGCAGAGAAACCCCTCAAGGGAGCGAAACGGCTTATCTTCACGCAGTACGCGGATACCGCGAAATACCTCTTTGCCAACCTGAACCCCGACGGTAAGCACCCGGACATCGAAGTCATATTCAGTGGCGACAAGAGCAAGGAGAAGGTTGTCGGCCGCTTCGCGCCAAAGGCGAACCCGGAGTATCGCTTCGCCAAGGACGAGGCGGAACTGATGATGGTGATTGCCACCGACGTTCTCGCCGAAGGTTTGAACCTTCAGGACTGCGACAACATCATCAATTACGACCTGCACTGGAACCCGGTCCGACTGATTCAGCGCTTCGGGCGCATTGACCGTATCGGCTCAGAACATGAGCGGATCTTTGGATTCAACTTTCTGCCGGAGACGAAGCTGGACAAGAACCTTGGATTGAAAGACAAGCTGCACAATCGAATTCAGGAGATTCACGATACCATCGGAGAGGATTCCGAGATTCTTGACCGGACCGAGAAGCTGAACCCGGAAGCCATGTACGCGATCTATGAGACCCGCGGCGGCGCGCCGGTGCAGTTGGATCTGTGGAGCGGTGCCGATGACGAGTTTCTCGATCTGAACGAAGCCGAGGAAATCTTGCGTCAGTTGCGAAAGGATAATCCCGGCGAATACGAGCGAATTGCCAGTCTGCGGGACGGTATCAGAACGTCCCGGCCATCCCTGCAACGCGGGCTGTACGTCTTCTGCCAGGCCGGGCGTTTTCAGCAATTGTTCCTGCTGGACGAGAAAAGCGAGGTTGTCTCGCGAGACGTTCCCAAGGTTGTCGGCGCGGTCAAGTGCGCACCCGACGCCAAGGCCGCACAGTTGCCGGATGGTTACAACAAGGCAGTCATGGCAATTCAACGCAAGTTCGCGGAGGATGTCCGGCACCGCGAGGCCGAGCGGACCTACACGGCCAACTTGACCCACGGCCAGCTTTACGTTTTGCGGGAACTGCGAATCCTGTTTGAAGCCACTCAAGACGAGGACATCAAGCAAAACGTCAACGTTCTGGAAAAGGTGTTCCGTGGCCCCTTGACCGGCGCCGTGAAACGAGAACTGAATCAACTGCGCCGCAGCAGCGTGACAGGCGAAGGTCTCCTCAAGAACCTGATCCGAATCTACGACCAGCACAATCTGAAGGATGCTTCGGCCCAGCGCAGCCTTGTCATGGAAGACCGGGCAATTCCTCGTATCATCTGTAGTGAAGCCTTCGTTTAAGGGCACGCGCTCAACATATTAAATCCGAGTCTGTCCATAGTGTGGAGAAAGCTTATGCAACTGGACCGTTTGACCATCAAGTCACAAGAGGCGCTGCAGCGGGCGCAGCAACGGGCCGGGGACCACGGGCACCCCGAGGTGGACGTGGATCACCTGGCGCTGGCGCTGATCGAGCAGGAGGACGGCGTGGTCCGTCCGTTGCTCGAGCGGCTCGGCGTGCCGGCTGAGCGGCTGCGCGAACCGCTCGAACAGAGCCTGGCCTCCCGGCCCAAGGTCGAGGGCGGCAGCGCAGAGCGCTACTTGTCCCGCGCGCTGCGCCAAGTACTCGACGCCGCCTTTCAACTCGCCGGTAAAATGAAGGACGAGTATGTCAGCGGTGAGCACCTGCTGCTGGCCGCGCTGCAGCAGAAGGACAGCGAAACGGCCCGCGTCGCCGGACGGTTGGGGCTGACGCCCGACGCTGTGCTCAAGGCCTTGCAGGCCGTTCGCGGCAACCAGCGTGTCACGGATCAATCTCCAGAGGACAAGTACGAGGCGCTGAAGAAATACGGGCGCGATCTCACCGAGGCGGCCCGGAAGGGCAAGCTGGATCCCGTGATCGGGCGCGATTCGGAAATCCGCCGGGTGATCCAGGTGCTCTCGCGGCGCACGAAAAACAACCCGGTGCTCATCGGCGAGCCGGGCGTGGGCAAGACGGCGATCGTCGAGGGCCTGGCCCAGCGTATCGTGGCCGGTGATGTGCCGGAGGGCCTGAAGAACAAGCAGGTGGTCTCGCTGGACCTTGGGGCGATGGTGGCGGGGGCCAAGTACCGCGGGGAATTCGAGGACCGGTTCAAGGCCTTTCTGAAGGAGGTCATAGGCGCCGAAGGGCGGATCATTCTGTTCATCGACGAACTGCACACGCTGGTCGGGGCGGGCCGCGCGGAGGGCGCGGTGGACGCCTCGAACATGATCAAGCCGCCGCTGGCGCGGGGCGAATTGCGGTGCGTCGGCGCGACGACGCTGGACGAGTACCGCAAACACATCGAGAAAGACGCCGCGTTGGAGCGCCGGTTCCAGCCGGTCCAGGTCAACGAGCCGACCGTGGAGGATACCATCGGCATTCTGCGCGGTCTGCGCGAGCGCTACGAAGTGCACCACGGCGTGCGCATTCAGGACGGAGCCCTGGTGGCCGCGGCGCGGCTGTCGCACCGCTACATCAGCGACCGGTTCCTGCCGGACAAGGCGATTGATCTCATGGATGAGGCAGCGAGCCGCCTGCGCATGGAGATCGACAGCCTGCCGACGGAGATTGACGAGGTCGAGCGGCGGATCATGCAACTGGAGATCGAGCGCGAGGCGCTGCGCAAGGAAAAGGACGAGGCCTCGCGCGAACGGTTGGCCGCCCTGGAGAAGGA
The DNA here is from genome assembly GCA_018823105.1 of Verrucomicrobiota bacterium. GTDB lineage: Bacteria > Verrucomicrobiota > Kiritimatiellia > CAIQIC01 > JAGNIJ01 > JAGNIJ01. Next base: position 20,922 of record JAHJJH010000091.1, on the reverse strand, counting down.
CCTGGCGGAGCAGCGCGAGAAGAGCCGGATCATGAAACTCCACTGGCAACAGGAGAAGGAGCACATCGGCGAAATCCGGAAGCTGACCGAGGCGCTGGACCTGCTGCGCGGCGAGGAGGAGTCCGCCAAGCGCAGCGGCAACCTGGAACGAGCGGCTGAAATCCTTTACGGGAGAATCCCGAAAGTCGAGCAGCAGGTTAAAGCCGCCCAACAGAAGCTGGCCGAGCTGCAGAAGGACCAGCGGATGTTGAAGGAGGAGGTGGATGCGGAGGACATCGCGGCCGTGGTGTCGAACTGGACGCATATTCCCGTCAGCCGCCTGCTGGAGACGGAGAAGGCCAAGCTCCTGCACATGGAGGAGCGGCTCCGGCGGCGGGTGGTGGGTCAGGACGAGGCCGTGGCGGCGGTCTCCAATGCCGTGCGACGTTCGCGCTCCGGGCTGCAGGATCCGAACAGGCCGATCGGTTCGTTCATCTTCCTGGGCCCGACGGGCGTGGGCAAGACCGAGCTCGCGCGCGCCCTGGCGGAATTCCTCTTCGACGACGAACATGCGATGGTGCGCCTGGACATGTCCGAGTTCATGGAAAAGCACGCGGTCAGCCGGATGATCGGCGCGCCGCCGGGCTACGTGGGTTACGAGGAGGGCGGCTACCTGACGGAGCACGTGCGGCGCAAACCCTACTCGGTGGTCCTCTTCGATGAGATCGAGAAGGCGCACCCGGATGTGTTCAACATTCTGCTCCAGATCCTCGACGACGGCCGGCTGACGGACGGGCAGGGGCACACCGTGGATTTCACGAACACGGTGGTGATCATGACGTCCAACATCGGCGGCGCGGCCATTCACGAAGCGCTGCAGCGGCATCCCGAGCTGAAGGGCGGGGACGCGGCCTATGAGCAGTTGGAGGGGCAGGTGTACGCCGATCTGCGCGCGCAGTTCAAGCCGGAGTTTCTCAACCGGGTGGACGAGACGGTGATCTTCCACAGCCTGAGCCGCGACCAGATCAAGGAGATCGTGGACATCCAATTGGCGCACGTCCGGCGGTACCTGGAGGAGCGGCACATTGCCCTGGACCTGACCGAGGCCGCCCGGGAGTTCCTGGCGACGGAGGGCTATGACCCGGCATTCGGCGCGCGACCGCTCAAGCGGGCCATCCAGCGGCGCATCCTCGACGCTTTGGCGACGGAGATTTTAAAGGGCGCCGTCGCGGAAGGGGATCGGGTGACGGCCGACGTGGCGGCCCGAGGGAACGGGCTGACCTTCAAGGTCCGAACGCATGCCTCGTGACGAGGTGGCCGTCGCGCTCCGTCGCGACGGAAGATTGAAAGCCCGTCCGCGGCTCGTGCTACGTAGCGAAGCTACTTCGCAGAGTAGCAAGCGGCCGGGCCACCGTGTGATTCGTCCCTGAACGGTCTGGAAATAGACTTTATGCGGGCCGCCGGCCGGGGTATGAAACATAGATATGGAAACGTTCCTGTCAGCGATAATGATCATCGGCATTTTCGCCATGGTGATTTACATCACCCGGGGTATGTGAAAGGAAGAGGCGCGGCATGATGCCGAAGGAAGTCCTGGTCGAGGTCAAGGGACTGGTCCCCACGCAGAGTGGGGTGGGAATTTTTTTGGGCCACGGGGACAAGGTGATCGCGATCTTCGTGGACCACAGCGTGGCCGCGGCGATCACGATGTTCATGCATCATCTCAAGAAGCCGCGACCGCTGACCCACGACCTGATCGGCAGCATCCTGGCCGGGTTGGGCGTCAAGGCCCAGAAGATCGTGGTCAACGACCTGAAGGACGACACCTTTTTCGCGCGGCTTTTCCTGGTCCAGGAAAACGAGATGGGGCGCAACCTGGTCGAAGTGGATTCGCGGCCGAGCGACGCCATCGCCGTCGCGTTGCAACAGGGCTGCCCGATTTACGTGACCCGGGCGGTGTGGGAACGGGCGGAGGATATGTCGTGGGCGCTCAAGCAGAGTCATCCGGGACCGCACGAACCGGAGAACGAGGACGGGGGAACGGGCGAGGAGCCCTGACGATCTATCGCATCCGGTGGATCAGGATCAGTCCCGCGACGAGGAACAGCAGATTGGGCAGCCAGCCGCCGACCCAGGGCGCGATGAGCTGCTTTTTCCCGAAGGCCAGGCCCACGTTGACGAAGACGTAAAACCCAAAAAACAGGCCCAGGGCCAGCACAATGCCCAGGAACGCGCCCCGCCGGCCGCTTTGTGCGCCGAAGGGGATGCCCAGCAGGGTCACGATCAGGCAGGTCCAGGGCATGGCCAGGCGATTATGCAGGTCCACCCGAATGCGGGCGATGGCTTCCTGCGACAGGCGCTTGTGAGTTTGCAGGAAGGTCAGGATTTCCATTGAAGAGAGGAATCCCGGATCCTTGATTTCGTTGATGAAGTCCTTGGGCGTCTCGTTGAAGTCCGTCAGTTCGCGGTGCAACTCGAATCGCGGCGCTTTGAGAGGATTGCCTTCCGGGTCGTACGCTTGAATGGCGAGATCGTAGAGCCACCAGCGGCCGTCGAGCCAGCGGCCGGACTTGGCCTGGATCTTGTACTCTTCCGAGCCGTCCGGACGCTGCTGGATGAGGTTCACGGTGTGCATCTCGAAAGTCTTCGTGTTGAATTTACCGATCATCCAGTCGCGCCGGCCCGGTTCGTTCTTGAAAGGCAGGTTCGGGACCAGGGAGGTGGACATCTCCCCATTGTTTTTCTGCATGGCGATGAACTGGTGCGCCCAGTAGGCCGACCAGGGTCCGAGCGTCTCATGCACGCCCGCTACGATGATCGAGGCGAGCAGTCCGAGGATCATGAGGGGCGTCATCAATCGGTACAGGCTGATGCCGCAGGCGCGCATGGCGGTCAGTTCGTTATTTTTGGTCAGGTGCGAAAGGCTGTAGAGCACGGCGAGCATGAGGGAAATGGGCGCGATGATGACGAGCACGGAGGGCATTAAGAAACAGTAGAATTTAACGACGGAGGGCAGGGGTGTGCGGGCCTCGACAAAATCGGGCAGGTTGTCGAAAAGGTCATAGATGATATAGATCAGGATGAAGGCCGTCAGGCAGTAGGCCAGCGGAACAATCACGGCCTTCAGCAGGTACTTATCAACGATTTTCATGATGGTCGGCGCACCGGGCCGTTGACCGGCCAAGGAACTCTAGCGAGTTTTCCCGCGGGCTGCAAGCGACCGGCTACTCGGCTTTCAGATCGTAGATGCCCCGGTCCACCCGCGTACAGCGCGGGGTGGCGATCAGGAGGCCCAGCATGAATCCCGCTCCCTTTCGTTTCAGGGGTTTGAGAGCTTCATTGAAGGCCGCCGTGATTTTCCGATAGTGGGCGGGGCGTTCCATGCGCGACAGGATCTCCACGACAAAGGCCTGCGCGCCGTTCCGGTACAGGAAGTAGCGCCCGTCTTTTGCGGCGGCGACAGCGGGGCAGTGATCCAGAAGGCATTCGATGGCGCCCGCGGGATCTTTCAGCGGACCCAGCGCTTCGGGCCCGGCTTTTCTGCACAATTCATCCCGGGTGAGGGGTGCGCCGGCCTCTTCCAGCAGGGCCACGAGGCGCGCCTCTACTTCTTCAATGAACCCCTTCTGGAAAGTCGTGAAGAAACCGTGATGGGTAACCAGTTGGGCGGGGTTGGCCTCGCTCAACAGCCGCGCGAGCCCGCACGGATTCAGGCCGGCGAGCGCCGGTTCCGAACGCAGCGCCGCCAGGTCTTCACGACTGGCGATGCCGCCCTTGCGGCTCAACTGGGCGGATAGGAATTCGTAAAAAGGCTGCAGGCAGGCGCGGGCCAGGCGGCTGCGCAGGTGGAGTAATCCGGCGTCCTGGATCTGGCGCACCCGTTCCCGCGTGATCTGGACCGTGTCCGCGATCTGCTGGAGCGTCACGCGGGCCTGGCCGGTCTTCGCGGGGTCCAGATCCAGGCCGTATCGCGCCGTGAGCACCGCCCGTTCGGACTCGTCCAGGACCAGGGCGAAAACCTCCTGGATGGATGCGAACCGGAGCCGGCCTTGCTCGATCTGCCCGCAGTGCCTTAAAAACGAATGGATATGGCCGAGCGAAATGCGCCCCAGGCTTCGGAGTTTCAACAGATCGGAATCCGGCAGTTTGCGCAATTGGCCCACGGTTTGAACGGGCACGATGCGCACGGCATTCACCACGCGAACGGGCAGTCCGGCCTCGCTCAACAACCACGCATCAATTTCTTCCCTGGGTATGGCTTTGACCTGCATGCCGACATCCTTGAGACGCGCGGCGTCCCGACCAAACTTCATTTCGTGGGCATGCTGGCGTCATTCGCGCTGAAAAGTCAAGTATTATTCGGCGCCCGGCGCCGGCTCATCTCCGCTTGCATTCGTCGAGTGCGACTGCGTATGTTCTTCGCCTTATGTTTGAGCCGGCATCCAGTAAAATCTGCTTTCCAGACCTGGAGCGCGATATCCTCCGGTTCTGGGCGGATGGTGATATTTTCCGGAAATCACTCGAAGCCCGGCGCGGGGCGCCGGAGTTCGTGTTCTATGACGGCCCGCCATTCGCCACCGGCCTGCCGCACTACGGCCACCTGCTGGCCGGCACCATCAAGGATATCGTCCCGCGCTATCAGACCATGCGCGGGCACTACGTTGAGCGGCGCTTCGGCTGGGACTGCCACGGCCTGCCCGTGGAATACGAGATGGAGCAGGAACTCCAGATCAGCGGCAAGCGCGATATCGAAAAACTCGGCGTGGATGTCTTCAACGAAAAGTGCCGCGGCATCGTGCTGCGCTACACCCGCGAGTGGCGGCAGATCGTCACCCGCATGGGCCGCTGGGTGGACTTCGACAACGACTACAAGACCATGGATCCGTCCTACATGGAGTCCATCTGGTGGGTTTTCAAGTCGCTGTGGGACAAGGACCTGATTTACGAGGGCCACAAGATCCTTCCGTATTGCCCGCGCTGCGCCACCCCGCTTTCCAACTTCGAGACGAACCAGGGCTACCAGGACGTGCAAGACCCGGCCATCACCGTCCGCTTCGCCGTCGAAGGCGCGCCGGACACGTATATTCTGGCCTGGACGACGACACCATGGACGTTGCCCTCCAACCTTGCCCTGGCCGTCGGGCCGGCCCTCCGCTACGCGAAAATCCGCGACGGCGGCAACCTCTACATCCTGGCGCGCGACCGGCTGCCGATCTACTACCCGAAAGGACAGCCCTTTGAGCTCGTCGAGGAGTTCGACGGCTCGGTGCTGGTCGGCCTGCGCTACGCGCCGCTCTTCCCGTATTTTGCGGATCTGAAGGCCCAGGGCGCCTTCCGCGTGCTGGCGGCCGACTTCGTTTCCACCGAGGACGGCACGGGCGTGGTGCACATCGCGCCCGGGTTCGGCGAGGAGGACAGCCGGCTCGGCCAGGCCGAGGGCTTGCCGGCGGTCTGTCCCGTGGACGACGAGGGGCGGTTCACCGCGCCGGTCGGCGATTACACCGGGCGCGAGGTGAAGGAAACCGACCCCGACATCATGCGGCGCCTGAAGGAGGAGGGGAAGCTGGTGCATCGCTCCACCGTCCAGCACAGCTACCCGCACTGCTGGCGCTGCGATTCACCACTGATCTACCGCGCCGTCGCCACGTGGTTCGCGCGCGTCGAGCGGATCCGGGACCGACTCCTGGCCGCCAACGCACAGACGCACTGGGTGCCCGAGCACCTGCGCGACGGCCGTTTCGGCAAGTGGCTGGAAGGCGCGCGCGACTGGGCGCTCTCCCGCAACCGCTACTGGGGCGCGCCCCTGCCCGTATGGCGCAACGCCCAGGGCGAGACCCTTTGCGTCGGCTCTATCGCCGAATTGGAGCGGCTGTCGGGGCAAAAGGTGAACGATCTGCACAAGCATTTCGTGGACCGCATCGAAATCCCGTCCGCGCACGGGGGCGACCCGCTCCGGCGCATCCCCGAGGTGCTCGATTGCTGGTTCGAAAGCGGGGCCATGCCGTACGCCCAGTCGCACTATCCCTTTGAAAACAAGGCGCACTTCGAACAGCATTTCCCGGCGGACTTCATCGCCGAGGGCCTGGACCAGACGCGCGGCTGGTTCTACACGCTGATGGTCCTCTCGACGGCCCTTTTCGACAAGCCGACCTTCCGGCATGTCATCGTCAACGGCATGATTCTGGCCGATGACGGCCGCAAGATGAGCAAGCGGCTCAAGAACTACCCCGACCCGGTGTACATGTTGGACACCTACGGGGCGGACGCGCTGCGCCTTTACATGATCTACTCGCCCGTCGTCCGCGCGGAGAACCTGTGTTTCTCCGAGGAGGGCGTCAAGCATGCCCTGCGCCACCTCCTGCTGCCGTGGTGGAACGCGTACAGCTTCTTCGTGACCTACGCCAGAGTGGACGGATGGAAGCCGGAGAGTCCGAAGTCCAAGGTCCAAGGTCCAAAGTCGGGGAACCTGCTGGATCACTGGATTTTGAGCTCCCTGGAACGTTTGACCCAGGAGGTTGTCGCCGCGATGGACGCGTACGATCTGCAGCAGGCCGTGCGGCCGTTCGTCCGGTTCATCGAGGACCTGACCAACTGGTATATCCGGCGCAGCCGGCGCCGGTTCTGGAAGAGCTCGGACGACGCGGACAAGGCCGAGGCCTACGCCACGCTCTACGAGGTGCTGATGCGGCTGTGTAAAATCGCGGCGCCTTTCGTCCCGTTTATCAGCGAGGCCATCTACCGCAACCTGCGCACGCCGGACCTGCCCGAATCGGTGCACTTGTGCGATTTCCCGGTCAGCGACGGGCGGGGGCGCGACCGCGACTTGGAAAGCCAGATGGAGGATGTCATCCGTGTCGTCGGGCTCGGCCGGCAGTTGCGCGCCGATCACAATCTCAAGGTGCGCCAGCCGCTCCGGGGCCTCCACGTCGTCTGCCGCGACGAGGCGCGCCGTGCCCGCATCGAGGCCCTGCGCGACCTGATCGCGGACGAACTGAATGTGCGCGAGGTCTGGTTCAGCGGCCGGGAATCGGACCTGGTGACCTTCCTCGCCAAACCCGATTTCAGCCGGATGGGCCCGCGACTCGGGCCGAAAGTGAAGAAGGCGGCGGAGCAGATCCGTTCCATGGACGCGGCGCGGATCGAGGACCTGCTCGACGGGAAGCCGGTTTCGATCGAGATGGAAGGCCGGGGGATTGAACTGACGGCGGCGGACGTGGTGGTCGAACGTAAGCCCCGGGAGGGGCTGGTGGTGGCCTTGGAGGGCGGCCTGATCGTGGCCTTGGAGATTGACCTGACCCAGGAACTGCTGCGCGAAGGCCTGGCGCGCGAGTTCGTCAACCGCGTTCAGAACCTGCGCAAGGCGGCAGACCTCGAGGTGACGCAGCGCATCCGGATCCGGTACCACGGCGACGAGGCCGTTCGCGAGGCGGTGGAGGAACACGGGAAATACATCCGGGGCGAGACGCTGTGCGTGGCATGCACGTTCGCCGGGGACGCGGGCGACGCGCTGGATTTGAACGGTCACCCGTGCGCCGTGCGGATCGAGCCGGAACCGACAAGCGGAAAAGAATCGGGCGGGAGTTGACAAGGATTCGGGCCTGTGGTACTCAAGCCGCTCTTTTGCCGGACTGGACCGGCGGCGGGCCGTAAGAAAACAGATGTCAGCGGGAGGGTGTGAGATGGCTAAAAGCAGGAAAATAACGAAGAAAAGAGCGTCGGTTCGCAGAAAAACTCCGGCCCGGGCGAAGCCCGCGAAGAAAACAAAGAAACCGTCGGCCAAAGCGCCGGTTCGCAAGCCTTCTCCCGCGGCCAGGCCGGCGAAGAAAAAGGCCCAAGCCCCCGTCCCGAAGCGTCCGGCGGCCCCTGTGCTCAAAGCCGCCCCCATCGTGAAGCGCGTGGGTCCCCCGGCCCGGAAGCTCCCCGCCGATGAATTGAAAAAATACCGCGACAACCTCCGGAGAATCCGCGACCGCGTGGTGGACGAGATTGCGTTTCTTGCGGGCGACAATCTGAACCGGTCGCCGAAGGAATCCTCCGGCGACCTGTCCAGCTACAGCTTCCACATGGCCGACCAGGGCACGGACAACTTCGACCGCGAGTTCGCGTTGAACCTGGTCAGCAGCGAGCAGGACGCGTTGTATGAGATTGACGAGGCCCTGCAGCGCATCGAAGCCGGCACGTACGGCGCCTGCGATGTCTGCGGAAGGGGTATCGAAAAAGCCCGGCTGAAGGCCTTGCCCTTCGCCAAAATGTGCATCCGCTGTAAGAGTGAGGCGGAAAAAGGTCGCAGCAAGTTCCGTCCCTTCGGCCCCACGATTCAGCAGGGTTCGGAATCGTAAGGGAATTGAAAACGGGAGAACGGGGTAACAGTCCATGTCGGTGATCCTGCTGGCTTTCATCATCGCCGCGTTGGATCAGGCGACGAAATGGTATGTCCGTTCGGCGTTTGATTACGGCGTGGCGCATCCCGTCCTCCCCGGCTTTTTTAATCTGACCTACATCCGCAACACGGGCGCGGCTTGGGGCCTGCTCGGCGGGCAGAACACCGTGTTGACTTTGCTCTCGGTGGTCATCCTGGTGGTCATGGTGATCTTCCGGCGGTCGTTTCTCGGGCGGACGTGGGAACACCGACTCGCGCTGGCGTTGCTCATCGGTGGCGTCGTGGGCAATCTGCTGGACCGCGTCCGTCTCGGCTGGGTCACGGATTTCCTGGATTTCCACGTGCGCGGCCACCACTGGCCGGCCTTCAACATCGCCGATGCCGCCATCTGCGTCGGCGCGGGTCTTTACATCGCCTCCGCGTTCTGGGTGGCCGGGCATCCCCTGAACGAGTCGCGTCGCAAGCCCGATGCCGCGGCGCCGGCCGGCGGGCCCACGGAGCCCTGATGGCCGTGCCGCCGACTGCCTGGTTTCTCGTGGGGCCCACGGCGGCCGGGAAGTCCGCCGTCGCCCAGTATCTGGCCGAGCGCGAGGGATGGGCGATCCTCTCCGCCGATTCCATGCTCATCTACCGGGGCATGGATATCGGGACCGACAAGCCCGCCGCCACCGACCGGCGGAAGGTGCAATACTGGGGGCTGGACCTGGCCGAGCCCGGCGAAACTTTCAGCGTGGGGCGGTTTCTGCAGGCCGCCTCCGAAGCCTTCCATAAGGTGGAACCCGGTCGCCTCATGGTCGTGGGCGGAACGGGCTTATACATCAAGTGCCTCGTGGAGGGATTGGACGCCGCGCCGCCCGCCGATCACGCGTTGAGGGAACGCCTGGCGGGCATGGACGTGGCGAGCCTTCAGGAAGAACTGCGCCGACGCGATCCCGCGCGACTGGCAGCACTCCGCGATCCCTTGAATCCCCGCCGCCTGATCCGGGCCATCGAGCTGACCGAATCGAAAAGTGGAGGTTCGCGAGCAGGCCGTCCGCCAGGTCCGCTGATGGTGGGCCTCCGGCCCGAACCGGTCCGGTGGCGGGATCGCATAGCCGGTCGCGTGGAACGTATGTTTGAAAGCGGTCTTCTCGAGGAAGCGCGGCAGTTGCGCGATCGATACTCGAGCCTGTCGAATACGGCCCGCCATGCCATTGGTTACGCCGAGGCGCTGGCCGTGCTGGATGGGCGGCTGACCCTGGAACAGGCGCGCGATCAGGCGATCCGCCGCACGCGGCAACTGGCCCGGCGGCAGATGACCTGGTTCCGCCACCAGGCCCGCGTGGATTGGATGGATCACGATTTCACTGAACCCGTCACCGTCCTCGCCGAACGCGTGTGGACGGCATGGAGGAAACATGGCCCGACCCCCGTGGTCCTTCCAGAATGAGCCGGAGCGCGTCCTGCTGGTCGGCGTGCGGCTGAAGGACCAGCGGCGCGAAGCAGTGGAGGACCTGCTGGACGAACTGGCGCAACTCGCGGCAACCGCCGGCGCCGAGATCGTCGGGCGCCTGGTTTGCAGCCAGCGCTCCTTCCATCCCGCCACGCTCATCGGAAAGGGCAAGGCCGGTCAGATCGCCGCGCAGGCCGCCGCCGAATCCATCACCACGGTGCTGTTCGACGACGACCTTTCGCCCGCACAGGGCCGGAACCTGGCCGAGATCACGGGCTGTAAAATCGTGGACCGCGCGCAGTTGATCCTGGACATCTTCGCCCAGCATGCGCAATCGCGGGCCGGCCGGCTGCAGATCGAACTGGCGCAACTTCAATACCTGCTACCCCGGCTGCGCGGCATGTGGACGCACCTCGAACGCCAGCAGGGCGGCATCGGCCTGCGCGGGCCGGGGGAAAAGCAGCTCGAACTGGACCGCCGCCGCATCGTGGACCGCATCGGCCGTATTCGCGCTTCGCTCAAGGAGGTCCGGCAGCGCCGGGCCGAAATGCGCCGCGGCCGGCGCCGCCACGGCTGGGCCCTTCTCACGCTCGTGGGCTACACGAACGCCGGCAAGTCCACGCTGATCAATCACCTGGCCGATGCACGGGTGGAGGCGGACGACCGGCTCTTCGCCACGCTGGACCCGACCACGCGCCAGATCCGGCTGCCGAACCACCAACCCGCCCTGATCACCGACACCGTCGGATTCATTCGCAAGCTGCCCCACCACCTCGTGGAGTCGTTCAAGGCCACGCTCGAGGAAGTGATCGAGGCCGACCTGCTGATCCACGTCATTGACGCGGCGCACCCGGGGGTCGAGGACCAGATCCGTGCCGTGGAGCAGGTGCTGCGCGAACTGGGCGCGGCGACCAAGCCGCGCATCTCGGTGCTGAACAAGATGGATCTGACGGAGGCCGGTCCGCAGGCGGTCCGGTTGGCCCCCGGCCTGGAACGGCCGGTTACCCTCTCGGCATTGACCGGAGAGGGGCTTGATTTATTTCGGGCCGAGCTCGCCGACTTCCTGAAAAGCCGGACCCTGCGCGTGCGGTTGCGCGTTCCGCCGACGGAGGGGAAATTACTTGCTGCCATCCGGAGTTCCGGTAGGGTGTTTGAGGAAAAATACGAGGCGGACGGCGCCGTGCGGCTCGATGCCAGCCTGCCGGGGCGGCTCCTGGGCCTGTGCGCGGCCTACCGGATGGATGAAGGAGAGGCCTCGCCCTTGGAGGACGAGAACGGAGTCCGCGACCTGTAACCATGGAAACGATGTATCCCATTGCCCCTCGCCGGATGGCGGATATCCCGTCACGCCTGCGTCCCCGGGAACTTTTTGAGCGGCTCGGCGCCGAACGGGTGTCCGACGAGGTGCTCCTGGCGCTGCTCCTGCGGTGCGGCATGCGCGGCCTGAACGTGGTGGACCTCGCCCATAACCTGCTGCTCGAATACGGTTCGCTGACCGCCCTGTCCCAGGCATCGGTCCAAGAGTTGATCAAGAAGAAGGGTATCGGGCCGGTCAAGGCCCAGATCGTGCGCGCGGCGCTAGAACTCGGTCGCCGACTGGGCGAGGAATCCGCGCCGGAGCGCCCCTTCATTCGCACCCCCGAGGATGCCGCGCGGGTGTTGCGCGGCCGCGCGAGTTCCCGCGAAACCGAGGCCTTCTGGGTGCTGCTGCTGGACACCAAGAACCGGCTGCGCCGGGAGCCGGTGGAGATCAGTTCGGGGCTGCTCAACGCCAGCCTGGCGCATCCCCGCGAGGTGTTCAAGGAGGCCATCCGCTGCCTGTCCGCCGCCGTCGTGCTGGTCCATAATCATCCCTCCGGCGACCCGGCGCCGTCCGCGGAGGACGTCAAGATCACCCGGCAGTTGGTGGAGGCGGGCCGGATCGTGGATATCCCCGTGTTGGACCACATCATCTTGGGCCGGAGCGTCGCGGCCGGCGACAAGGATTACTACAGCCTTCGGGAAAGCGGCGTGGTGAGCTTCGAGGACAAGACATGAACCCAAATTTTGCGGTTGATGGGATTCCGGGGCCCCACCGCTTGAAGAACAAGGAAATGCTGAAGTTGAAGCGATCATAAAAAAAGTGAACCGCAAAATTTGCCGGAGGCCGACGCCCGTCCCGCTTCTGCGGGACCCCGGCGCACCCTGCGCCGGGTGTCGCCCTTCGGGCAGATTTTGCAAAGGTAAAATCTGGGATGAATATCCATCCGACAGCCGTTGTAGATCATGGCGCCCTCCTGGGGGCGGAAGTGGTCGTGGGGCCGTTCGCCGTTATCGACCGCGATACGCAGATCGGCGACGGGTGTGTTATCGGGCCGCACGTCGTGATTCACCGCTACACCAGTATCGGGCCCGGTGGCCGGGTCCACGCTGGCGCGGTGATCGGCGACCTGCCGCAGGACCTGGCCTTCAAGCCGGACACGGTCAGCTACGTTCGCATCGGCGCCCGCTGCTGGATCCGGGAAGGCGTGACGATTCACCGGGGCACCAAGCCGGACACCGTCACGGAAGTCGGCGACGACTGTTTTCTCATGGTCAACTCGCACCTCGCGCACAACGTGAAACTGGGCAAAGGGGTGATCCTGGTCAACGGCGCGCTGCTGGCCGGCTACGTGGAAGTGGGGGATAACGCCTTCATCAGCGGCAATGCCGTTGTGCACCAGTTCGTCCGGATCGGGCGCCTGGCCATGCTGGGCGGGCTGGGCGGCGTGTCCCAGGATGTGCCGCCTTTTTGCACGGGCAAACCCGGCGCCGGGAATCAGATCCTGGGTCTCAACATCGTCGGCCTGCGCCGCGCGGGATTCAAACCGGAGACACGCCAGGCCCTGCGGTCCGCCTTCAAGATCCTCTACCGCTCCGGCCTGAATATCTCGCAGGCCGTGACGCGCATCCGCGCGGAGTTCACGGACCCCGCCGTCCTCGAATTCTGCGACTTCGTCGAATCTTCCAAGCGCGGCATTTGCGGGGTGGTCGAGTCCCCCGCCGGGCAGCAGGAGGAATGAACAGCATTTTTTAAAACTTGCGCGGACGCTTGCGGTCACGTAGATTAGTAAAAGAGAAAGATCTTCAGGGCAAGGTGAGCCCGGGCTCGCAGGAGCTTCGGGTGATTCCTGACCGGCGGTGAAAGCCCGCGACCCCCGGCCCGAAAGGCGCCGGGGCTGAGGCGGTCAGGCCGAGAGATAACGGCCGATCCGCAGCCGACAGTAAAGTCTGGATGGAAGAAGATCGAGGCGCCTTTTGTTTTTTGCCCTGGGAATCTTTCCCGGGGTTTTTTTATGGATACAACAGGAATCCAGGACGAGACGGAAGCCGGCCTGTTCAGCAGCATCGCGGCGGCCATCGAAGCTTTCCGGAACGGCGAACTGGTCGTCGTGGTGGACGACGAGAAGCGCGAGAACGAGGGCGACCTGGTGCTCGCGGCGGAAAAGGTCACGCCGGAGGGCATCAATTTAATGGCCAAGCACGGCCGCGGACTGATTTGCGTGGCGATGGAGAAGGAGGCCCTGGCGCGGCTGCATCTTTCCCGCATGGGGCCGCCGGGCGAAAGCGGCCGATTCGCCACGGCGTTCATGCAGTCCGTGGATGCTCGCGAGGGCATCACCACCGGGATCAGCGCCTACGACCGCGCGCACACGATCCGCGTCCTTATCGGCGAGGCCACCCGGCCGGGAGACCTGGTGCGCGGCGGGCATGTTTTTCCTCTGGAATCGGTGCCCGGCGGCGTGCTGCGAAGGGCCGGCCACACGGAGGCGGCCGTGGACCTCGCCCGGTTGGCCGGGCTTACTCCGGCGGGTATTATCTGTGAAATCATCAACGACGATGGCCGCATGGCGCGGCTGCCGGACCTGCTGGAATTCGCCGCGCAACATCGCCTGAAGATCATCACCATCGCCGACCTGGTCGCGTGGCGGCGCAAGCGCGAGAAACTTATCGAGTTGGAACGCAAGGTCAGCCTGCCGACGGAGGCCGGCCTGTTTGACCTGTATCTTTACCGTTCGCTGCCGGATGACCATCATCACCTGGCGCTGGTGATGGGCCGGCCGGCCGAGCAGCCCGCGCCGCTGGTGCGGGTCCACAGTGAGTGCCTGACCGGCGACGTGTTCGGATCGCTACGCTGCGACTGCGGCGCGCAGTTGAGGGCCGCCATGGAAAGGATCGCCGAGGAAGGGCACGGCGTGGTGCTGTATATGCGGCAGGAGGGGCGGGGTATCGGCCTGGCCAAGAAGCTTCATGCCTACGAACTGCAGGAGGCCGGCTTGGACACCGTCGAGGCGAACGCGCAACTCGGCTTTGACGCGGACCTGCGCGACTACGGCATCGGCGCCCAGATTCTTGCGGACCTTGGCCTGCGCCGGATCCGGCTGCTGACCAACAATCCGCGCAAGATCATCGGGTTGAAGGGCCACGGGCTGGAAGTCGTTGACCGCGTGGCCCTGGTTCTGCCGAAGAACGCACACAACGAACGTTACCTGGAGACGAAGAAGGTCAAGCTTGGACACTGGTTATGAAAAAGGAGAACGCATGAGCACGCAGGAATACGCAGGCAAGCTGATCGCTACCGGGTTGAAATTCGGCATCGTCGTCAGCCGTTTCAACGATTTCCTGACCCGGCAACTGATCGCGGGGGCGCTGGACTGCCTGGCCCGGCATGGCGCGGCCGAGGCGGACATCGTTGTCGCCTGGGTCCCGGGGGCCTACGAAATCCCCCTCGCGGTCCAGAAACTGGCGCAGGGCAAGAAATGCTCCGCGGTAGTGGCCCTGGGCGCGGTGGTCCAGGGGGCCACGCCCCACGCGGAGCTGATCAACACCCAGCTCGCCCGGGCGCTGATGCAGATCGCCCTGGAGAGCGGCGTGCCGGTGATTGACGGCGTGGTAGCCGCCGAAACACTGGAGCAGGCCATCGAGCGCTGCGGCACCAAGTCGGGCAACCGCGGTTGGATCGCGGCGCAGTCGGCGATCGAAATGGCGAACCTTTTCGCGACCTGGAAGTAGGCCTGACCATGGGCGGACGACACGAGGCGCGGCAGTGGGCCGTACAGTTCCTGTTCCAGCGGGATTTCAACCGCGACGATCTGGAGTCCGCCCTGGAATTCTTCTGGGCCGGCGTCAAGGGTGCAGCCTCCTCGCGGCGGTTCGCCGAAGATCTCATCCGCGGCGTGGATGCGCAACGGGAAGAACTGGACCGGCGCATCCAGCAATACGCGGAACACTGGGATCTCAAGCGGATGGGCGCCGTGGATCGCAATGTCATGCGCGTCGCCCTCTACGAAATGCTGCATTGCCCGGACGTGCCCCCCGTGGTGTCCATCAACGAAGCCGTCGAACTGGCCAAGGAATTAAGCGGGGCCGAATCGGGCAAGTTCGTGAACGGCATCCTCGATCGGGCGCGAAAGGACATTGACCGCCCCGCGCGGGACGCCCAGCGGGCGGCCCTGGGGAAAAAGGAGAAAACGCCCCGTGGTGACGTGGATTGACGCCCTGGCCCGGACCCGCCGGCAGATCGCGGGCGCCCTCTCGCGCGTCTTTTCCGGGCGCGCGAAAGAGGATGTCCCCTTTGAGGAACTGGAAGAAACCCTCCTGCGGGCCGATGTCCCCGTTTCGTTGGCGACGCGGCTGGTGGCGCAGATCGAGGAAGCCTACAAGGGATTACGCGTCTCGCGCCGGGACATGCTCCGGAAAATCCTGCGGGACAGCCTGGCCCGCGGGGCGCCAACTGGTCCGTTTGCCTGGCCCTCCCAACCGCGACCCGTGGTGGTCCTCGTGGTCGGGGTGAACGGCTCCGGCAAGACGACGACCTCCGCCAAACTGGCGCACCACGCCCTCCGCGCGGGATTGAAGCCTCTTCTCGGCGCCACCGACACCTTCCGCGCGGCGGGCGCCGACCAGTTGAAATGGTGGGCCGACAAGCTGGGCGTCGAATCGGTGGCCGGTGCGCCCCACGCCGATGCCGCCGCGGTGGCCTACGATGCCCTCGATGCCGCCGTCGCGCGAAAGGCAGACGTGCTGATTGTGGATACGGCGGGACGCATGCATACCCGGCAGCCCCTGATGAAGGAATTGCAGAAGGTGCGCACGGCCCTGAACAAGCGAATCCCCGGCGCGCCGCATGAGACCTGGATCGTGCTGGATGCCACGCTCGGCCAGAATGCCCTGGCGCAGGCCCGCGTGTTTCATGAGTCCGTGGCCCTGACCGGCGCGATCGTGGCGAAACTCGACGGATCCTCCAAGGCGGGTTTCGTTTTCGGCATCGCGCAGGAGTTGGGGATTCCGGTGCTTTTCGCCGGACTGGGCGAGAGCGCGGAATCGCTGGCTTCTTTTGATCCCGACGAATTCGTGGATGCGTTGATGGGTGCGGAGCAACAGGTAACGCTGTAGGGCCGCCGCTTGCGGCGGGCCGCCATCGGCCCTGCGCAAGCGCAGGCCCTACATTTAACGTGGTCGTGTTGATGAAAAATATGGATTTTATGCGACGCGCGCTCGACCTGGCGCGTCGAGCCGAAGGGCTGACCCGCCCCAATCCGCCCGTGGGCGCCGTCGTGGTGCGGGGGGGGCGGGTCGTGGGCGAGGGCTATCATCGCAAGGCGGGCGGTCCCCATGCCGAAGTCGTGGCACTGCGCCAGGCGGGGGCACGGGCGCACGGGGCGACACTGTACGTAACCCTGGAGCCCTGCTGCACGTGGGGCCGTACGCCGCCCTGCACCGATGCCGTGTGGCAGGCGGGTGTGGCGGAGGTCGTGGTCGGCACGCGCGACCCCAATCCCGCCCACGCGGGGCGCGGTCTGCGGCGGCTGCGGCGGCACGGCGTGAAAGTTTCCGAGGGCATTCTTCAGACTGAAGCTCGCGAATTGATCGCGCCGTTCGCGCACTGGATTCTGACGCGGAGGCCTTTGGTGACGCTGAAGATGGGCATGACGCTGGACGGCCGGATCGCCGACGAGACCGGCGCCTCGCGATGGATCACCGGTCTTCCGGCCAGGCGGAAAGTCCACGCGCTGCGCCGGCGCGTGGACGGCATTCTTGTGGGGACCCGCACGCTGGTGAAGGATAATCCCTCGTTGCGGCCGCTCCCGGCGCGCGGACGGAAACCCTGGCGCATCGTCCTGGCCTCCAGGGGGAAGGTGCCGCCTAAGGCGAAGGTCCTGGCCGACGGCGGCGCCGACCGTACGCTGGTGGTGATCTCGAAAAAATGTCCGGAGAATCGCGCGCGGACCATCGAAGCAACCGGGGCGCGCGTGTTGCGGGTTCGCGATCACGGCGGGCGGATCCATCTCGGGGCGTTGCTGAATGAACTGGGCCGGATGGGATTGCTCCACGTGCTCTGCGAGGGCGGCGGGGAGTTGGCCGCGGCCTTGATCGCAAACGGCTTGGTGGACGAGTATTTATTTTTCGTATCCCCTTCGATCCTGGGCGGCGGGGCCGCCCCTGTGGTCGGAGGAAAAGGATGGCGGTTGGGCCGGCAGCCCCGCCTGGAATTCATTTCCGTGGAACGCTGCGGAAAAGATGTGATGATCCGTGCGCTGCCTTGGGGTAGGGCGGCTTGGCTCAAGCCGCCGCTCCCCGGCGCGTTGACTCAACGCGCCCTACCTTCCTTGAGATATGTCGGAAAGGCGGGTGGTTAATGTTTACCGGGCTAATCCAGAAGGTCGGCCGCGTGGTTTCCGTGAATGCCGGCGCGGAGGAAGGCCGGATTGTCATCCGGGCGGACTCATGGGACACACCGCTGACGATGGGCGAAAGCGTCTCGGTTTCCGGCGCCTGCCTGACGCTGGCCTCCGCGTCCGGCGACCGGATGACCTTTGATGCTTTACAGGAAACCTTCGAGCGCACGAACCTGGGCCGCAAGAAAGCGGGAGACCGGGTAAACCTGGAGCGCGCGTTGCGGGCGGGCGACGCGTTGGGCGGACACATCGTCACGGGTCACGTGGACGGCCTGGGCACCGTCCGGACGCGACGCCGCGCGGGCCGCGACTGGGTCCTGGAGATCGCGTTCGATCGCGCGCTGCAGGGCGGCTTCGTGCCCAAGGGTTCGGTGGCTTGCGACGGGGTCAGCCTGACGATCGCCGACCTGGCGGATCAGGTTTTCAGCGTGCACGTGATTCCGCACACGTGGGAACAGACGACGCTCTCGGACCTGGCCGCAGGCGATTCGGTCAATATCGAGACGGATATCCTCGGGAAATATGTCCGGCGGTTGCTGCCGGGCGGGGCGGAAGGGCCGATGGTTACGCTCGATTCTCTTCGCCGGGCGGGTTTTATAAGTTGAAGAGAATCCCGCCGTGCTCTAGAAACAACAGCTCATGAGCGCTTCGTCCAAATCCCGGAAGGCCGCGCCCCCCCCGGCCGTCGATCGGCCGCCCTGGTGGCGCGCGCTGGTGTACGGCGCGTTGGTTGTGGCGGCGCTCCTGGCGCTGTCGGCGGTGGGCCAGATGTTCGGATCTTCTTCCATCACCGACCGCCTGGCCGGGGAAGGATGGGGGGAGTACGCCCAGGTTATCGTGCGGAACCGGATCGGCGCCCTGTGGCATGGTGCTTTCATTTTCGGATGTGTCGCCGGGTTCCTGTTTTTGCTGACCGCCCGCCGACCGGGCTGGACCCCGCTCCGGGTCATCCTGGCCCGCTGGGGTCTGGTGGCGATCATGGCGGTGGACGCCCTCCTGCTGTCTCGTCACTACGTGAGCGCCATGCCCCTGTCCGCCGTGCAGGAAAACGAAGTCATCCGCCTGCTCAAGGCGGGACCGCCCGAAACACGGGTCGCGCTGGTCACCCAGGAGAGTTTCTACAACAACTGGCTGACCTATCTTTTCCCGTACCACGGCATCAAGTCGGTGAACATCACGCAGATGCCGCGCATGCCGGCGGAATACCAGCGTTTTCTCCAGACCGTTGGGCGAAATCCCCTGCGCTTCTGGCAACTCTCGGCGGTGGGCTACGTGCTGGCCCCCGCCGGGGTCTGGAATCAGATGCAGAACGATCCGGCCATGAAAGAGGCCCTCACCCCCGCCCTGGCCTACAACGTGGAATGGCGCGATGGCGATCTCGTGGTCCTGCCGGCGACGGCCTATTCGCCCGGCCAGCATGTGGTCCTGCAATTCCGGAAACCGGCGCCCTTCACGGCTCTTTTCGCCGGGTGGTCCGTGGTGAGCGATGACGAGGCTCTGCGCCGCCTGGCCGATCCCGCCACGGAACCTTTTGTGAGCCTGGCCGTCGCAACCGAGTCGGCGGACGATCTGCCGGCCTCGGATGCGCAAGGACTGACCGGCCGCGCGCAGGTCGTGGGTTCCCATTCGGGCCGCCTGATCGTGAAGGTCTCTTCGGATCGGCCGGCTATTCTGCGCGTGGCCGAGAAATTCGATTCGGGCTGGCGGGCCCGGATCAACGGCAAGCCCGCGCCGGTGCGGCGGGTGGATTTTCTTTTCATGGGCGTGCGGGTGGAACCTGGAGAGCACGAGGTCGAACTGTTCTACCGCGCCGGCGCGCGCAGCCTGTATGTCCTTGCGCTCGGCTTGTTGGTTTGCATCGGCGCCGCGGCGAGCCTGGCGGTGGGTCGGATGATTGCCCCCCTCCGGCGGGCCGGGGAGGAAACCCGTGGCTAGGATCCATCCCATGAGCCGCTTCCCGCCCGGTCAGGTGACCGGGCCTACAGGAAAAAAACAAGCCAACATCAGAATTGTAGGCCGCGTGCCAACACGCGGCGCTATGTTAAGACCGGTTCTGGATGGCGAATACAGAAAATGAACAATCCGCAGACAGTTCGAAACGGAGATCGGCTGGAGCGCATCCTGTTCCTGGCCGTCATCCTCTTTGTCCTGCTCGCGGTCTTCCGCTCGGTCCTCGCGCCCGGTCGATTCCTCTTCACCAGCGACGACAACATCGGCGACCTGGCCATGCGCAAATCTCTTCTGCCCGGGGGATTCCTGGGGGGGTGGAATGATGGGGCGCTGCTGGGCTACAGCACGGTCGTTTCGCCCGGCTGGACGCACATGCTGCTCTGGTTGATGCCGCTCCGGATGTTTATCAATTGGATCCACGGGCTGGACCTTGTGCTGGCCTCGCTGGCCCTGGCGGCATTTTTGCGGCGCCGGGACTTGAGTTGGCCGGCGTGCGCGGTCGCGGCCCTGACAGCCTTCTGGGTGGGCAGCAATTTCACCCTGACGTATGCCGGGCACATCATGAAATTCGGCATTCTGATGTGGGCCGCGGTTTACATGTGGCTTCTGGACCGCGCCGTCGAGTCGGGTCGGCCTGCCCTCGCCGTCCTGGCGGGCGGTGCCCTGGGCGCCATGTTTCTCGAACAGGCGGATGTCGCCCTGTTTTTCGCCCTCGTCCTGGGTCCCTATGCCCTCGTGCGGCTGTCGCAAGCGGCGGGGGCCTCCTGGAGGAAATGGGGCGGCCTCCTCGGGCCGCTCTTGCTCTCCGCCGGCCTGATCGCCTTTTATCCTCTGTGGGAAAACTACCGCGCCAACGTCCGGGGTGTCGCCTCGATGGAACGGGAAAATCCCGCCGAGAAATGGGCCTATGTCACCCAGTGGAGTTGGCCGCCGGAAGAGAGCATTGATTTTATCGCGCCCGGCTACATGGGCTGGCGCAGCGGCGAACCGGAAGGTCCGTACTGGGGCCGCATGGGGCGGTCCGAGGGATGGGAAAAAACCCGGTCTGGCTTCCAGAATTTCAAGCTGGAAAATCAATATCTGGGTGCGATCCCGATCATGCTGGCCCTGGCCGCCCTGCTGGGGGCGCGGGCCGGCTCGCCACGGCGAATGGAGGTAGTCTTCTGGGGGGCCGCCGCGCTGGTCACCTTGCTTCTCTCTTTCGGAAAGCACTTCCCCCTCTACGCGGTATTTTACCAGCTTCCGGTTATCAATAACATCCGGAATCCGAACAAGTTCCTACAGGTTTTCCAACTGGCCGTAGCGATTCTCGCCGCCTGCGGATTCGACCGGGTATTGTCCGCCGGCCGGGAACCCGACGGCTCGATAAAAAAAAGTTCTGCCCGTTTCGTTTGATAAAGAGGCGGGCATCTGCCTCTGGAGAAAATACGAACCTTCGCATAATGAAAATGACGTCCTTGTAGGGCCGCCGCTTGCGGCGCGCC
>JAHJJH010000005.1 GCA_018823105.1 Verrucomicrobiota bacterium | reverse complement strand
CAGTTTCAGGAAGTCTTGAAGCGGATGGTCCGAGTGTCCGATAGTGAAAACCGTGAGGCTCATTTCGCACCTGCCCAGACATAGGCTCCGGCGTCCGTAACCCGGAACCGTTCGCGCGGGACGTTGAGTTTGCCCCGGATGCATTTGACGGCGGCGGGAATTTTACGCTTCTTCTTATCAAACTCGTCCCACGGGACGGCCCAGGGGATGTCGGCGGGGACGGATTGCTCTTTGACGAGATTTCGGAAGTATTTGCCGAAGTCCGGGCGCTCGGCGCCAAGCAAACAGCGCATGGCCCAACCGGCTTGGACGCGAGGGTCCGCGCAAATCGCGGAGGCCCACATGTCCGGGTCCACCGGGCCGCCCGCCGCGCCGGCATTGTATCGAACCACACTTTTTGTCATGTCAACTCCATCCAGCACTTCAACATCGGCTTGATACTCACAGGCGCCTGGCCGCAGACGGCAGATGCCTTTCGTTACCTGACGGCGTTTCCTTTATCGATCACGCTGTGGATCAGTGCGACAAACCTCTCCACACGCCGCACGCAATCGCGCGTGTAAGGCTTGCTGATCGGGCGTAGCGTGTCATGGTGCTTCTTGCTCTTGAATGTGTCCGCCTCATGGACGATCTGGTGTCTTCGGGTCACGTACTTCTGCACGTATTCCTTGGCTCGCTTCTTGGTCCGAAGACTGAGTCGTATGCGAAGAGCCTCCCAGAAATCATTCACACCGATGAGCTTCAGCGCATTCTCGATCTCCCCGGGGCTCTGAAACGTGCGCTCGCGGATAAGGTTTTGGACCATGTGGCGCAGGGCCTCTTCCTTGCGTCGCTTTCCAAGAAGCTGCAACGACTTGACTGGCGTGAACTCGCCCTTCAGTTCGTCGAGCAGTTTTCCGGGAGCAGAACAGCTGCCCTCACTGAACGCCAGCATCAAGCGCGGCGCATACTCCAGAACAACGTCGTGGAAGTACGAGTCCATTGCCGAGACACCGAGGGCGACGATCGCCCTCAACATGTCATCCCCCTCAGCTGCAGGCCGTCGAGGCCAGAGACGGGTGTGAAGATCGAGTATTGTGCGACACCGCTTTATGTTCACCGTAAAGCTGTCAATGGCATCCATACTGGCCCCCATCGAGATTCACAAAGATCAAGCAGGCTTCTCCTGGAACGCTCCCGGCCAGCCGCCGTGCTTTTCGATGACCTGATCTATCTCGGCCATGAGGCGGATGGTTTCGGAGAGGGCGACGACGATCTTCCGGTAGTGCTCGATGTCGTCCTTGGTGAGCGTTCGGCCTTTGCGGTCCTTGAGCCATTTCTCGCAGACCTGGTAGCCGCCGATGTGGAAGTTCCAGACGGGCTCCGGGACGCCGCGAAAGCCTTCGGTCTGGGATTTGTCAATCCAAACGGATTCGTCGGAATACGTGACCTTCTCGACCTCCGGGTTCTTGCCGCCGATGAATTCGGTCAATTGCTGGTAGGGACCGCTCGCCGAGCGGTCCGAAGAGCGGCGCGCTGGGCCAGCGCGCCCTATCATTTCAAATTCCATCAGGTGCAGGGCAACGAGTTCGCCGCCGAGTTTCGCCAGGGCGCGGAACAGGTCGAGGCTGGAGGTTAACGGCAGACGCGGGAAATCAATCTTCAGAAACTCCGCATAGCGGCTCCGGTAGCCGGGGCTGTGAAACACCGCGTAGGCATAGTGGAAGATGTCTTCGGGCGTCAGGCCGCGGGGGACTCCGAATGGCCCAGCGATATCTAGGCCGAGACGCCGGGCAAGCTCTTTCAAGAAAGCGGGGTTGATATTCAACCGCCTGTGCCCAACCATTCCCAAACTACTCTGATAATTCTCGCGCTCTTCGTAAAGCCAGAGCGGGGAAAGGTTATTTCCTCCACGTCTGAACAGGTTGAACTCCGTAACGCTCCGCGTGCAAAAGATGATGTTCCACGGCCCTTGGTCAATAACTTGACCGGCCCGGCCAACGTTGAGGCCGAAGTTCTCGCCAGCCAATAGGTGGCGAGTTACTTCCGGGCGCGGCCAATCAATCATCCAGTCGCACCAGTAAATTTTCCGCGAGTCAAACGGGCGGTAAAGACAGTCAACTACGCGGCTCTTCCACTTTGCGTCGGCCTGCACGCGCTTACGTGCTTCGGGCAGTTTCCAGCCACGACTGTCCCCATCATCGTATTTACTGGAGCCTTTGCCGGCAAAATAGCGCGACCGGATTTCTGCATCGGATGTTGCTCCGTTTGCGAAGTCGGACATTCGATCCAGCAACTCGCTTTCGGAAAACCCGATAACAAAATGGTCGCGTGCAGTGACGAAGCCCGTGGTGTTGCTGGGCATGACTTCCGTTACTTTCCAGCCCCCTTCGTATTCTGCTCGGAAGTCCAGATTCTGGGGGTCGAAGAAATAAAAGGGGGAGTCCGGTGCAAGAGTTTCGAATGCTGTGTTCCGGAGACTGTGAACTTCAAGCCAAGTGGACTTAGAATTACGACTTCCCCACAAATCTGCGTGTTTGATGACCGATTCAGGACCGCCACGTGTGGCAAGGCAAATTGCGACGCCTTGCTTAATGTCGAAGACGTTATTGTCTTCGGAACCGTCGGGAGACTGCTCCTTCTTGGTCGTATTGCCATGAAGGTCGAGCAGTCGAATGGACGAGAAAGTGCCCATCATACTTTGCCGCATTCCGCGAAAGGTCGGATTGTCCAAGTAGCTGTGGTTGGTGATGTAGCCGAGCATGCCCACCCCGGCATTCTCAATAGTTGTCTGCGCCGTGCGGATGAACTTTACGTAGTCGTCTTGTAGCCAGAGTTTCCGCTCCTTCAGCGCAGCGCCATCCACGACCCGGTAAGCATCGACTATGTGCTGCATCGCTTCAGACATATTGGACGAGATGCCCGCATACGGCGGGTTGCCGATGACGACGGTGAAGCGCTTATACCATTTGATTTCGTTCATAGCGGCAGCTTCGTGGGCTAGGGCGTCGAAGCCGATTTGCGGGAGTTGCTCGACCTTTGGTTCGAGGGTATTGCTGAGATAGATATGGGCGCGGCCCTCGAATTTGAACTGGTAGTCGGGCTGGCCGAGGCGGGCGTTGATCTCGGAGAGCTTCAGGCCGAGTTTCATGTGGGCGATGGTGTACGGGGCCATCATGAGTTCGTAGCCGTAGAGGCGAGGAAAAAGGGCTGCCGGGACATAGGCATTCCAATAGGCGGTGAAGTTACTGAACGTGGCCCGGGCGTCCCGCCCGTGTCCGGGAATCACCGGCAGGATGCCGGCGCCACTTTCCCACTTGGCCTTGAGGTGGGTGAAGATGACCTCGATGACCTCCACCAGGAAGGTGGCGGTGCCGGTGGCGGGGTCGAGGATCAGGACGAACGGATCGCCGGGCTTCGCGCCGTCGGGAATTTTCAAATCCTTGTTGCGCTTGACCATCTCGCCCCAGGTCGTGGTGTCGGCGAGGCCGTCTTCGAGTTTGAACTCGGTTATCAGCAGGTCGTGGACACTGCGAACGATGTAGGAGACGACGGGTTGTGGGGTGAAGAAGACGCCGCGCTGGACTTTCTTCTTCTTGTCGTAAGCGGCGAGAAAGTGCTCATAGAAGTGGATGACGGGGTCTTCGTTCCGGGTGCGGTTGCCGAAGTCGGATTTCACGGCCTCGGCGTTGGCGCGGTTGAGGAGTTCGACCACGTCCTGGATGCCGAGTTCGTCGAAGTCGAACGCGCCTTTCTTGCGGCCGGCGACGGCGAGGAACTCTCCCAGCAGTTCGCGCAAGAAGGGGTTGGTGGGCGGGACCATGTCCACGAGGTTCTGGACGGAGATGCCGGCGGGCCGGGAGAAACGGGCGGCGAGCAGGCCGTAGGAGATAGTTTGGGCGATCACATCGGCGAAGTCGTCTTCGGTCAGGTCGTGGATGAGGGCGGTCTTGAAGGCGGCGTAGAGCCGGCGCATGGGACCGAGCTCGGATTCGCGGGCGAGGATAGTGTCGGCCCGCTTGCGGATGGAGGTGGCGAGTCGGGCCAGTTCCTCGACGAGTTCCTGGGTGGTGCTGATGACTTCGCGGTGGCGAAGAGTGAAGACTTGGCCCCACCGGTCGCGCCAGGCGGCGATGTCCCGGGGATCGTCCGGCCAGCGAAGTTTCTCGACCAGGGTGCGGTGGGCGTCGGCCAGGTGCAGGACCGTATCGCCATCATCCCAGCCGAGGACCCTCAACACAGGTAGGTCGCCCGGGCTTTCGGCATCCTGGGCGAAGTGGGCGAAGGTAATGGCGCGGTCGCTGTCCTCGCCGTAGGCGGAGATGAAGAGGAGGTCACTCAACTGCCAGACGCGCCGGTTGGCTCTGCTTGCCGAGGCGCGCTTCTTGATCACAAGGTGGCCGAGGATGCGGCGGAGCAGAACCACGGGGAGGCGTTTCTTTTCGAAGTTGATCCAGAAGATGCCCCACGGTTGATTGCCGGTGAGGGGGCGGATCTGTTTGATTTCCTTGATGCGGACGGCAGCATGCACATCCAAGCCCAACTCGGCGGCTTGGTAGTCAAACGTCAGGCCTTCGATGTCATCAGTTTCAATTGGCCAGTCCAGTTCGTCGCGAAGATAAACAAGCAGGGACGCGAGCGTCTTAATGTTTCTCAGGCTGTCCGCGGAGACGGTCATCGTCGAGTTCTCCTGTAGCGGGTGCGTCGTTCGCGGACCTGGAAGCCGATGGGCTTTTTCTCGGGCTCGGGCGGGGGAAGGAGCAGCGGGCGGAGTTTCTCGTACAGGTCTTTGAGGGCATCGTCATGTACCAGGAGAATCTTTTCAATCTGATCGAGCCTCTTCTCCATCTCATGGCGGGTCATCAACTCCTGGCGCATGCGAACAAAGGCCCGTATAACGAAGATACTCATCCGGACTGCTCGCGGACTGCGCAGGATGTTGGCGGCCATGATGGCGCCATGCTCTGTAAAAACCCAAGGCGGTTTACGCAGGCCGCCATGGCCTGAACTTGATATCGCAAATTGCGATATCAAGCTTGCAACTTCTTCCGGAACAAGCTGAAACGCGAAGTCATCAGGGAATCGTTCCCGATTTCTCTTGACGGCTTCGTTGAGCCTGAAAGTCGTCACGCCGTAGATTCGCGCCAGATCGGCATCTCGAATCACCCGTTTCCCGCGAAGGGTCAGAATCAGTCCGTCCACCTCTCCAGCGTCATATCGAACCAAGCTTTTTTTCATGTCAACTCCATCCAGCATTTCAGCACGGGCTTCACGCCGACGGGGGCCTGGATTTTCTTGAGGTAGGTGTTTTTGATGTGCTTTTCAACGGCCTGGCGGATATCCCCAAGTGTTTTCGGCGTCAGATCGGTATGGCGGGGCGTCTCGGGCGTGGACCGGATCAGGTCAACAATCTCGGACGGCTCTTCGAGGATGCGTTGAGAGGCGAGATCGAAAAGTAACCACCTGGATACCCCGGACTCCTCGGTCCAGAGATCCGCGCCGGCCGCGGGTGCGCCGGGAATGGCGTAGCAGAAAAAGACGGCCCGGCTTCCGGGCTTCGGATGAGCCTTGCCGCTGAACACCCGGTTCGGAAAGCCGGACAGACGTGACTCGAGTTCGGGAAACTTCGCCAAGAGCTTCTGATACTCCAAACGCATGGATTCGATGGGGCTCGTCATCCCGTCGTACGCGTGGTTGAACTCCTTGAGCGCGTCGAAGTCGTCCTGCGGCGTGAGCAGTTTCTTTCCTTCGATGCCGAAGACCTTCGATATGCGAAGCGTCTTGTGCGAGACCACCGCGTAGAGACGAAGGAGTTCGTCCAGTTCTTTCGGCGGCAGGAAGTTCCAGTATGCCACCGTGCCGCGGATGTCCTTCTGGTCAGGATGGGTCTTGAGGATGTCCGCCTCGATGGCGGGATTCAGCCGCCGATCTACGCGGCCGACGCGCTGCATCAGACGGACGGGGTTCCAGTGAAGGTCGTAGTTGATCAGCCGTGTCGCGTCTTGGAGGTTTAGGCCTTCCGAAAGAACATCGGTGGAGATCAAGATGCGGGTTTCGTCGAGGATCCCCGGGAACTCGCGCTGGCTTGGCATGTTGTAGTAAGGAGCGAAGCGGCGGATGATCTCGCTGCGGTTCCGTTTGACGGCACTGTCCACCTCATCCACGTCCTTAAAACCCGCGCCCTCAAGCTGCTTCTTCAGATAGCGGGCCGTGGCCATGTACTCCGAGAAGATCAGAACCTTCTGCCGACTCAAAACGGGGTCGCTATGGAGCAGGCGAATGAGGGAATTCAGCTTATCGTCGTGCGCGGGGTTGAACAGCTTCAACTCGCGCAGGAACTGGACGATCTGGTCCAGATCGAGAAAAGTCTCCTGCAGGATTTCATCCACCTTGTAGTCGGATCGCGGGAGCGGTTCGATGCCTTCGAGCATCTCGTCGTCAATGACATCCTCATCCTGTTCAGCGGGCGCTTCTCCAAGCAACTCGTGCTGGTCCTTGTGGACGAAATCCAGGATCTCCGCGTTCTGGTTCTTCCATCGTTCCAGGCGCTTTTTCTCGGCCCCCTTCTCGCTGTGTTTCGAGACCCAGGCCAGGAGCTTGATCAGGAGGGTTTCGCAGGAGAACTCGAACGCACGGGCCGAGCTCTCAAACCTTTTCAGAAATTGAGTGCGAATCAGGCTGACGACCGCCTTCTGGCGGTTCTCCTTCCATGCTTTCTCCTGTTTTTCCATGTCGGGGCCGATGTAGTAGGCCAGCGGATAGTAGACGGCCAGGGAGAACAGCGGCTTGTCCTTGGCGAAAGCCTCCTCCAACATCTTGACAACTTTCCCGTACGTCTTCTGAACTGAATAGGTCACCACTTTAGGATCTTCGCGTTTCGGGAAGATGGCGTTGGACCCGCCGTGCTGTTTCTGGCTTTCTTTTACGTACGCCCGGCTGCGCTGGACAACTAGTCGGCGGAAAAGCTCATCATCCTTCAGGACCTGCTCGGCCTCGGCCACGTTGGTTTCCATGTCGGGCATGTCACCCAGCTCTTTGCCAAGGACTACCGTTTCGAGGGCTTTTTCCAGAGTCCGGAAATGTCCGGTGAGGGAGTGAATCCCGAGGCCTCTGAAGTGATCCGGCTGGCGCCGGGAGAACAACTCGATCATGTGCTGGAGGTCTGTGAGCCGGTTGTTGATCGGCGTCGCGGTCAGCATGAACACCGTTTTGCCTTCCAAGATGTCGAACAGTCGCCAATACCGAGACTGAAAATCCCCCGCCTCGCCCTTGACGCCCGTATTTCGGAAATGGTGAGCCTCATCAATGACAATGGCGTCCGCCGCTTCCGTTACCCGGGCCAAATCCTTTTGCCATTTGCCGACCCGCAGCAGGTCCGTATGATTAAAAATCGACAGTCGTCCGTAGATGGCGCTGCTCAAATCGGGCAGGTAGCGCTCGATATCCCTCTCCCACACGTCCTCTCGGGCCGCTTTGGGCACAAAAAGCGCTACGTTCTTGCGGTCGCGGATCAGCCGTTCAATGAGCATGAGGCCGATGAACGTTTTGCCCAAACCCACCCCGTCGCACAGGAAGGCGCCGCCGAACTGCGCGGCGATCTTCAACAGCGCTTGGTAGCCCTCCTTCTGGTAGTGGTCGAGGACGTCGAACATTCGGGAGCCTCCATTCTCCGGCCCGGCCAACTCCCATTCTCCCGCAGTCATCTCGTGACCACGGAAGAACTCCTGAAGCGCTTTGGCATAGACCTCAAACGGGGTGTAGTCGCGAACGTGCCGTTCGATGACCCTCAAAAACTCTGGCGTGATGTCCTCCGCGTCATTCCAGTGGCGTTCGTACCACTCCTGCAGAAGCTCGACTTCCCGCCGCAACTGAACGTTTAGCTCCACATTCTCGGTCAGCCCGGGATATGTGAAATTGCTCGACCCCACCAGGGCGGACGCGCCCACCACGGCATGTTTCGCGTGCGTGATGTACGCCTTGGCGTGGAACTTGTCCTTTCGATAAACGCGAAACTCGATCTTGCCTTCCGCTATCGCCTTCACAATGGCGGGGACACCGTTCAGGAAGTCATTGGTCTCTTTCTCGCGCTCCAGGCTGCTATCGAGCAGTTGCTTGAGACGTTCGATTCCCTGAACAAGCGCGGCCTTGGTGCGCTTCGAGACCTCGTCGCCCATCAGCACGCGGATTTTCTCAAGTTTTTGCCATTGTCCGTCGAGGGCCAGTAAGGACCCGATTTCGAAGTAGCCCGTTGCGATGTCAAAAGCACGAGCGATATCGCACCATTCACGCAGGTAGTGGAGGACCTTCCACTCGGAATCCGAGTTGTCCACGATGAAGAGATCGCCGCCCTGGGTTCTCGTCTGCAGCGTCATAGAGCCGGCCCCTTGAATGCGGTGGCAGGATAACATGTCGATTTGCCAAAGGCTAACGGAACTTGAGCTTAACCGCTTCCCCCGGTTCTTGCCTTGCTTGGAGGCTTCTGGAAGAATCTAGTCATGTTTCGTGATCGTCAGCAGGCGGCGCGGCAACTGGCGGAGCGGCTGCGGTCGTACGCCGGACGTCGGCCGCTTTGCCTGGGGATCCCCCGCGGCGGGGTGGTCATGGCCGCGGCGATCGCGGAGGCGCTCGGGGGCGAGGTGGATGTCGTGCTGGTCCACAAGCTCGGCGCGCCGGACCAGCCGGAATTCGCCGTGGGCGCCGTGGATGAGGAGGGCCGCGTGACCCTGTCCGAGGGCGCCCGGCGCCTGGGCCTCAGCGAGGCCTATCTGCAGCAGGAGGGCCAGGCGCAACTCGACCGCCTGCGAAACCGGCGCGCCCTCTACACGCCCGTGCGCCCGCCCATCCCGGTCGAAGGCCGCGAGGTGATCGTGGTGGATGACGGGCTGGCGACGGGGGCGACGATGATGGCCGCGCTGCAGGCGCTACGGGCGCGCCGGCCCGCCCGCCTCGTCGCCGCCACCGCCGTCTCACCCCCGGAAACGCTGGAGCAGGTGGAAGCGCTGGCGGACGAGGTCGTCTGCCTGGAGGTCCCGGCCGTGTTCTTTGCCGTGGGCCAGTTTTTCATGGATTTCGACCAGGTGGAGGATGACGAGGTGATCGCCATTCTCAAAGAGCGCGGGCCGGGCGCCGGGACGGAGGCGCGGACATGAAAAAGGCCCCCGGACAGCTGGCGGCCGTTTTGTTCGATTTCGACGGGGTTATCGTGGACACCGAGCCGCTGCACTGCGAGGCCTTCCGGCAGATCATCGAGCCGTTGGGCATCGAACTGCCGTGGGCCGCATACCAGCGCGAATACATCGGATTTGACGACCGCGACGCGTTCCGGGCGATTTTCCGGGACGCGGGCCGGGCGTTGAGCGAAGAGACCCTGCCTGAACTGATCGGGGCCAAGGCCGAAGCCTTCGGCGCCCTGGCGGAAACCCGGGGGGTGGAGCCGTATCCCGGCGTGGCGCACCTGGTACACGCCCTGGTGGGTCGGATCCCGCTGGCGTTGTGCAGCGGGGCGCTGCGATGCGACTTGGAGCCGATCCTGGACCGGATCGGATTGCGGGAGTGCTTCGCGGTTTTTGTGACCGCCGAGGACGTGGCCGTCAGCAAGCCGGATCCGGAGTCGTACCGCGAGGCTTTGAGACGCCTGGCCTGCCGATTTCCGGATCAGGATTTTCCTCCCGCGGCCTGCGTGGCGATCGAAGACACCCCGGCCGGCATTGCCGCCGCGCACGGGGCGGGGGTACGGGTGCTGTCGGTCCTCACGACGCACGGAGAGTCCGAACTCGCAGGGTCGGACCGGGTCGTGGCTTCGCTGGAGAGCATTGCCCCGACGGACCTGGAGGCCCTGGTCCGGGCTTGAACACCGACTTCTGCAGGATTGTCTTTCTATCCGGCGGGCATTACCCTATGAATCGGAATTATAACTCCAGGGAAGAGGAGCCATTCATGAAACGAGCAGGGCGGATGACATGTCTGGTGGTCGTCGGGATGGTCGCCGTGGCAGGCGTGACCCCGGCGCAGGATCAGTCCGACAATCCATACTACGTGGACGGGCTGCTCGTGGACCAGTTCAAGCAGATGGAAGCGGAGCCCGCTCCGGCGCCGTTGGGCGGGTCGGGTACGATGTCCCTCCGGAATGTGCCGCCGGCCTCGTCGTCTGCACGCCCATCCGTCGCGCCGCCGCCCACGGCCCCCGGCGTGGCCATGCCGCCCGCGGGCAAGGCGCTGGAGCATCTGCGGATCTCGGAGATGTTCATCCAGAAGAAGCAATGGGGCCCGGCCCTGGAGGAAATTCAGAAGGGGCTGGCGCTGGATCCCGCGAACGGCCTGCTGTTGAGGCGGGGGGCGGCGATTGCGGCGCTGGCGAAGAATTATACGGCCTCGGATGACTACTACCGGCGCCTGTTGATGCTCAATCCGGATGGCCTGGCGTTCCTGGACGGCCGCGCGTCGGTGCAAATCCGGCTGCGGCAGTTTGTCTCGGCCCAAGCCCTGACCGAGCGCGCGCTGACGCTTCAGCCCCGCGACCTGCTGGCGCGGTTTAACCGGCTGTTTTTGAAAGCGGTTCGCGGCGACAGCGTGGACCAGGAGAAGTGGGACGACCTGCTGACCTCCGACCTGATACAGGTAGCCAACTGGCTGGACGCGGATCGGGACGCGTATCTTGAGCTCATGCCGGCAGAGAAGTTCGCCCTGGTCTGCGACACGGTGCTGGGCGAGGGCTTGAGCGGGAAGATCCCCGACATCCTGGCCGTCTTGCGGCGCGCGAACCAGGCCCGGCGGCTCCAGCAATGGGACAAGCTCCTGACGATTCTGGAGGAAGCCCGGCAGATGGGGCTACAGGCCATGGGGCTGGAGATGGACCAGGCCCAAGCGATCATGGAACAGGGAAATCAGCCGCAGGCCCTCACGACCATGCAGTCGTTGAGCGAGAGGTTTCCCGATCATCCTCAAGTCCTATACAACTACGCCTACATCCTGATTGAGGAAGGGTCCTATGCCGAGGCGCTGCAGCTGCTGGACAAAGCCTTTGCGGCGATGCCCAACCAACCCCAGATTGCGTTCGCCCGGGTCTGCATGCTGGCCGAGGCGGGGCGGATGGATGAGGCGTGGGGTCTGCTGACCGACTTGATCCAGCGGTTCCCCGCGGAGACGCGGACCTGGTTGCAGGAGGAAGACCCCTATCTTCAGAAGATCAAGGCGGATCCGCGCTACCCCGAGCTGTTCACCACGCGCGCTCCGAAGCGCCGGTAGATCCGACGCCGGGGCGTCCGTGCCCCGGGCTATCTGACATGACGTGACGACAAATACACGAGTCAAAAAAAATCAAGTGTAGGGCCTTCGCTTGCGAAGGCCGCCGGCTCGGTTCGCCGCACCCGCCTCCGTCGGACTACGGCGAGGCAAGAGCGGCGACCCTACAAAAGACGGATATCCATCGTATGATAAACTGATTTGTAACAAACGATCCCAGAGGAGTGAAGGAAATGAAAAGCATTCAGATCGCATTGTTGTCTCTTTTGATGGTGACCGCCGTGACCGCCGAGGAACCGGAGCCGGCACCTGTGCCCGCCGTGGAGCGCGCGATCGCGCTGGTGGCCGTCGGCGATGTGGATCCGGCCCTGGCGGAGCGCGTGCGCGCCTTCGCGCAGGAAAACCTGGCCCTGCCCGTCCGCCTGCTGGCGCCCCGCGAAGCGGCGCCCGCGGCCAGCCTCAACGAGATCGGCGAGGCGGCGGGCGCGGCGATGGGGGAGGCGGACGTGTGCCTGGTGGTGCTGGCCGCGCCGCTGGAGGATTTCCCGAACCATGGCATCCTGATGCCCGAGGCGAAGACCGCCCTGGTCAACGTGCAGGCCCTGAGGCCGGAGGATGGCGACGCGGAGCAGTACGGCCGGCGGATCGAGCGCGAGGTGATGATGAGCATCGGCTTGCTCCTGGGCCTGGAGCCCTGCCCGAATCCGCAGTGCGCGATGTGGATCTACGCCACGGACGAGGAACTGGACGCCAAGGGTCGCAACTACTGCCCCCCCTGCCTCGACCGGGTGCAGAAACTCGGCTTGGAAAAAGGGCTGACGCTGGTGGCGGATTCCCCGTTTGCCCCGCCCTTGGACGAACCCATGCCGGAAGAGCTTGCGCCGGCCGCACAGCCCTGACCGCCGCCGGCGCGCCCCGGGAGAACGCATGCTGGATATTCGAACCCTTCGCGAACGGGAAGCGGACGTGCGGCGCGCCCTCGACCTGCGCGGCGTCGGGGTGGACCTCGACGCCGTCCTCGCGCTCGACCGCGACCGGCGCAACAGGCTGACCGAGGTCGAGCAACTCAAGAACCAGCGCAACACCGTCTCCCGGGAAATCGGCCAGTTGAAGAAAGCCGGTCAGGACACGGCCGCCCGCCAGACGGAAGTGCGCGAGATGGGCGATCGGATCGCGGAACTGGATCGCTCGGTGCGGGAGGTGGAGGAAAAACTGAACAACGCGTTGTTGTTCATTCCCAATCTGCCGCATCCTGCCGTGCCACCCGGCCACGACGCCACGCAGAACCGTTTTGTGCGGCAGCATGGAACGCCCCGCGGGTTCGATTTCGCGCCCCGGCCGCACTGGGAACTCGGTGAGCGGCTCGGCCTGTTTGACTTTGAGCGCGGCGCGCGCATGGCCGGCGCCGGCTTCCCGCTGTTCACCGGCCGCGGCGCGCGACTCGAGCGCGGGCTGATCCAGTTCATGCTGGACCTTCACACGACCCAGCACGGCTACCGGGAAATCGCGCCTCCTTACCTCTGCAACACGGCCGCCATGACCGGCACCGGCCAGCTCCCGAAACTCGCCGAGGACATGTATCACGTGCCGTCGGACGATCTGTATCTTATCCCGACCGCCGAAGTCCCCGTGACAAATTTCTACCGCGAGGAGATCATCCGCGATCCATTGCCGATCCGCCTTACCGCGTATTCCGCCTGCTTCCGGCGCGAGGCCGGCGCCGCGGGCCGCGACACCCGGGGCCTGATCCGGGTGCACCAGTTCGACAAAGTCGAACTGGTCAAGTTCGTCGAACCGGAGACGTCGGACGCGGAACTGGAGTCGCTCCTGGCGGACGCGGAGGACGTGCTGCAGCGGTTGGGGTTGACCTACCGGGTGATCGAGTTGTGCGCCGGCGACTTGAGCTTCGCCTCGGCCCACACGTACGACATCGAACTCTGGGCGTCGGCCCAGAACGCCTGGCTCGAAGTATCCTCGTGCAGCCACTTCGGCGATTTCCAGGCCCGTCGCGCCGGCATTCGCTACCGCAACAAGGACGGGAAAGTGAACTTCGTCCACACGCTCAATGGTTCGGGCGTGGCCCTGCCCCGCCTGCTTGTCGCGCTCCTGGAAAACAACCAGCGCGCCGACGGGTCGGTCATCCTGCCGGAGGCCCTGCATCCCTGGCTGGGCGGGCTGACGGTTCTGGATTGACCTCGGCCGCGCGGCGGTCGAGGATTCGCGGCGTGCTGCAAACCCTCCAACGCACCATGCGCCGGCACGACCTGGTCGCGCCCGGAGCGCACCTGCTGCTGGCGGTTTCCGGCGGGGCGGATTCGACGGCCATGGCCGTGGCCCTGGCGGCACTGCAAAAACGCTACCGGCTGAAACTCACCCTTGCGCACCTGCATCACGGCCTCCGGGGCGCGGACGCCGACGGGGATGCCCGGTTCGTCCGGCGGTTGGCGCGGAACGTGAAGGCGGACGTTGTCATGGGAAAGGCGGACGTCCGCCGCCGGGCGCGGCGGGGCGGGGTATCCCTCGAAATGGCGGCGCGCGAAGCGAGGTATGATTTTCTCGATCGCGCGGCCCGGCGGGTGGGGGCCGGGTACATCGCGACGGCACATACAGCGGACGACCAGGCCGAAACCGTGTTGCTGCGGCTGACGCGCGGAGCGGGGCCGCAGGGGCTGGCCGGCATCCCGTACCGCGCCGAGCGCCGGGGCCTCGTCATCATCCGCCCCCTGCTGGACGTGACGCGTCGGCAGGTGGAGGCCTTCCTGCGAAGGCAGGGCGTGGCCTGGCGCGAGGACGCCACCAACCGGGACCCCGCTTTCCTGCGGAATCGCGTGCGTCACGAGGTGCTCCCGGTCCTTGCCAGGCAGTTGAATCCCCGCGTGCGCGAGGCGCTGTGCCGCCTGGCGGTCATCGCCGGCGAGGAGAACCGATGGATGGAGCAGGAAGCCGGTCGCCTCCTGGATGGCTGCCGGGGCGAAGGAAGTCGGCTGATGTTGAAAGAAAGCGAACTGGGTTCATCGCCCGTGCCCCTCGTCCGTCGGGCGCTCCGGCGGTGGCTTGCGGAGATTGGAGTTCCATCCGAGGCCCTGGATTTTGAAGCCGTGGAGCGCGTGCGCGCGCTGGCGGCCGGGTCGCGGGGCGGCCGGTCGGTCCCGCTGGCCGGGGGGTG
>JAHJJH010000090.1 GCA_018823105.1 Verrucomicrobiota bacterium | reverse complement strand
GCAGCACGCAGCCGGGCCCGACCGACGGCAACTGGTCCACGTCGCCCACCAGGATCAGCCCGGCGTGGCGCGGGATGGCGCGGGTGAGCTGCTGGGCCAGGACCACGTCAATCATGCTGGTCTCATCCACGATGAACACGTCGCCGGAAAGCGGCCGGCCGGCGTCGTGCCGGAATCCGCCCGTCCCGGGATCGTATTCCAGCAGGCGATGGATCGTTTTGGCCTGCAGGCCCGTGGTCTCCGTCATCCGCTTGGCGGCACGGCCCGTCGGCGCGCACAACACCACCTTGACCTTCTTCGCCCGCAGGACCTGGAGGATGGCATTGACCAGGGTCGTCTTGCCCACGCCCGGCCCCCCGGTAATGATCAGAACCTTGCGTTCGACCGCGAGTTTCAGGGCCTCGCGCTGTTCGGGGGCCAGCTCCAGCCCGATCCGGGGCTCGACCCACGCGAGGGCCTTCTCCGCGTCAATGGGCGGGCAGGGATGAGCCCCACGGGCCAGTTCAACCATCTGCCGCGCCAGTTGCCGCTCCGCTTGGTCCAGGACCGCAAGATAAACCAGCGGCTCCCCGCGTCCGTCCAGCCCGGCCACCAGGCGCCCGGCCTCGATGCCCTCGGCAATGGCCTTCTCCAGAATGTCCGCCGGGATTTCCAGCAGCCCTGCCGCCTTTTCAACCAGCTGCGCGCGCGGAAACGCACAATGACCATCGTCCGTGAGTTCCAGCAGCACGTACTCGACACCCGCCCGCGCGCGCAGGGGGGATTTCTTCTCGACTCCCAGGCTGGCCGCGATCTGGTCGGCGGTCTGGAACCCGATGCCGTGGATGTCGCGGGCGAGGCAGTAGGGGTCCTGCCGGACCTTCTCGATGGCGGCGTCGCCGTAGGTCTTGAAGATGCGGAACGCGCGGGACGTGCTGACCTTGTGGCTCAACAGGAAGGTCATGATTTCCTGCACGGCCTTCTGCTCGTTCCAGGCCGCCTTGATCCGCGCGCGGCGGATCGGGCCGATCCCCTCGACCTCCTCCAGCCGCGCCGAGCGGTTCTCGATGATGTCGAGCACGTTCCGCCCGAACGCCTTGACCAGCTTGCCGGCGTACACCGGCCCGATGCCCTTGATGAGTCCGGAGGCCAGGTACTTTTCAATGCCCTCGATCGTATCCGGGTGCGTCGTTCGCATTTCCACGGCCTTGAACTGCCGGCCGTGCGCGGGATCCATCACCCAGACGCCCTGCGCGTCGAGCCATTCCCCGGCATTGGCGCCGGCCACCGTGCCGACCACGGTCACCAAGTCGCGGAACCCGCGCACTTTTACGCGCAGGACGGCAAAGCCGGATTCCTCGCTGTGAAAGGTCACCCGTTCAATGGTGCCGGAGAGGGTCTCGGCCCCCGGTGCGGCAGCGGAGGGACGGGCGGGGGATGGCGAGGCGGGAGGAGGCATGGGTGAAGTCAGTGATTAGTGAGTAGTGAATAGTGAATAGTGGCGGCGAAGTTTCTCATGGGGACCGGTCGGAAGTTTACACTATTCACTATCTGCTATTCACTATTCACTTCCCTCCCTACCACTTCCCCCATTCCGTCAGGCGGTTGGCGGCGTGCTGGGCCTCGCCACCCTGGTTGACGGACTGCAGGTACGTCTTATACTGCTGCGCCGCGTCGTTTTTCCGGCCCATATTCTCCAGCACAAACCCGGTGTAAAACAAGGTATTCGGATTGCCCGGCAACACGCGCTGGTAATGCTGAAGGTCCGCCAGGGCCGTGTCAAACCGGCGATTCTGCGTGGCGGCCATGGCCTCAACGTGATACGCCTGCGCCTCCTCGGGGTACACCGCCTTGGCCTGGGCCGCGTACGCCTGCGCGTCCGCGGTGCGGTTCATGGCCAGGCAGACCTTGGCGGCCTTCAGCAGGGCTTCGTAGTCGTCCGGCGTCTGCTGCAGCGCGGCGCGGTATTGGCCCAGGGCCTCGTCCAGTTTTTTTGCGCCCACGGCCTTGTCGCCTTTCTGGATCAAGTCTACGGTGCCCTGGAGCTTCCGAAGCCGGGCCGTCTGGTCCATGTACCGTTCCCGGTACACCGGCAGGTCCGCCGCCTGCGCATATTCCGTCGCGGCCCGCTTCGTCGCCGTCTGGTAGCGCTCCTCGCTCATCGGGTGCGTTGCGAACATGAGCTCGATGGCGCTGGGCTTGCCGTGCGAGAGCTTGCGCAGGATGTCCTGCAGGCCGATCATCCCCTTCGGGTTGTAGCCGCTGCGCACCATGTACTCCATGCCCAGCGCGTCGGCCTCGCGCTCGTGCCCGCGGCTGTACCGCGCCAGCAGCATGCCCGCGCCGATGCCGCCCAGCCCGGCGACCACCGGCGCCCAGTCCTCGTTCTTCTCCGCCACGGCCACCGTCGCCGCCGCCACGCCGATCTGGACCAGCATGCTGCTGGTCATCGAGCGCGCCGCGTGCCGCGCGTTGACGTGCCCGATCTCGTGACCCAGCAGCGCGGACAACTCCGCCTCGTCGTCCATGCTCAACATGATCCCTCGCGTCGTCGCGATGCTGCCCCCCAGGAAGGCATAGGCGTTCACGTGCGAGGCGTTCACCGCGCGGAAGGAGTAGGGCATGTTCGGACGGTGCGACCGGTCGGCCAGGCCCCGGCCCACCTGCTCGAGGTACGCGTTCAGCGCGGAGTCGCGCAGGGGGCCGTAATCCGCGGAGAACTGGTGGGGGGAGGCCTGGGAATCCATGCGGATTTCGTCCGCCTCGCTGATGAACATCAGCTCTTTTTTACCCGTCACCGGGTTTATCGCGCAGCCGGTCAGTACCGCCGCCCCGGACAGGGCGGACAGGGCCAGGAACTCCCGGCGGGTCATGGGTATGCTGTTCATGGCAGTCTCCTGCATCAGTTGTTACATTGGAATTGTGACCGCAAACCCGGGGGAAAATCAATCATGAACGGAAGGCGTCGATGCGGCGGCCGGCGGGCCGCCGGCCCGCCAGTCCCCCTTGCGCACTTTGTGCCTTTTGTTCATTCTGAACACGATGGTTTTCATTAGACTTCCGGACGCCGGCCGGGTACGTTAGTTAGTGGAAGGGCGGGAAGGGTTTCCGCAAGACAGCAGGTGGCCGTATGAGAGCGAACTTAAAAGCTCGGGGCCGGCGGGGGGGCTTTACCCTGATCGAGATGATGGTCGTGATCATGGTCATGGCCGTCCTGGGCAGCATCGTGTTCGGCATTACAGGGTACGCCTCCAGAAAGGCCGCGGCGGCCAGGGCCATGGCCGGTATCCAGCAGATCAAGAACGCCTTGGAAAGCTACCGCCTGGATTATGGCGGATATCCCGTGCTGACCGGCCCCATGACCACGGCGGGCGCGGGATGGGACGCGGTGCGCGGCGCGCTGACCAATTACAATCGGGAGGTTGTATTCACCGATCCGTGGGAGCGGGCGTTTATGTACGAAAGCCAGGGGCGCTACCAGTTCCGGCTCTGGTCCTATGGGCCGGATACGAACAATATCGAGACCCGAATCGAATACAATCTTTAGGTAGGGCGCGCCGGCCCGGCGCGCCGCAATTCGGCGGCTTGGGCCAAGCCGCCCTACCCGAAGGAAAGGCAGGAGACAGCAAAATGAACAGGACGGGCACGAGGCGGAGCGGCTTCACCCTCATCGAATTACTGGTCGTCATCGCCATCATCGGCATCCTGGCCTCGATCGCCATGCCCATGATCGGCAAGGCCATCCAGAGCGCCAAGAAGGCCCAGGCCGCGGCCGAGATCAAGACCATCGAAACCGCCATCAAGGCCTATTTCAACGACTACTCGAAGTATCCGCACAACAGCGGACAGCAGACCGACTACAGCTACGGCGTACTTGCGGGGAACGATAATAAACTCCTCTTGAATGTGTTGCGCGCCATTGACGGCGTGGGCAACGTGAACAACGTGAACAATCCCCGCCGCATTGTATACGTCGAATTGGCGGAGCGCGCGGTGGATGTCGAAGGGAACTTCATTGATCCGTGGCAGCGCCAGTACGAAGTCACCGTGGACACCGCCTTCGACAACGACTGTAAAAACGTGCCCGTGTACGGCACCGTGGCCAACCGGCCGGTGGTGGCCTGGTCGCGGGGCCAGGAAGTAGATGACCCGGCTGACAACATCAAGTCATGGTGAAAGGGAAGAATGGTTAATGGAGAATGGGGATTTGCATGAAGCAAGAAAAGAATCGCGGAAGCGACAGGAAAGTGACGATGCAATGAGAAAGACAGGACGGATAGCGGTGGGAGTTATGGTGTTGCTAGGACTACAGGCGACGCGGAGCATAGGGCAGTCTCCGGTGATCACGTCGTTTGAGGGTAATGGGGTTCTGAGTTGGACCAATTACGCGAACAGCAACGCGATCTATCGCGTGGAGTGGGCATCACAAGTGTCTGGTCCTTGGCGTAGGTTTACCTACCAACCCATTAATACCATCGATGCCCATAGCGAAACCACCTTCACGGTACAAGTGCCGATGTTCTATCGGGTGGTGTTGTTTACAAATGAGCCACCCCAGGGGATGGTGTGGATTGACGGTGGGGAGTTTGTCATGGGGGCCATTGATGGCTTTGGTTCTTCTGATGAGTTGCCTGTTCACACCAACTTCATTAGCGGTTTCTGGATGGACGAGATGGAGGTAACCAAGGCGAAATGGAGCGAGGTGTACAACTGGGCGGTCACGAACGGCTACGGCTTAAGTGCCGGTTCAGGCAAGGCGAGTAATCATCCCGTGCACTCAGTGAATTGGTATGCTTGTGTAAAGTGGTGCAACGCACGAAGCCAGAAGGAGGGGCTGACACCATGTTACTACACCGACACGGCGCAAACTGGAGTTTATAAAGCAGGGAATATCAGTATTTCAAACGATTGGGTGAAATGGAGCACGAACGGGTACCGGCTGCCGACCGAAGCGGAGTGGGAGAAGGCGGCGCGGGGTGGGCGGCAGCGCCGTAGGTTCCCGTGGGGGGGCGACACGATTCAGCACGTGCGGGCGAACTACTACGCCCATCCTATCCCAAACTTTTACGACACTAATCCGACCGAAGGATATCACCCAACCTACGCAGACGGCATCTCACCCTACACGAGTCCGGTGGGCAGTTTCCCGGCCAACGGTTATGGCCTGCACGATATGGCGGGGAATGTGTGGGAATGGTGCTGGGACTGGAAGGGCGACTACTCTGCGAGCTCTCAGATTGATCCACGAGGTCCGGTATCCGGCAATGGTCGAATTTTTCGCGGAGGGCGCTGGGGCCATAGCGCCCACTACTCGCGGTGTGCGGAGCGCTACGGCGAATACCCGGATTGGGTGGTTAACAATCCCGGGCTCCGGTGTGTGAGAGGTCCGTAGTTATACTTTGACCTTTTTTTCTAATTCCTTTGTTTAAAGAATGTTTAATAAGTTCATAAATCACTGAATAGAGGGTGCGAAAATAGGCCGAACCAGCGTATAACATCAAGTCGTGGTGAGGAGAGGAAGTGGCAGAGTGACAAAGTGGCAAAGTGCGGAGGACGCAAAGGAACTCGGAGAGCAAATGCGGAATTCCGGCGGAAGGGTCCTGAACACTGAAACCTGAACACTGAAACCT
>JAHJJH010000089.1 GCA_018823105.1 Verrucomicrobiota bacterium | reverse complement strand
CTTATACGGTACAGTTGCGCGTGTAGTACCCGGGGTGGCCCGGCGCGCGCAGGGAGGCGCCGTTGATCATGGGTGGTCGCCGATTGGGTTTGATACTGCTGGCCTTGGCACTATGCCCGCCCGGAGTGTCCGGGCAGGAATGGATTCCCCTGCGAAACGGGCTTCTGTCCGCCGCCCGGGTGCAGGTCCGCGATTCGACGACGAATGGCTTAACCCTCCTGGCGGAGCCCCCGGGCTTCGTCCGCGGTTCGGCCATTCTCCCGGATGGACGCCGGTACGACCTCGTGCAGGATGCGGCGGGCGCACGCGGCCCGGTCGGCCATCCGGACCTTCCGGTGTTTGCGCAGTGGATCCTGGTGCCGAACGGCTGCGAGGTCCGCCTGGAGGTGGCCCCCGTGGAGCCGGTGGTGTTCACCAACATCACCCTCGCGCCCGTGCAACCCCCGCCGCCCGATTCCGGGGATTCGGTGGCGGCGTTTGTTCGCGACGAGACGCTGTACCAGCGCGACGCCGACTACCCGGGGGTGCTCGCGGATTTCGACGCCGTGCGCGAGATCCGCGGGCAGGCCACCCGGCTGGTCCGGCTGTACCCCTACCAGTACAATCCACAGTCCCGTATCCTCCGCGTATATCCCCGGCTTGAAGTGCGTGTGATTTTTTCCGGAACACCCGTCCGGCGCGATCCGCGGCTGACGAGCCGGAGTTTCGACGGAGTCTTCCGCACCGTGCCCAACATGGAGGCCATTTTCGCCCTGGAATCGGCAACGGAAGAAGCCGCACCCGGACTCCGGGCGGTGGCCTTCGGCGGCGCGACGAACGGATGCGAGTTGCTGATCGTCTGCGCCGATGCTTTCACCAACGCGGCGTTTACGCTGGCGGAGTGGAAGTGCCGTCGCGGCATCGCCACGACGGTCGTGACGACGAACGAGACGGGCAGCGCGACCAACCAGGTCCGGGACTACATCAAGACCGCCTACTCCACGTGGAGCCCGGCGCCGGCGTACGTGCTGCTTCTCGGCGACTCGGACTTCATCCCGCCCTGGTACGTCACCGACCACCCGGCCGGCGAGCGGAAAAACAGTACCGACATTTTTTATGCCGACATGAGCGAGCCGTTCGACTGGGTCCCGGACCTTGCCGTGGGCCGCTGGCCGGTGGAGACGGCGACCCAGGCGATGAACTGGGCCCAGCGCGTCATCGCTTACGAGAGCGCGCCGCCCGATCCGGCCCTGTATGCCCGCTACTACACCAACGCGACGCTCTGCGCCTCGTTCGCGGCCAACACCAGTTCGTATCCCGGTTACTCCGAGCGGCGCTTTGTGAAAACGACGGAAGATCTTCGGAACTACCTGGTGGATGCCGGCTACGGGGTCGAGCGGATTTACGCCCAATACACGGGGACCAACCCGACGCATTGGGCCAGCTGGCTGACGTCGTCCAGCGCCATCTTCGAGAACGACAGCCCGCCCTGGGGCGGCGTGGCCCTGCTGGCGGAACTGCTCAAGCCGACCTTCCCCTGGAGCGGGGC
Organism: Verrucomicrobiota bacterium; assembly: GCA_018823105.1. Classification (GTDB taxonomy): domain Bacteria; phylum Verrucomicrobiota; class Kiritimatiellia; order CAIQIC01; family JAGNIJ01; genus JAGNIJ01. The sequence continues at coordinate 5,530 of JAHJJH010000089.1, read as the reverse complement.
GCGGACCAACATCCGCCTGGCGGTGAACAGCGGAACCTTCCTGCTGACCCACCGCGACCATGGCAACCGGACCTCCTGGAGCAAGCCGGTCTTCACCAAGGCCACGGACGTGGACGGCCTGACCAACGGGGTCCTGCGGCCGGTGGTGTGGTCCGTCAACTGCCAGACGGGCTGGTTCGACAACGAGACCGATGACGCCGCCGCGGGCACCTCGGACAGCGACGAGTGTTTCGCCGAGCACTGGGTCCGGCATCCCACCGGCGGCGCCATCGGCGTGCTGGCCCCGACGCGGACCAGTTACTCGTACTACAACGACCGCCTCTACTGGGGGCTGGCGGATGCGATCTGGACGAATTTCCTGGAGTACCACGGCGTGTCCTACACCGCCGCCAGCGAACCCGCCTACCGGATGGGCGATGTCCTGAACCGCGCCAAGACGTACTTCCTGACCAAGTACTCGCTCGGCACGTACGGGAAATGCACCATGGAGATCTTTCACTGTCTGGGCGATCCCACGCTGGAGATGTGGACGGGGCTGCCGCAGGATTTGACCGTCTCGCACACGGGCCGCGTCATGGCCGGCGCGACGGCCGTCACCGTGGAGGTCGCCCAGGCCGGCGCGCTCGTCTGCTGCGTGTACAGCAACCTCATCCTCGGCACCGCCGAGGCCGCGGGCGGCGTCGCGGAAGTCAACCTGGACCCGCCGCCCGAAGGGGGCGGGGAGTTGTATATTACCGTGACACTGCACAATTACCTGCCGTACCTCGGCACGGCCGCCGTGGTCCGCGTGGACGACGGCGACAACGACGGCATGCCGGACTGGTGGGAAGAGGAGTACCTGGGTTCGACGAATGCCGTGCCGGAGGGGGATGACGACGAGGACGGGCTGTACAATTACGGCGAGTGGATCAGCGGATGCCATCCGATGGACGGGGCTTCGGCCTTTGCGGCCGGAACCGAGACGGCGGCGGAGCCGGGCGCGTACGTCATTCAGTGGTCCAGCGTGGCGGATCGGTTCTACGCCGTGTACCGGGCCACCAACCTGCCCGGGCCCTTCCTCCTGTTGAGCAGCAACATCCCGGCCACCCCTCCGCTCAACGTATACACGGATACCCCGGCGGCGGAACTGGATCCCCTGTTCTATCGGCTGCTCGTTACGACCAATGCCCCGCCGTAAACTCCGGCGACGGAGCGCCGGAGCTACAGGTCCTGCGAAGATGGGTTTCTGTAGTTCCGCCGCTCTGTCGGCGGAAATACAAAGATCAAGACACGCCGCGTTGCTCGACAATTGCTCTCGCTTTTTAGCCCGGGCGGGGCTATAGAACGCGCTCTGGATCAAGCCAGTAAGAATGAAAAACGATCCGACATCCCGGCCGGTTGACGCGGGCGGCGCGGCCCCGGCCAAACATTTCATTCGGCAGATTATCGAAGAGGATCTGCGGGCGAACACGCACGGCGGGCGGGTGGTCACGCGCTTTCCGCCCGAACCCAACGGCTATCTCCACATCGGCCACGCCAAGGCCGTCTGCCTGAACTTCGGAATGGCGCGGGAGTACGGGGGCGAATGCCACCTGCGCATGGACGACACGAACCCGACCAAGGAGGAGGTCGAGTACATCGAATCCATCCGGGAAGACGTCCGCTGGCTGGGCTTCGACTGGGGAAAGCACTTCTACTACGCCTCCGACTACTTCGACAAAATGTATGAGTGCGCCGCGCAACTGATCCGCAAGGGCAAAGCGTACGTATGCGGCCTGACTGCGGAGGAGTGGTCCAAAGACTACCGCGGCGCGCCGCCGGCGCCCGGCAGGGCAAGCCCCTCCAGGAACCGGCCGCCGGAGGAGAGCCTGGCGCTGTTCGAGGAGATGCGGGCGGGCAAGCATCCCGACGGCTCGCTCTGCGTGCGCGCGAAGATCGACATGGCCTCGCCGAACCTCCACCTGCGCGATCCGGTCCTCTACCGCATCCTGCACGCGACGCATCCGAACACCGGCGACCGGTGGTGCATCTATCCCACCTACGACTTCGCCCACCCGCTCGAGGACGCCTTCGAGGGCATCACGCACTCCCTCTGCACGCTCGAGTTCGAGGTGCACCGGCCCCTGTACGACTGGGTGATCGAGAACCTCGACGGCCTGCCGTCGCGCCCCCGCCAGTACGAATTCGCGCGGCTGAACCTGAACTACACCGTGATGAGCAAGCGGCGCTTGCTCGAACTGGTGCAGGAAGGCCGCGTCCGCGGCTGGGACGACCCCCGCATGCCGACGATCTGCGGCCTGCGCCGGCGCGGGTACACGCCGGAATCCATCCGCGCTTTCACCGAGGTGATCGGCCTGACCAAGTACGAGAGCCTCTCCGACGTCGCGCGGCTGGAGCACGGCCTGCGCGACGACCTGAACAAGCGGGCCGCCCGCCGCCTGGCGGTGCTCAATCCGTTGCGGGTGATCATCGAGAACGCGGACGCGCTGCCCGCCTCCGTGAACGCCGTGAACAACCCGGAGGATGAGTCCGCCGGGACGCGGCCGGTGCCGTTCTCCAGCGAGCTGTTCATCGAGCGCGACGACTTCATGGAAAATCCGCCGCCGAAGTACTTCCGGCTCTCCCCGGGCGGCTCGGTGCGGCTGCGCTACGCGGGTTTTCTGACCTGCACTCGGGTCGAAAAGGACGCCATCGTTTGCAAGTGGTCGCCGCCGGAAGCCGGCTTGAAGGTCAAGGGAACGATCCACTGGGTCAGCGCGAAGCATGCTGTCCCGGCGGAGATTCGCCTGTACGATCGCCTGTTCACCGTCGAGGACCCCTTGGCCCAAGCCGCCGCCGAGGGCAAGGACTACCACGAGTTCCTGAATCCCGATTCGCTGGTCACGGTAGCCGGCTTCGTCGAAGCCGGCCTGGCCGACGTCCGGCCCGCAGAGCGTTTCCAATTCGAGCGCCTCGGCTATTTCTGCGCCGACCCGGACTCCACGCCCGGCAAGCTTGTCTTCAACCGCACGGTCACGTTGAAAGACCCCTGGGCGAAGGCCGCGGGGAAGAGGTAAACGCAAAGGCGCCAAGAGCACAAAGCGGCGCGGAGACGGATGCCGGCGCCCCGGACTTCAAGATGAGAAAATCCGGCGCACGGCCCCGGGCCAGGGTTCTTCCTTTTTGCTTTTTTCGCGGTTAAACTGGCCCCATGAAAACGTGGCACGACGACGACTCGTTCTGGAAAGCCTGGGCGCCGTTGCTGTTCACCCGGGCGCGCCTGGAGAATGCGCCCGCCGAGGTGGACCGGATCCTCGCGCTGTTGAAGGTCAATCCCGGCGCCGCGATCCTCGATCTCTGCTGCGGCCCGGGCCGCCATGCCCTGGAAATGGCGCGGCGCGGTTACCGCGTCACCGGCGTGGACCGCACGCGCGCCTATCTCGCCGCCGCCCGCCGGCAGGCGGCGAAAGAGAAGCTGGACGTGGAGTTTGTACCGGCCGACATGCGCCGGTTCCGCCGCACGCGCGCGTTCGATGCCGTCATCAACATGTTCACCGCCTTCGGCTATTTCCGGAAGCAGGCCGACGACCTGCGCGTCTTGAAAAACGTGTACGCCTCGCTCCGGCCCGGCGGCGCGTTGCTGATCGACCTGATGGGCAAGGAGCGCATCGCGAAGATGTTCAACCCGCGCACATGGCACCGCGAGCCGGATGGCACGATCGTCCTGGAAGAGCGATGGCTGGAGGACGGCTTCGGCTGGATCGAGAACCGCTGGACGATCATCCGCAAGGGACGGATGCGCACCTATCCCGTCGGGCACCGGCTGTATTCCGCCGTCGAATTGCGCGCCCTGCTGAAGCAGGCCGGGTTTACGCGCGTGAAGGTCTTCGGCGATCTCGACGGCTCCGCCTACGACCAGAACGCCACCCGCCTCGTCCTCGTGGCCTGGAAGAAGTGACCACAAAAAAAGGCGGCCCCGTTTGAAGGGGGCCGCCATAGTCAGCGGGCCTGGTTCGATGGCCGAACCGGGTCCGCCAGTGGATTAATAGCGATCGCGCCGTCCGCCACCGCCACCGAACCCGCCGCCACCGGAGCGTTCTTCGCGGGGCTTGGCTTCATTGACCGTCAGGGCGCGACCCGCGCAATCCTTGCCGTTCAATTCGGCAATCGCCTTGGTCGCCTCGGCCTGGTTGCTCATTTCCACGAAAGCGAAGCCGCGGGACTTGTTCGTGAATTTGTCCATGATGACGTTGCAGCTCGTGACCGAGCCGCAGGTCGCGAAAAGCGTTTTCAGATCGCCTTCCGTCGTATCGAAGGACAGGTTGCCGACGTATAGTTTGTTACCCATGGTATTTTTCCTTTTGCACTGGAGGCAGAATTCGGTGACTGTTCCCGAGTCGTTCGGGTTTCGGATTGTCACCAACCAGCAATATGCGGGGCGATGGTCAACCTACCATTCACGGATGGTCTGACTTGAGGTGCGGAAACAGGCTATAAGAAACCCGTCCGAAACGCAAGCGAAATACGCCGTAAAAATGAAGCAGCCGAAACGCGGCAGGAAGAGTGGTCCGGCCGGGCTTCAGCCCGTCGCCGGAGGTGTTTCACCCGTCGTGGGTTGCGCGTCTTTTTCGGACAGCTTGCGCAGCCTCTTTTCTTCCTTCTTTTTCTTCTTCGCCATTTCCCTGCTGCGTTTCGCAAATTGATAATTCGGCTTGCCCATTCCGTTTTTCCTTTCTGTAGTCCTGTGGCCCGGACACCGCTTCCGGGGCACGGGTTGCCTTCGCGTACACCTTTCCAATACGATCTCTAGCATTTTCCGCCGGAAAACAGGAGCAAATAACAGAACGCCGCCCGCCTCGTCCTCACGGCCCGGAAAAATTACTATTTCAGGGCCTCCCCCAATCCCCAGTGTTGTCGCCGGCCGGGTTGCCGGAGTAAATTCAATGTGGGGCTGCGTGTGGTCGGAAAGTCGCGAAGGGGAAGAGAAATGAATACTGCCGGCACCAGTGAAAAAGTCACCGGAGACGACACGGAAACGGTGCTGCTGTCAAACGAGATTCAACTGTTGCTGTCCGAAAAGCGGACGTCACTCTCGGTGCTGCGGACGGGGATCGCAGTGTTCGCCTTGCCGATGTCGGTTCTAAGCATCCTTATCACCACGTCCCGGTTATATGACGCAGAGAAGGTGAAGGGCTTCCTGGTTACAGTACTGGCCTTGAGCCTCGGCCTGGTGGCGCTGGGCGCGTATCTCGTGGTACGGGCGCTGAACAAACTTCATGCATTGGATCACCTGGTCGGCAAGTTGAAGGGCAAGTCCAAGGCCATCGCCGATCTCCTCACCTGACTTTCGCCGCCCGGATTTGCAGCGAACGAGCCAGGGCGTCCAGGGTCGGCCCTTGAATTAAAAACCAAGCATTCATTCCGTGGCCTTGTGCTCTGGGTCCCGTTATCTTTTATTTCAAGGGCTGACCCTCAGCCCCACTTACAGCCCCTTTTCGCCACTAGAAAATGCCTCTAAGGCCCCAACCCGCTCGTTTTGTGTGCGTAACTCGTTGATGTTCTAGAGAGACCT
>JAHJJH010000088.1 GCA_018823105.1 Verrucomicrobiota bacterium | reverse complement strand
GGAAGAGGGGCTGATCTCCGAGCAGGAGGTCCGGCAGCAGGAGGCCAAGGTGGCCGGCGCCAAGGCCCAGAAGGAACGGCTCACGCTGCAATTGGACCTGACGAAAAGATTTCTGCATCCTTCCGCCCTCGAGCGCGCGCGGGCCACGCTGGCCTCGGCGGAGCAGGAACTGCGGCTGGCCCGCGAGAAACTGGCCCACTGCACCGTGACGGCGCCCGTGGACGGCCTGCTGGTGTACAAGCCCGTGCACATAGGCGGCGAGTTCCGCACGGTCCGCGTCGGCGATACGATCTACCGCAACCAGGCGTTTCTCGCCCTGCCGGACATGACCGCGCCCCTCGTGTTCTGTGATGTGCCGGAGTCGGAGTTGTCCCGGGTGCGCGTCGGCGCCGAGGTCGTGATCGTGCCGGTCGCGTATCCGCAGATGACGCTGTCCGGCGTCGTGGAGTCCGTGGGTTCCATGGCCCAAAGCATGGCCGGCCGGCCCGGCTGGCAGAAATACTTCCGTGTCGTCATCGGGGTCCGGGAGTCCGATGACCGGCTGCGGGGCGGGATGTCCGTGCGCGCCAGCGTGCTGTCCTATTCCAATCCCGACGCGCGGCTGTTGCCGCGCCGCGCCGTGCACTGGGAGAGGGAGACGGCCTGGTGTGACGTCCTGCGCGGCTCGACCCGGCAGCGGCGGGAAGTGAAACTCGGCCAGGCCGACGAGCAATGTTTCGAGGTGCTGGAGGGCCTGGAAGCCGGCGAGCGGGTGGCGCTTCCATGAAGCTGGAAACGCCCGTGCTGCGGATGGACGGCGTATGCAAAAGCTTCCCGTCGCCCGCCGGCCGCGTGGAAGTGCTCAAGGGCGTCGACCTGGAAATCCGCCGCGGCGAGTTCGTGATGATCACGGGCCCCTCCGGCAGCGGAAAAACCACGCTCCTGCATATCGGCGCCCTGCTCGATTTCCCCACGGTGGGCCGCGTGCTGTTTGACGGCCAGGAGGTGTCCGGCCTGGAGGAAGACCGGTTATGCGGCTTGCGAAAGCGCACGGTGGGCGTCGTCTTTCAGCGTTTCTGCCTGTTGTCTCGCCGGACGGCCCTGGAAAATGTGCTTTTTCGCTTTCGCTACGTGGGGGGCGAGGATCGCGAGAACCGGCGTGCCGCGGTCGAGGCCCTGGAGACCGTCGGGCTGGCCGAGGCCGCGGACCGCCCGGCGCGGGTGCTCTCCGCCGGCGAGATGCAGCGCGTGGCGATCGCCCGCGCCATAGCCCTGCGGCCGGACCTGCTGCTCGCCGACGAACCGACGGGCAACCTGGACGCGGCGTCCGCCGTCTCGGTGATGGAATGCTTCCGCCGGCTGAACGAAGCAGGATTGACCGTGCTCCTGGTGACACATAACGAGGGGCTGCTCCGGTACGCGTCGCGGCACCTGGTCTGTGCGGAAGGAGTGCTGAAATCATGAGCGTCCGGCCTGCCCTGCGATTTTGGACTCGCGATCTCTGGGAAGGCGCGCGCTCCGAGCCCGGCCGCGTGGGACTGTCCTTTCTGGCCGTGGCCATCGGGTTCACGGCGCTGACGCTCCTGCTGGCCGTGCTGGACGGTCTGCGCGCGAGAGCGCAGGACCTGGTCCGTGAACTGGGGGCCAATGTAATGGCCGTCCTGCCGGCGCCACGAGAAGGCGACGCCGCGATCCCGCTTCTTCGCACGCAGGGGGAACGGCTGGCGCTCCAGTTGCCGGAATGCCGGGTTTCCGCCTTACGCCGCTACGAGGTCGGTATGCCGGCGGACAAAAGCCGGGTGACCGTTCTGGCGACCGACGAATTTCTCTTGCCTCTGCGCGGCTGGACATTGGAAGCCGGCCGCAACCTGGACCGGCGGGACGTGCAGGAGGGCGCCCGGCATGTGGTCATCAGTTCGGCCCTGGCCCGCCGATGGAAAGCGGGGATTGGAAGTCTGGTCAGCCTGGAGCAGACATCGTTTCGCGTGGTCGGAATCGCCGCCCTCGGGGGTGGAGGCCTTGAACAGGAAACCGTGGACACGCGCATTCAAACGGGCGAACAGGTCGTGCTCCTGCCGCATTCGGCGCCGGTGGCCTGGGGCGGCGAATCCCGCGAGGAGATCCAGCGGGCGGACGCGATTTTTGTCCAGGTCCCGCCGGACAAGATGGTGGCGGACGTGTTGCCCGTGGCGCGCGAACTCCTGGATGACGCAGGGAAGGAAGGCCTGTCGTGGATAACGCCGGACATCCTGTTGCGCGGAGTGCACCGCTGGCAGAACGCCGTGCGCCTGGCGGGCGGCAGCATCGCCCTGCTGTGTCTGGTGCTCGGAGGCACCACGCTGATGAGCCTGATGCTGGCGAACGTCCGGGACCGCTTGCCGGAGATCGGCCTGCGTCGGGCCCTCGGCGCCACTCGGCGCGACATCGCGCGGCTGTTCACGGTGGAGGCCTGCCTGGTAACCGGCCTGGCGGCCGTCGCCGGAATGGGCTTGGCCGGCCTGCTCGTGGAAGTGATTCGCCGGCGGTTCGGGGTGCCGCTCCAACTGGGCGCGGCGCAGGTCTTGTGGCCGCTGGGTCTGGCCGTGGCGCTGGGCATCGTGTTCTCCTACTGGCCGGCCCGGCTGGCGGCGCACATCTCCCCCGCCGAGGCTTTGCGCAATGAATAGGATTCTGGTACCATTCCGCCGCTGGGTGAAGGGGGCGCGCCCGGGATGACCGGGCGGACGGACGGTACGGGAGAGCAGGAAGATGAATGCACTATCTTGGCGGATCGGTATCGTGGCAGGTTGGCTTCTGGTCGGGGGCGTGGCGGTCCGGGCCAACGAGCCGCCGACCATTCGACACCAGCCCATCAGCGCCGCGGTCCGGGGTCAGCCGATTTCGATCATGGCGCGCATCACCGACGATGCCGGGTCGGTCAAGTATGTCACCCTTTTTTACTCCCTGTCGCGGGACGCCGCGCCGTTCCGCGTGCCCATGAAAGCATCCGACGCCGACCTGTACGTCGGCACCATCCCGCCTGATCTTCTCGAGCAAGTGGACCAGGTGCTCTACTACATCGAGGCCATGGACGCGGACGAGGCGACCCAGGAGACGCCCTGGAACACCATTAAAATCCGGAGTCCGTCCGCCCGGCCCAAGCCGGAGGAAAAGCCCGTGTCGCCTCCCGTGACGCCCACGCCGCCGCCGCGGGAGCGCTCGAGCCTGATGGGGGTGGGGTTGATCGCCGGGGGCGCCGCTGCCGTCGCGGGCGCCGCGATCCTGATTGCGAACACCGACAAGGGTTCCTCCAACAATAACGATCAAGATTTGGCCGGGGTGTACCAGGGCAGCGTGACGGAATGCTTTGCGTTGAGCGGGGAAGCCCAGACGTGCGAGACCCATAGCATGGCGATCAACATCGATACGTCCGGCGCCGTGCAAAGCAGCAATCTGCGCAACGGGACCCTGCTGACCGGCCAGATGAATGGAAACAAATTCCTGCTGGTGGCCGATCTGACCGGAACCAGCAACGGCGTGACCGGCGAGGTGTACTACGACGGTACCGTCGTGGAGAAGGAGTTGTTCGGTCGGATTACCGGCCGGTATCAGGGCACCAACGGAACCGGCATCTATTCCGGCAGCTTCGACGGCACCCGGCCGTGAGGGGATAAAGCTCCTTGATCCTGTGCCTGTAGTTCCGCCGCTCTGTCGGCGGAAGGTTCTCCGGCGGCGGAGCGCCGGAGCTACCATGTCCGGAACTAAACGGCCATCTCTTTCAAGATCGCGCGCGCCGCTGTGACCGGGTCGGGCGCTTCCAGGATGGGCCGGCCCACGACCAGAAAATCCGCCCCCGCGCGAACGGCGGCGGACGGCGTCGCTACGCGCTTCTGGTCGCCCGGATCGCTGCCGGCCGGACGAATGCCGGGCGTGACAAGCAGCGTGCGGGAACCGAACCGCGCGCGCAGGCTTTCCACCTCCTGCGGCGAGCAGACCATCCCATGAATGCCCTGTTTCAGCGCCATGTCGGCCATGCTCATGACATGCACCTGTGGTGGTCGCATGATGCCCAGATCGGCGAGGTCCCTCTGGTCCAGGCTGGTCAGCGTGGTCACGGCAATCAACCGGGGTGGCTGCGGGCACCGGCGTGCCGCGTCGGCCGCCGCTTTGAGCATGGCCCGGCCGCCGGCCGCATGCACGGTAAGCATTCCGGCCCCATGCCGGGCGGCCGAAAGGATGGCGCGTTCCACGGTGCGGGGGATATCGTGCAGCTTGAGATCGAGGAACACGTTCTTGCCGCGTGCGCGCACCGCCTGAATCACGGCAGGCCCTTCGGCGCAGAAAAGTTCGAGGCCGATCTTGTACCAGGACACTTCCGGCGGCAACCGGTCCACCATCGACAGCGCCTCTGCGGCACCGACGACATCCAGGGCGACGATGAGTTCGGAGCGGGGCATAAGATGGATTCCTCCGTTTGCCCCATCTCTTGAACACCGAAGAGAGGTGCAGCACAAGGCGAAAATAGCGGACCGGGGGAAGAGCCCGTCACCAATAGCGTTTGCCCGGCGGGATTCTTTACGCTAGTTTTTCTTGTGCCCGGCGGGAGCTCCGCCGAAGGAAAGATGAATTCTCAGCACACAGACACGGGCCCAGGGCCTATGGATCGGCTGATCCTGCGTGTGGCGGGCGACCATCCCGAGGTGGAGCGCAAGGCTCGGCTGGGCCTTCTGCAGGGATGGGCCAGTGTCGGGATGAACTCCGGCATCTTCCTGCTGAAGTGTGTCCTCGGCCTGGTCCTGGGCAGCATCGCCCTGGTGGCGGATTCCGTGGACAGCCTGTTCGATGTGCTCGGCAGCGTGATCGTGGTCTTCAGCTTCTACTGGTTTCGGCGGCCGCGGGACCGCGAGCATCCTTTCGGGCACGGGCGCGTGGACCTGGTGGCCGGGCTGATTCTCGCCGTGTTGCTCATCGTGGTCGGTGTCGAATTGGCGCGCAACTGCGTAGGGCGCATCCTGCATCCGCCGGAGTACATCGCGCCGTGGTGGATGATCGCGGCGGTGGCTTTTTCCATTCCGATCAAGGAGGGGTTGGCGATCTTTTCGCGCAAGATTGCTACGGCCACGGGGTTGTCTTCTATGGAAGCGAGTTACTGGTACCTGCGCTTCGACGCGATCACGTCGGCGACCGTAACGGCTGGACTGTTGCTCTCGCGGTGGGGGTGGGTGGCGGTGGACGGCTGGATCGGGTTGTTCATTGCCGGGGTGATCGCCTGGACCGGGATCCTGCTGGTCGTCACGCGGATCAGTCCGCTGCTGGGCGAAGCGCCGGCGCGCGACGAGGTGGACGCGGTGGAGCAGGTGGCCGGCCGTCAGGCGGGGGTGCGCGGTGTGCACGATGTAATTTTGCACAAGTACGGCGACGTGAAGCTGGTATCCTTTCACATCGAGGTGGACGCACACCGCAGCGCTATGGACGTACACGACCTGGCCGAACGCGTGGAGGCGGCGGTCGAGAAAGCCACGGGATGCAAGGCCATTGTGCATGTGGACCCGGTGGACCGCGAGCATCCGGCTTATGCGCGGGCGCGGCAAAGCCTGGTCGCGATGGCGAGTCGTGACCGGCGCCTGGTGGGCTTTCATGATCTTCGGGTATCGGGCCGCGAGGAGGCGTATGTATTGAGCGTGGATCTTGTGGCGAGCGTGGATATTCCGGAGTCCGCCCATGAGGACATTGCCCGGTTGGCGGAGCAGAGTCTTAAGAGCGATCTGCCCGGAGTGGAAAAGGTGCGGATCACCGTGGAGGCGGCCTACACGGGGGAGGCTGCGGAGAAGCAGGAACGGGTCCCGGGTCCTGAATGATCGTAAACGCGGGCCTTTTCTGGTCCTTTTTTTCTAAAAATACCTGTTGACGCTTTTCCCGGGACGGGATATCTTATATTCAGAATTTCGGGTAGGTTTTTTACCAAGGCTCTTCATTGAGCTCTGTTGTCGCCCTAATCCGAGATGAAAGGGTAGGGCACACAGGGTAGGTTTGTGCTTTTTTCGATCTTTGACAACCGAATATGACTTACGCCACTTCGAATCAGAAGTGGCGCGATGTGTCGGGAGCTTGTAATCAATTCCACAACTCCGCGTGAGCGGGGTTGTTGATTTTAGGGTCAATCAATGTCCGTGCCGGCAACGGTACGGACAGTGACTCACCGTTTTTTTAACGGAGAGTTTGATCCTGGCTCAGAACGAACGCTGGCGGCGTGGATTAGGCATGCAAGTCGAACGTGATCCGGAGCTATAGCAATATAATTCCGGTGAAAGTGGCGAAAGGGTGAGTAACACGCGGGCAATTTGCCCTCAAGTTGGGGATAGCTCTGCGAAAGCGGAATTAATACCGAATGTGGTCGCCCCGGGCATCCGGGGCTGTCCAAAGCCGGGGATCCGTAAGGACCTGGCGCTTGAGGATGAGCCCACGTACTATCAGCTTGTTGGTGAGGTAACGGCCCACCAAGGCTATGACGGTTAGCTGGTCTGAGAGGATGGTCAGCCACACTGGGACTGAGACACTGCCCAGACTCCTACGGGAGGCTGCAGTCGAGAATCATTCGCAATGGGCGAAAGCCTGACGGTGCGACGCCGCGTGCAGGATGAAGGTCTTCGGATTGTAAACTGCTGTCGTGAGGGAGCAACGGCCACCGTGCCAACACCACGGAGGCGTGATAGTACCTCAGGAGGAAGCCACGGCTAACTCTGTGCCAGCAGCCGCGGTAATACAGAGGTGGCGAGCGTTGTTCGGATTTACTGGGCGTAAAGGGTGCGTAGGCGGTTCCGTATGTCGGATGTGAAATCTCACTGCTCAACGGTGGAATGGCATTCGAAACTGCGGGGCTGGAGTACCGGAGAGGAAAGCGGAATTCTCGGTGTAGCGGTGAAATGCGTAGATATCGAGAGGTACACCGGTGGCGAAGGCGGCTTTCTGGACGGATACTGACGCTGAGGCACGAAAGCTGGGGGAGCAAACAGGATTAGATACCCTGGTAGTCCCAGCCCTAAACGGTGTGCACTTGGTGTGGGCGGCATTGTCCCCGTCCGCGCCGGAGCTAACGCGTTAAGTGCACCGCCTGGGGAGTACGGTCGCAAGATTAAAACTCAAAGGAATTGACGGGGGCCCGCACAAGCGGTGGAGCATGTGGCTTAATTCGATGCAACGCGAAGAACCTTACCTGGGCTTGACATGCACGGATTAACCCGGTGAAAGCCGGGCCACACCCGCAAGGGTGGAACGTGCACAGGTGTTGCATGGCTGTCG
>JAHJJH010000087.1 GCA_018823105.1 Verrucomicrobiota bacterium | reverse complement strand
TGGTGCGGCCTCCATGACAGCTTGGCGCCAAACCGGCCGGCCGGGCGCGCGGGTCTCGTACCGGGAGGGACACGTTTTGACCGACGAGAACAACAACACCGGGTTTCGTTGTGCCCGGAGGCTTTAGCTTTGCTCGTTTACGCGCTTGCTCTCCGTCGAGGAATCCAGTAGAAGTGACTTGGATGTCACGGGACAGGAGTCGCGAAGTTGGCGAACGCGCATGGAGCAGGACATCGGCCGTCGCGCCCCGTTGTTCGCCCCGGGATTGTTGGGCAACAAGTGTTCTTCAATACATGGATTCGGGTTCCGTTGCGGCTGAGCGCGAACGCCGGGAAGGCTGGCATAGGACCCGGGTTCGGACCCGGCGGGTTGCCGACTCGAGTCCGGGAACTGGCGCCAGTCCATGAAAGTGAAAAAAGCATGAGATCCAATCGTATGACGGGCGGGGTGGTGATCACGCTGCTGCTGTGCCTGGTGTGCCTGGGCGTCGGGTTCGCCGCGGGATACCTGGTGCGCCGATGGGAGGCCTCGGGTTCGTACGCCATGCCGGCGCGCTGCCTGCGCGTGGTGGACAGCGACACGATTGTGATCGAGTGGCTTCTTGGCACCAACAAGGTGCGCATGGCCGGCATTGACGCCCCCGAGAGCAAGGACAACAAGAAGCTCCGCGAGCAGGCGGTGAACCTCAACATGACGCCCTCCGCCCTGCTTCAGGTGAGCCAGGTGGTCATCCGCCAGATGGACATCATGCTGACCGGTAAGGATGTGAAAATCGTCTTCCCGCGGGGCGAGGTGGAGTATGACTCGTTCGGGCGTGTGCTGGCGTACATCGAGGTCGGGGAGCAGGATGTCTGCGAGATGCTCCTGCGCAACGGCCTGGCGTATCCGCGCCCCGAGGGCCATCCGCGGAAAGAGCGCTATGCCCGGATCGCCGAGGAGGCCAGGGCCCAGCGCAAGGGCATCTACGGGATGTCCCGCGTGAAGTGAGGCCAACCCCGGGCGCTTCACAGAAGCGCCGCTACAGCGCCCGTTGTAGTGGCGGCTCTACGAGCCGCCGTCGTTTTATCCCACGTCCACGATCGAGGGATCGTAGTCCTCCGGCGGTTCATACCCGATCAGCTTCAAGCAGGTGGCGGCCAGGCTGCTGATACCGAGCTTTCCGCCCTGCGTCCCGCCGGCCGCGTCGGACAGCCGGAGGTTCGCCGTTCCGGCGGGATCGTAGAGATAGCACGGCACGGGGTTCAGCGAATGGGCCGTCCGGGCCTTGGGCTCGCCGGTCCGCGTGTCGATGACGACGGCCCCGGTCTTCTTGTCGTGCTCATACATGTCGTCCGCGTTGCCGTGGTCCGCCGTGGTCACGAGGAGGCCGCCGGCCTTTTCCACGGCCCGCCGTACCCGCCCGAGGCACAGGTCCACCGTCTCGACGGCGATTTGCACGGCTTGCGTCACGCCGGTGTGGCCCACCATGTCGCCGTTGGCGTAGTTCAACCGGATGAAGCGGAACCGGTTGCGCTTCCGCTCGATCGCCTCGATGACCTTGTCGGTGATCTCGGCGGCCTTCATCCAGGGCCGATCCTCGAACGGGACACGGTCGGACGGCACCTCGACATAGGTCTCCAGTTTGTCGTCGAACTTGCCTGACCGGTTCCCGTTGAAGAAATAGGTGACGTGCCCGAATTTCTGGGTCTCACTGATGGCCATCTGCCGGACCCCCGTGCGCGCGAGGTATTCGCCCACCGTCCGATCAATCCCGGGCGGCGGCACGAGAAACTGCCGCGGGATGCCCAGGTCGCCGTCGTACTGCATCATCCCGGCGTATTGCGCGTCGGGCCGCGGGGATCGATCGAATTTATCGAGCGCCTCCTCCTCGAACGCCCGGCTGATCTCGATGGCGCGGTCACCGCGGAAGTTGAAAAAGATCACGCTGTCGCCGTCGCGGATGGGCCCGACGGGTTGCCCGTCCCGCGTGATCACAAACGGCGGAAGATCCTGGTCTATGACCGAGGGGTTCGCCGCGCGGCCCGCCTCGATGGCCGCGCGCGCCGAGGCGAAGGCCGGTCCTTCGCCTTGGACGTGGATGGCCCAGCCGAGCCTGACCATGTCCCAGTCCGCCCCGTAACGATCCATGGTGATCTTCATGCGGCCGCCGCCCGAGGCGATGGCGAAGTCCACCGCGCCGCCGGCATTGATGTCCTTCAGTAAAGCCTCCAGGCGGTCCACGTAAACCAGCGCAGACTGTGGCGGTACGTCGCGGCCGTCGAGCAGGATGTGGACGCGGGCCCGCCGGATGCCGGCGGTCTTGGCCTCGCGCAACATGGCCTCGAGATGGGCGATATGGCTGTGGACGTTCCCATCGGAGAAGAGTCCGATGAAATGCAGCGCGGATTGACGCGTCCGGCAGTTCTCCACCAGCTTTTTCCAGGTCTCACCTTCAAAAAGAGACCGACTCTCGATGGCCTTGTTGACCAGGCTGGCGCCCTGGTCGAAGACCCGGCCGCAGCCAATCGCGTTATGCCCGATTTCGCTGTTGCCCATGTCATCGTCGCTGGGCATGCCGACGGCCAATCCGTGCGCCTTGAGTTGGGTGAAAGGGGCATGAGTCCGGAGCCAGTCCATATGCGGCGTCGAGGAGGCGCGGACCATGTCGCCCTCCTCATAACGGCCGATGCCGATGCCGTCCATGATCATCAGCACCACCGGGCCCTTTGAGCCGCGATAGTGGGCGAGGGGCTTTAAACTTTCCATGGCTGAATCCTCCGGCGGCCGGCGCTCCCGGGCGAACCCGCGGTGCGCGTTCAAGGTTGCTCACTATGCTCCCTCCATGGGGCCTTCGCAAGGGCGAAACAGGGGCGAAACAGGGGCCGGTTGACGGCCGCTCTATTGTCAGGTAATTTGCCCTCATGAGCGCGGGGATGAAGCACCTGGACGAGCCGCAAATGGATCGGCGTCTCGAGGCCGTTCGCGCGCGAATGATGGAGACGATGGCGGAGACGGCGGTCGGTCCGCTCGTCGCCGACTACCGGCGGCTTCTGGTGCAGGGCAAGATGCTGCGCAGCCGCCTGACCTGTCGACTCGGAGTCGCCCTGGGCGCTGACCCCGGGTTTCTCACCGATGCCTGCGCCGCCGTCGAATTGATTCACGCCGCCAGCCTGCTGCATGACGATGTCATTGACGGGGGCTACCTGCGCCGGGGCGTGCCGGCCTTCTGGGTGGAGCGGGGCATTCCGGGCGCGATCCTCCTCGGGGACCTGATGCTCTTCCAGGCCCTGCGGTTGCTCTCCGCTCCGGAGCGGCAGGATCTGCTCGGGGAGGCCATTCAACTGACCGGGGAAGTTTGTGAAGCGGAGTCCGAGCAGGAGTTGATGATGCGGGGCCCGCCGTCCACGTGGGCCGAGTGCATCGAGATCGCCCGCCGGAAGACCGGGGCGCTATTCGCGCTGGCCGCGCTGGCCGGGGCAGGGCCGGAGCCTGGACTTCGCGCCGCCCTGCGGGAAGGCGGCTACCTGCTCGGCACGGCCTACCAGTTGGCGGACGACTTCCTGGACGCCCACGGCGACGCGGAAACCGCCGGAAAAACGCTCGGCAGCGATGAGGGGCGGAACAAGGCCACCGCGTTCCGTGCGGCCTCCGCGGCCGGCGTGGATGTGCCGCGCCACCTGGAATCGTTGCTGGTCCGTTCGTTGGCCCACCTGGACCCGTGGCCGGTGGCGCAGCAGGCTTGGGGCGAGTACCTGGAGTCGGATATCCGGACCTCGCTCGAACACAATCTTCGCTACCCGCTGGCCCTGTGATTTTCTGAAGAATCGAACGGCTTCACGCCGCCGATCCTCAACTGGTTTTTTACACCCGTCGGACGGCCGCGCCCCGGGGTATGGAGGCGGGGGACTCTGCGGGCTTGCACTGGCCGCCGGCACCCGTTACAGTGCGCAAACCCGTTCTTCAACTCAAGCAAAGGAGAAGCAGTCATGGCGAGAGTATGTAATTTCAATCCCGGCCCGGCGGTTCTGCCGCTGGAGGTCTTGCAGGAGGCGCAGGCGGAGTTGCTCGACTTCAAGGGTACGGGCATGTCCATCCTGGAATCCAGCCATCGCGGCAAGGAGTACATGGCCGTTCAGCAGGAAGCCGTCGACAACCTCCGCAAGCTGCTCGGGATCCCGGATGAATATGCAGTGCTTTTCTTGCAGGGCGGCGCAAGCGGTCAATTCGCCATGGTGCCGATGAACCTGCTGGGCGAGGGCCAGTCGGCCGACTACACCAATTCGGGCGCCTGGGCGTCCAAGGCGATCAAGGAGGCCAAGCTCTTTGGCAAGGTGAATGTTATTGCCGACACGGCCAAGGATATCCCCACGCGGTTGCCCGCGCCCGGCAGCCTGAAGCCGACGCCCGGCGCGGTCTATCTGCACGTGACGTCGAACGAGACCATCGCCGGCACGCAGTGGAAGAGCTTCCCGAAGATCAGCGTGCCCCTCGTGGCGGATATGTCCTCCGACTTCCTCTCGCGGTCGTTTGACATCAAGCCGTTCGGCCTGATCTATGCCGGCGCGCAGAAGAACCTGGGCCCGGCCGGGGTCACGCTCGTGATCATGCGCAAGGAGTTGGCCGAGCGCGTGTCCGAAAAGGTCCCGGTGATCTTTCGCTACAAGACGCATATCGAGGAGAACTCGCTGTATAACACGCCGCCCTGCTTTGCCATCTACATCGTGACGCTGGTCACCCGCTGGATCCTCAAGATGGGCGGGCTGGACGTCATGGCCCGGCGCAACGTGGAGAAGGCCGCCAAGGTATACTCGCTCATCGATGCCTCGTCGTTCTACCGGGGCACGGCGGTCAAGGAATTCCGGTCGGACATGAACATCACCTTCCGGCTGCCTTCCGAGCCGTTGGAGGAGGCGTTCATCAAGGAAGCCTCCGCGCAGAAGCTCAAGGGATTGAAAGGGCACCGCTCCGTCGGCGGCATCCGCGCCTCGATCTATAACGCCTTTCCTCCGGAGAACGTGGACACGCTGGTCGCGTTCATGAAGGAGTTTGAACGGAAAAATGGTTGATGGGGAATGGTGGATGGTTGCTGCGGGGCGGCTTGCGATCTGCTCTTGACCATTCACCCTTCACTATTCACTATTTACGCGTTTCCTGCGCCTGTAGCTCAACTGGATAGAGCGTCAGCCTCCGGAGCTGAAGGTTCCGCGTTCGACTCGCGGCAGGCGCACCAGTTTTTTCAGGGAGGATCGACGGGTTCCTTGTCCCGGCCGATGAGGTGGTGAGTGAGAAGACGCATCCCGATCTCTCTCTGGCTGGGGACCCAGCGTTTACCGCGCGACGCGGAGGCCTTGCGTCGTGTTCAAAAGAATCGGCTCGGGCAATTGCTCGACTTCGCGGGGCGACACAGCCCGTACTACCGCAATCTTTACCCTCCGGCCTGCCGGCCTGCGTTGTCCGATCTGCCCCTGTTGACCCGGGCCGCGCTGCGGGATCGCCTCCGGGAAATCGCCACCGTTCCGCTCGACGCCGGCGGACTTTATTTCCATTCCACCAGCGGCTGGTCGGGCACGCCGCTGCGCCTGCCCACCAACCGGGAAGAATTGCTGTTTAATGCGCTCCTGTGGCTGGCCGTTTACCGGGCGCACGGGCTTCGGCCCTGGCACCGCCAGGTGAAGTTCGCCCACGCCGGGATGAATCCCGACAAGCGCGCGGTTCGCCATGCCTGGCTCTACCCGCGCCGTTATGCCCCCGCGGTGTCCTCCCCGGAAGAGAAGGTCCGGATTCTCCGCGAGGCTCGGCCTCAGTCCATCGCGGGGTGGGCCTCGCTGCTCGGCGAAGTGGCCTTCCAACTCGAACGCGAGAACGCGCGCCTGCGCATCCCTCTTTTGTTCAGCGCGTCGGACATGCTCTGGCCGTCCCTGCGCGCCCGTATCGAGGAGCGGCTCGGCGGCCGGGTGGTGGACATCTACGGCTCCATCGAGACGGGGCCGATCGCCTGCGAATGCCGGCAGGGACGGGGCTACCATGTCCGGAGCGACTTTGTCCTCGTGGAGTTGCTGGATGACCAGGCCCGGCCCGCCCGGGCGGGCCGGGTGGTCTGCACGGTGCTATGGCGTCGGATGGTTCCCCTGATTCGGTATGAGCTCGGCGATTATGCGGAATGGGCCGACGAGCCCTGTCCCTGCGGCAGCCCTCTGCCCCTGCTCGGACGGCTCCATGGCCGCCACCAGGATTTGTGGAGGCTGCCGTCCGGGCAGTGGATCAGTTCCGGGGCCCTCGAGGAAACACTGATTGGCGATGTGCCGGGTATCCGGGTCTTTCAGTTCATCCGCGAGGCGGAGGATCGCGTGCGGCTGCAGCTCGTGACCACCGACGCATTTCCGGCGGAAGCGGAGCGCGCGATCACCGAACGATTCCGCGGGCGTTTTGGCGCGGTCTGGGCACTGCAGGTGGAGCGGGTGGCATCGATCGAAAAGCGGCCCGGCGAGAAATTCACGCCGTTTGTGGACCGAACAGGCCGGCCGGCGTCAGCGGTTGATCCGGGACGGCCATGACCGCATGCCAGGCCAGGGGGAGATCGGTCGGCCCCTCTTCCGCCCGCGTTCCCGTGTTGACGAGATACAGCGCGTTCAAGCCCGGGCAGGCCTGATGGCGCAGCCGCGAGTGCAGTCCCGCCGGATCGCGACGTCGGGTTTCGTTGACCGCGACCAGTCCCGCCAGTCCGTCAGGACCATGGACGATCGGGGGGTGGGCCTCCAGGAGCCGTGCGACGGATTCGGTGTACCGGGGAATTAACAAGTAGAGGTGGCGGCGGTCTTCGTGGGACGGCTCCAGTTGGCCGCCCCACTTTTTCTTGAAGAGCAGGATGCCGTTGTCCAGAAACGGCTGGCTGATGCCGAAGTAAATCCGGCGACAGCCCAGTTCGTGCGCGCGCAGGATGGAAAAGTAATACTCCGCGGCCAGCGCCCCCTCCCGCACGAGTTGAGGATCCCCCTCCCGCACGCCGCTGTATTCGGTCCGGTAGACGGAACCCTCCCGGCGGCACACCACGCCGGACACCGGCTCGCCATCCCGCTTCACGAGCAGCAATTCGCCCTCCCGGAGAAGGCAAAGAAACGGTCGGAGGGACAGCATCATGGCGTCGCGGCCGTGACGCCCGCGGATGAAGGGGACATGGAAGCGTTCATAGAACAATCGGCCGACGGTCGGATCCCGGCTGATCTCGACGGTGAATCCCGCGCGGTCGAACTTGTTGAATTCCTTCCGGGTCTCGCGATTCCGGATTCGGGCCATCAGTGTTTCGCGGTCCTCCGGAAGATCGAGCACGCTCTGGACGGCGAGGGGTACGCGGAAGGCCGATGCGCGCCAAGTGCCCGGCGCGCGGGCGTCACTTAAAGAGACATACACCAGGTCGGCTTCCCGCGAGAGCGACTCCAGCGCGGCCGGTAACTCGCCGCGCGGCATGTCCGCTTCAGGCGGTCCGGCGGTCAGGCTTGTGAACGGGGGCATCGAAAAGTGGAAACGAAGAGGATCGGAAAGATGCCCCACCAGTGCCGCGCGCGCCCCTTCGATCACGGCGCGGCGGACGGGCAAGCGCCGGTCGGCCCGGCGTTCCCCGACCCGGTGCGCCGCCTGCCGCAGCGGCTGTAGCGTCCGCCATAGCGGGCCAGCCAAGCCCGCCGGCAGCCGGAAAAACCAGTCGGCTATTTTGGCCCGCATAGTCTCCTGCCGGGAAAGAGGATCGGGATCGAGACTACCTGTTTTCACGCGGGACGCAACGCGGTTTGCGGCGGACGGGCGCTTCGGATGTTCACCCGGCCGGGAGTTCCCCGCGGCAGAGCTCGACGGCGCGGGCGTTGGGCGTGAAGCGACGCGCGTCGCCGCTTCCGGTGCTCAAATGCACGCCATGTCATGTTCTATTTGACAATCTATGACCATGGCGTATAGTTGACAAAATCTACTGGATTAGTAAAGTATTGCTCTGGCGAGTAGGAATTGGAGGCTGGTATGGGAGTATTTGAAAGTATCATCGAGACCGTGGGCCGGACGCCACTGGTCAAACTGAATCGCTTGTTTGCGGGGTGTGAGGCGGAAGTGTTTCTTAAGATGGAGTCTCACAATCCGTTGAGCAGCGTGAAAGACCGGATCGGCGTGGCGATGATTGATGCGGCGGAAAAAGCCGGGACGCTGAAGCTGGACTCCATCATCATCGAGCCGACCAGCGGCAACACGGGCATCGCGTTGGCCTTCGTGGCCGCCTCGCGAATATACAAGCTTATCTTGACCATGCCGGAGTCCATGAGCCTGGAGCGGCGCGCCATGCTGCGGGCGCTGGGCGCCGACCTGGTGCTCACGCCGGCCGAACAGGGGATGCGCGGGGCGATTACCGCCGCCGAGGAACTGGTGGACAAGACCCCGGGGGCGTGGATGCCTCAGCAATTCGAGAATCCCGCCAACCCCGCGATCCATGAGGCGACCACGGGACCGGAAATCTGGGAGGATAGCGGTCACAAGATAGATGTCCTCGTGGCCGGCGTGGGGACCGGCGGTACGATCACGGGTGTCGCACGATCTATCCGCAAACAGAATCCCGGCTTCCAGGCCTACGCGGTCGAGCCCGCGGATTCGCCCGTCATCAGCGGCGGCAAGCCCGGCCCGCACAAGATCCAGGGCATTGGGGCCGGGTTCGTGCCGAAGAACCTGGACATGTCGCTGTTGGCCGGCGTGGTGACGGTGACCAACGAGGAGGCCTTTGAGTGGGGCCGCCGTCTCGCGCGCGAGGAGGGCATCTTCGCGGGGATCAGCACCGGGGCCAATGTCTGCGCCGTGGCCAAGGCTGTCCAGCAATTCGGGTTGTCCGGCAAACGAATTGTCACCATTGCCTGCAGCTTCGGGGAACGCTATCTTTCCACGCCGCTCTACAAAGACCTGGCGGCAGGATAATCAGCCATGCGCGTGACTGTGGAATATACCGGCCTGCTGGACATCAAGCGTGTCCCGAGCGGCGGAACGGTCGAAGTGGGCGACGGGGCCACGGTTTCCGCACTGCTGGAACAACTGGGCATTGATCCGGGGCACCGGAAGTTCATCACGCCGCTGGTGAACAACACCAAGGCCCGGATCTCCACTGTTCTCGCGGACGGCGATAAGGTCTACCTGCTACTGCCCGTCGGCGGGGGGTAAGTCCGTAGCCGCGAGCGTGAGCGAGCGGAAACTCCCGCCGCCCCCTCGCTCACGCTCGGGGCTACACGATCCGGGCGCCGAGCGGCTCGCCGCGGACGCTGATCAGGCTGTAGCCATACTTCGCGCAGAGGGCTTTCGGGGATTCCTTCGCGCAGACCATGACGATGCCGGCACTGTCGCCGGCCACGGCGCCCGCGCCGCAGACCTTGGCGGCCGCGCCCTGTTGCTCGACCTCCGCGACGAATTCTCCGACACGCGCCGGGACCACCCCGATGCGACCGAGCAGGCGCTGATTCTCCCGGACGCAGGACTGGATGTCCTTGAGGTTGTTCGAGAGCAGCGCTTTTTCCATTTCGCGCGTGACCGCTTCGAAGTCGTCCCAGATCCGGCTGTCGCCGTGCTGTTCCTTCACCCGGGTTACGCAATCGCCCGTGGTGACGGCCGGGGCGCCGGTGTTGACCAGGTGCAGGGGCAGGCGCGGAAGCGGCAGGGATTCGGCGCGGCCCTCCTGGAACCGGGCGCACCCCCCGTGGAGGGAGATGTAGGTGTCCACGCCGCTGGCGTGGCCGTGCTGGAGGTTTTCGGCCTCGAGGCTGTAGGCCTGGTACCACTCGGGCCGGAACTCCACGCGGAAATAGTGCCCGATGCTGCGCAGGACGCTCAAAACCGTCGCCGCCGAGGACCCCATGCCGCAGCCGATGGGGATATTGGAATGAAGTTGGATCTTCACACCATCGGCCACCTTGAGGTGCAGGGCGTCGAGGATGGTGATGAAGGCGTACTGGAAAAGCTCAATGGGTTTAAAGAGCACTTCCCGGATGCCCATTTGGCCCTCCAGGAAGAGGCGGTAGTTCTTGAGCACCCGGCCTTTCAGGTCGCGCAGGGCGCGAAGGGTAAAAGACTCCATCTGCTGCAAATCCTGGAGATCAATGGCCACCGTGTCGCCGGGCCCCCCGGCGGGCAGCACGACGGCCTGGGCGCAGCGATCCACGGCCATGGCGATGGCCGGCTTTCCGTACACCACGGCGTGCTCCCCGCTCAAGATCAGTTTGCCCGGCGCGATGGCTTTCATATCACCTTTTCGTAAAGTCGTTTATGCTGGCTCACCCCGGCGAGGCGGTAAGGCCCCGTCCGGTATTGGGCGAAGGCATGGTCGCCTCCGTCCGTCGGAAATCCCAGTTGAAAGATATCCTCATACTGGCGATAGGTCAACTCGGTCCTGCCGTCAAGCAGGGCCCGCAGACGCGCCGTGAAGAGATGGTCGCGGTATCCGGGCTGGACGACGCCGCTGAAGTACTCGCCCATGCAACCGGATCCGTAGCTGAACAGCCCGATCCGCTGCCCGACCAGGTCGTCGGCGCCATGGTCGAGCAACGAGGTCAATCCCTCGTAGAGCGACGCCGAGTAGGTATTGCCCGTGATGCGGTTGTAGCGCAGCGAATCGCCGATCTCCGTTTCAAGTTCTGCCGACGTCAGTTCCTTGAGCGCCGCGATTTTCGCGAGCCGGATGTGGGCTTTCTCGGCCATGCGCGTGAAGGGCAGGTGGTAGCAATAGCGGGCGAGGTCGTGGAATTGCCGGCCCGAGCGTTCGGTGTATTGTTTCCAGCATTCCTCGAGCGCGGTCAGGTACACGCGCATGGAGTACTTCCCGTCCACCAGCGCCTCTTCGCGGTAGTTCGGGCGCCAGAAATCCATGACATCCTCCGCGTACAGCCCCGTCTCCGGATCCAGTGCCAGGACGCTCGGGTTCGCGGTCACCAGCATGGCGACCGCCCCGGCACCCTGCGTGGGCTCGCCGGGGCTGCGCAGATCGTATCGGGCGATGTCGGAGCCGACGATCAGCGCCTTCCTGTCCGGCTGCGCGGCCACCATCGAGGCGGCCAGTTGCAGCCCCGCCGTGGCGCTGTAGCAGGCTTGCTTGAGTTCCACCGCGCGGCAGCGGGTCGGCAGCTTGAGCAAGCCGTGCAGGAACATCGCGGCGGCCTTGGAATGGTCGATCCCGCTCTCCGTGGCGAAGAGCAGCAATTCGATGCCCTCCCGCCCGGCCTGTTCCAGGATCGGGTGCGCCGCGCTGGCGGCCATGGTGACGATGTCCTCGTCCGGCGGCGGGATGGCCATCTTCTCCTGGCCGATGCCGATGGTAAACTTGTCGGGGTCCACGCCCCGCTCACCGGCCAGGGTCTTCAGGTCGAGGTAATACTGCGGGGTATAGAAACTGATCAGGTCAATGCCGACTTTCATGGCGTCAGACAGCGTAATCCCGAGGGAGGGTGGTCGGCAAGCGCATTGGCGTGGTGGTTCATGAGCCGGTGTGTTTTCCTGACACTTCCGACACCGGGCGCCCTTGAGATGTTCATATCCTTTCAGGGTGCAGCCGTCTTTTGTAGGGCCTTCGCTTGTCGAAGGCCGAACAGAGCGGACGCCGATGAACGGCGGCCCTACGTTGTTCGCTAGCGATCCGGGCGACGCTCACTTGCCCGCACGATTCGCGTGACGGCCGCCGGAGAAGCGCTATAGTATGCGGTCTTCGAGAAGGAGTGGGGTCATGACCGAGAGCAGAAAAATTCGTTGGGCCGAGGAAGTGATTCTCCCGCGGGGCTTCCGGGCCGCCGGGGCGGCGGCCGGCTTGCAAAGGGAAGGCCACAAGGACATGGCGCTGATCGTTTCGGAACAGCCGGCCGTCATGGCGGGCGTGTTCACGACCAACCAGGTGCAGGCGGCGACGGTCAAACTCTGCCGTGCGCGCCTCGCGGGCCGGACCGGCCGGGCGGTCGTCATCAACAGCGGCAATGCCAACGCCTGTACCGGCGCCCAGGGGCTGCAGGATGCGGAGCGGATGGCACAACTGACGGGCGAACTCGCGGGCATCCCGCCGGACCAGGTCTACGTGAGCTCCACCGGCCGGATCGGCATACAGCTGCCGATGGATAAAATCGAGGCCGGGATCCGGGCCGCGGTGCCGGCCCTGTCTCCCGAGGGCGGGACCGATGCGTCCCTCGCGATCATGACCACGGATACGCGCCCCAAG
This sequence comes from Verrucomicrobiota bacterium, assembly GCA_018823105.1. Classification (GTDB taxonomy): domain Bacteria; phylum Verrucomicrobiota; class Kiritimatiellia; order CAIQIC01; family JAGNIJ01; genus JAGNIJ01. The sequence continues at coordinate 22,645 of JAHJJH010000087.1, read as the reverse complement.
CGGATCACCGCGTGCTTTGAAGTGGACGGCCAGCCGGTCACGCTGGCCGCGCTGGCCAAGGGCGCGGGGATGATCGAACCCAACATGGCCACCATGCTGGCGTATCTCCTCACCGACGCCGCCGTCGAGGCCGATGCCCTCCAGTCTTGCCTGTCGGCCGCTGTCGAGACCAGCTTCAACCGGATCACCGTGGACGGGGACCGCAGCACGAACGATACCGTCCTGTTCATGGCCAACGGTCTTGCCGGCAATCGCCCGCTGGCGCCCAGCCACCCGGATTGGAAGATCTTTGAGCACGCCGTGCAGGCCCTGACCCTGAAACTGGCGCTGAAAATGGTGGAGGACGGGGAAGGCGTCACGAAAGTCGTCACGGTCAAGGTCACCGGGGCCAGGACCCCGCAGGAGGCCGAGACGGCGGCGCGGTCGGTGGCCAACTCGCTGCTGGTGAAAACCTCGTGGGCCGGCGAGTATCCCAACTGGGGCCGGGTGATGGACGCCCTGGGTTACTCCAAGGCGCGCATCGAGGAAGACAAGGTGGATATTTTTTATGACCAACTCCCGGCGGCGAAGAGGGGCCTATATGCCGGGACGCCGATCGACGACCTCAAGCGGGTGGTCCGGCAGAAGGCCTTCACCCTGACCATCCACTTGAACCTTGGCCCCGGCGAAACCGTGGTCTATACGTGCAACTGCACCGAAGAATACGTGCGGATCAACATGTAGTGTTGTCCGCGCGCTTACGCGCGCGGCTATGTAGGGCCTTCGCTTGTCGAAGGCCGCTAGAGATCGGCCGCCGGCAAGCGGCGGCCCTACATTAACGGGTAGAAATGAAGCGATAAGGCGGGGGCGGACCATGCAAAAAGTCATTGAAAAGGCGGACGTCCTGATCGAGGCGTTGCCGTACATCCAGCGCTTCCGCGGCGACGCGGTGGTGGTGAAGTTCGGCGGCAGCGCGATGGAGGAGAAGGACCAGATTGAAACGGTGTTGAAAGACATCGCTTTCATGGAGTGCGTGGGGATGCGTCCCGTGGTCGTGCACGGCGGGGGCAAGGCGATCAGCCAGCGCATGAAAGACCAGGGACTGCGTCCGATTTTCGTCAAGGGCTTGCGGGTGACGGACGCGGCCTCCATCGAGGTCGTGGAGCAGGTGCTCAACAACGAGGTCAATCCCGGGATCGTGCGCACGCTCGAGGAATTTGGCTGCAAGGCGCGCGGGATTCATGGGGAACATATCCTTTCGGTCGTCAAGCGCACAGGCCAGGACAAGGAGACGGGCGAGGCGCTGGACTGGGGCTACGTCGGCGAGGTCACGGACGTGGACGTGGAACCGATCAAGGCCTATCTGCTGGCGTCCATCGTGCCGGTGATCACGCCGCTGGGCCAGGGGCCGGACGGCAAGCTCTACAATATTAATGCCGACGAAGTGGCGGCCGCCATCGCGGAAAAGATGGAAGCCCGAAAACTGGTCTTTCTCTCCGACGTCCCGGGCGTGCTGATGAATCCGGACGACCCGGACTCCATCGTGTCCACGCTGAAGCTGAGCGAGGTGGAGGACCTGATCAAGCGCGGCATCATCCACGGCGGGATGCTTCCGAAGATCGGCGGCGCGCTCAAGGCGCTCAAGGCCGGCGTGCGCAAGACGCACATCATTGACGCCGCCCTGCCGCACTCCCTGCTGCTGGAGCTGTTCACCGACAAGGGCGTCGGGACCGAAATCATCCAGTAGCCGGGTGCGCATTAGTTCTGTAGCTCCGGCGCTCTGTCGCCGGAGATGTTTCATGTTGCAATCGCCGTCCAAAAGTTGTTCCGTATCGGCGCTATGAACACACAGGAAATCAGCGAACTTCATAAGCAGTACGTCATGCCGACCTACGCGCCGGGCCTGGCGCTCGTCCGGGGCAAGGGGGCGCGGGTGTGGGATGCCGAGGGCCGGGAATACCTGGACTTTCTCGGCGGTATCGCGGTGAACGTTTTGGGCCACGCCCATCCGAAACTGGTCAAGGCCATCCGGCAGCAGGCCGGCCGGCTGATGCACGTCTCGAACCTTTACTATAACGAGAACCAGCCGCGCCTCGCGAAGGCGCTTTCGGAGCGGTCGCTCGGCGGGAAATGCTTTTTCTGCAACTCCGGCGCGGAGGCCAACGAGGGGATGTTCAAGCTCGCCCGGCTGTGGGGTCACGCGCAGGGGCGGTACGAGATCATCTCGATGAGCAACTCGTTCCACGGCCGAACACTCGCCACCGTGGCCGCCACGGGCCAGACGAAGTACCAGAAGGGCTTCGAGCCCATGCCCGCGGGATTTTTACAGGCCGAGTACAATAACCTCGACGCCGTCCGGGCCGCCGTGACGGACAAGACCGTCGCCATCCTGGTCGAGGCCGTGCAGGGCGAGGGTGGGGTGGTGCCGGCGAACCCGGAATTTATGACCGGGTTGCGGGCGCTCTGCGACGAGAAAAACCTGCTGCTGCTCTGCGACGAGGTTCAGTGCGGCGTGGGACGGACTGGAAAATGGTTCGGGTTCCAGTCGTACGGGATCCAACCCGACGCTTTTTCCGTGGCCAAGGGGCTGGCCGGCGGGTTCCCGATCGGCGCCATCGTCGCGGGGCCGAAGCTGGCGGACGTCTTCCAGCCCGGCAACCATGCCAGCACCTTCGGCGGCAATCCGCTGGCGTGCGCGGCGGCCCTGGCCGTCGTGGAGGCCATGGACGAGGAGAAGCTGCTCGATAACGCCGTGCAGAGGAGCGAGCAGTTCATGAGCCTGCTCCGGAAGGTCGCCAGGAAGTACAAGTTCATCACGGAAGTCCGGGGCCTCGGCTTGATGATCGGCATGGTCCTGGACCGGCCCGCAAAGCCGCTCGAGGTGCTTCTGCGGGAGAAAGGCCTGATCGCCATTGCTACGCACGACGTGGTCATCCGGTTCCTCCCGCCGCTGAATATCACGGCGGCGCAGGTTCGGAAGGCGGCCCGGATCGTCAAGGCCGCCTGCGCGGAATGGAGCGCAAACGGGTTAACCGCTAATTAACGCTAATTAACGCGAAGGTATTCCAATCTCTCCGTAATTCGCGTACATTCGCGTCAATTCGCGGTGACAATGAAACGGGGGAGTAGGCCATGAAGATCGTACTCGCGTATTCGGGCGGGTTGGACACGTCCGTCATCCTGAAATGGCTTGCGGAAACCTACCAGGCCGAGATCATCGCCTTCGCGGCGGATATCGGGCAGGAGGAGGAACTCAAGGGTCTGCGGCAAAAGGCGTTGAAAACCGGCGCGAGCAAAATCTACATTGACGACCTGCAGGCGGAATTCGCACGCGATTTCATCTTCCCGATGTTCCGCGCGGGCGCGATGTATGAGAATCAGTACCTCCTTGGCACCTCGATTGCGCGGCCCCTGATCGCGAAGCGCATGGTCGAGATCGCGAAGAAGGAAAAGGCGGCAGCGATTGCCCACGGTGCGACGGGCAAGGGCAACGACCAGGTCCGCTTCGAACTGACCGCCGCCGCCCTGGCGCCGGAACTCCAGGTGATCGCCCCGTGGCGTGAGGATCGTTTCCGCGAACGGTTCCCTGGTCGCGCCGAGATGATCCGCTACTGTGAAGACCACGGCATCCCGGTGCAGGCGACGGCGAAGAAACCTTATTCCACCGATCGTAATCTCCTGCATATCTCCTACGAGGCGGGCATGCTGGAAGACCCGTGGTTCGATGCCTTTGCGGCGTCGAACAAGGGCATGTTCACGCTTTCCGTCTCGCCCGAGGACGCGCCGGACAAGCCGGAAATCGTCACGCTGGATTTCGTCCGCGGCGATTGCGTGGCCGTGAACGGCAAGAAGCTCGATCCCCTGGGTGTGATGCGGACGCTCAACCGGCTGGGCGGAAAGCACGGGGTAGGGCGGGTGGACCTGGTGGAAAACCGGTTCGTCGGCATGAAGAGCCGAGGGGTCTACGAAACGCCTGGCGGGGCGATCCTTCACTTCGCGCACCGGCAGGTCGAGACGCTGACGATGGACCGCGAAGTAATGCACCTGCGCGATTCGCTGATCCCGAAGTATTCGGAACTGGTGTATTACGGCTTCTGGTTCTCCCCCGAGCGGCTCGCCCTGCAGGCGCTGGTCGAGGAGAGCCAGAAGAACGTCGCCGGCACGGTGCGCGTGCGCCTGTACAAGGGCGGGCTCTACGTCGCCGGGCGCAAGAGCCCGGTCAGCCTCTACAATCCGCAGATCGCGACCATGGATGCCGATCCGACCCGCGCCTACAACCAGGGCGACGCGACCGGCTTCATCCGCCTCAATGCCCTGCGGCTCAAAGTTCAGGCAAGGCGTAACCGGAAAAGCACCGCGAATTAACGCTAATTAACGCGAATGGAGAGGGGATTCGTGGGAGAGCTTCTGGAGAAAGACTTGGTTTATCGCATTGTTGGATGCGCGATGAAGGTGCATGGGGAGATTGGGCAAGGCCTTCGTGAAAAAACATATGAACGGGCCCTGTGCGTGGAATTCAGACATAGCGGACTTCCCTATGATCAGCAGTTAGCCTATCCGGTCTTCTATCGTGGGGAGAAAATAGATGAGTACATCCCTGATCTAGAGGTTGAGAAGCGAGTGCTTGTGGATGCAAAAACCATTGAGGCGATTACGGACCTTGAACGAGGCCAGATGCTCAACTACTTGCGGATCTCCGGTCGGAGTGTCGGCCTCATCATCAATTTCAAGCCGCCTGCGCTGGAATGGGAACGTATTGTCTTGGATACTGCGCGATAGATTGCATTTCCGTCCGATTCGCGCTAATTAGCGTTAATTCGCGGTTTCGCATGAACTCTTTTCAAATGGTTCGCGGGCGGTTGATGGCCGAAAGTGTAGCGGTGAAGAGTCTGGCTTCGCGGTACGGTACGCCGCTGTACGTGTACAGTCGGTCTCACATCGAGGGTCAGTATGCCGCGTTGACCAGGGCCATGGCGCCGGTGAAGCCGCTGATCTGCTACTCGGTCAAGGTCAACACCAACGCGGCGGTGATCGGTACCTTGGCGGAACTTGGGGCGGGGGCCGACGTGGTGTCCGGCGGCGAGTTGTACCGCGCGCGCCGTGCGGGCGTCCCTCCGTCGCGCATCGCGTTCGCCGGCGTCGGCAAGACGCGCGAGGAAATCGAGTACGCCCTCCGGGCGGGCCTCCTGTTTTTCACCGTCGAGTCCGAGCCCGAACTGGACCGGATCGCGGAGTGCGCGCGACGGCTGGGCCGAAAGGCCCGCATTGCGCTGCGCGCCAACCCGGACGTGGACCCGGAGACACATCACTATATCAGTACGGGCAAGAAGGAGAACAAGTTCGGCCTGGACCTGCGCCGTATCGAGCGTGCCTACCGGCGTGCGGCGGCGCATTCCTCGCTGGAGATCGCCGGTCTGCACATGCATATCGGCTCGCAGATACTCAATCCCGCTCCGTTTGCGCACGCGCTGGAGCGCGTGGCCGGCTTGTGCCGCCGGTTGCGGGCTCGATATCCGACCTTCCGGTACCTGGATATTGGCGGCGGGCTGGGCATCCAGTACAAGCCCGGGCAGCATCCGCTGGACCCGGCGCGCTTTGCGAAGGTCGTGCTGCCGTTCATGAAGGAATGGGGTCTTTCGGTGGTTCTGGAGCCGGGGCGTTTCCTGGTCGGCAACGCGGGGATCCTCGTGACCCGGGTCCAGTATGTGAAGAACGGGCCGTCAAAGAAGTTCGTCATCGTGGACGCGGGGATGAACGACCTGATCCGTCCGCCCCTGTACCAGGCCCATCACGAGATCGTGCCCGTGCGCGCGACGCGCGGGAAGATCGTCGGCGACGTCGTCGGGCCGATCTGCGAATCCGCGGACTTCCTGGCGCAGGACCGCCAGTTGCCTTCCGTCCGTGAAGGCGATCTGCTGGCCGTATTGAGCGCCGGGGCGTACGGTTTCGCCATGGCCTCGAACTACAACAGCCGCGGCCGCCCGGCCGAGGTCCTGGTTCACGGCCGGCGCCATGCCCTCATCCGCCGCCGTGAGACCCGGGAAGACCTGGTGCGTGGCGAGCAGCGCCTGCCCTGGCGCTGATTCTTAGCCCATCAGCCTGGGCGATTCTCTCGGCGCCTGCGGTGGCGGCCAGATGGAGGGTGATATGGAAACGGGATTATTAAGACTGGCCGGAGCGGAGCTCAGGTACAGCTTCTTGAAAGACAGGGACAACCATTGGATGGAGTTCTTCTATACCATTACGCCGGATCAACCGGAAAAAATCGCGGACCAGATTAGAACAATCGAACGCGCTGAATCGGAGGTCTTCAAGACCTTCCATATCGACAGCGAGACCGCCGCCTTCAAGAGGTTCTTTTCAAGCGATCTCCAGTCCCATGATGGCGAGATCCGCGACTACAAGAAGCGGCAGGCGACGGACTTTTTCTTCTCCGTAACCGAACAGCCTCCGGCTTCCGGCGTGAAGGCCGCTCTGTTGGCCATGTGCCTCAGCAACATCACGGCGAAGTCCAGGACCGACAACTTTCTCTGTGTGGATACGACATCGGGAGTCAGGCATATTTTCGCCGAACACCTTCTGGATCCCGACGCCACCGAGCATTCCGATTCGGAGCAACAAACCGCGAAGATCTTCAGCCTGCTGCGGAAGAAGCTCTCGGCGATGGGCACTTCCATAGAGGACTCCGTCCTCCGGACTTGGATTTATGCTCCTCATCTGGACGCGGACTATCCCGGCATTGTGAAGGCCAGGAAGGAGCTGTTCGACTCCATCCATTTGACGAAGGACAGCCACTATATCGCCAGCACGGGCATTCAGGGTGGGACAGGCAGCCGGTTTGCCCGCGTCTTCATGGACGCCTATGCTCTGACGGGCGGCGGCAAGGGCGCCATCCGGTACGTCCAGGCTCCGGAACACCTAAGCCCGACGCACATCTATGGCGTCACCTTTGAAAGGGCCACGGCGATGGAGATGGGGAACACGCAGTTTCTCATTATCTCGGGAACGGCCAGCATCGACAAGGACGGGGAGATCGTACATCCCGGGGACGTGGAGAAGCAGACAGACCGCACGCTTCAAAATATTACCGCTCTTCTCGATTCCGCCGGGTTCACGCCGCATGATCTCTCCAGCTTCATTGTTTATCTCCGGGACGCGGCCGATTACAAGCTGGTGAAGCCGCGCATAGACCGGTACGCGAAGTGCCTTCCGGCCGTGTACGTGCGGGCGGCCGTGTGCAGGCCGGGATGGCTGATCGAGATCGAGGCCACCGCGGCGCGCGCGCGAGGCGGGGCGCCCGCTCAATGAGGAGCATGGCATGATGCGGTCCATCCATATCCCGGCGACCATCGAAGAATTTGCGCTCCCCCCCTCCACCGTCATGGATGCCACCGTGGTCGTTCCGACGGTGAGGGGCAGGTGGAAGCTGAAATATGGGGAGCACGCCTACTACTTCATGAACTTCCGGGCGTCGAAGGGCTTCAGCGTAAGCATCCGGCACCTCGATATCATTCAGCCGGGTTTTGAGCGGTTCAAGCGGGCGGGTTCGACGCCGGGCCGGCCCCCTTCCACGCTCCGTTGTTTTTTCCGCAGTTACCACTACGGATTCAGTTTTCTCGAGCAGATCATGCTTATGACGGTTCCACATACCGCAACGGACATCGGGGAGGGGCGGTACATTATCAATCTGTGGTCCTACTGCGGGTTTCTGCTTGTGGATTGCCGCGCGAAGCGCGCCACCTATCACATCCTGGAAGACGCGGAGGCGGACCACGTGCTGGGTTCCGAGCAATGGTTCGATCCCGACACCCACGAGCTATATGCCATGTCGTACTCGCTTCGGGATTCGTTCGAAAGACTGCGGGATGCCACGCGCCCGATTTCCTCCCGGATATTCAAGCACCGGATCGGCTCGGACGCGACGGAAGAGATTTGGAGCGGCAGCATGGCCGACTCCCTGCATGAAATCGTCGTGAGCGCGGACCGGCGGTACTGCGTGGCGTGTGAGCTGGGGATGTACCTGGACGCGGAGAACAACATCATCCCGTCCAAAGTCCTGATCGTTGAACTTGACCCGGGACGGCGACAGCAGTGGACGCTGGATTGCTTCATTGTCGCCGCGCACGCCCAGTTCGATCCCGAAGACCCGAACGTGATCTACTTCTCAAATCACAACTTCCAGTTTGAGCACAGCAGCCTGTTCAAACTTCTGAAGCAAGGCGCGTATGCCGTTCGATTCCGCGGCCCCGCCGCGATCTTCAAATACCGCCTCACCCTCGAAGGACCCCGGGAGATCGGCGTCTTCACCCGGCCCGACTTCTACCGCCTGACCAACATGCACATCTTCATGCACCGCGGACGTAAGGTCATCGCCGCCATGGGTTTCCCCGATGAGGTGTTCCTGATTGATGCCGAAGAGATGAGCTACATCCGCAAGATCAAGGTGAACGACCCCGTGCATTGGACACGCGCCGATTCGGGGAAGACGACGGTGATTGGCACGATCGCCCCTTCACCGGACGGAACGAAGCTTTTTGTGCAGACGACCATGTCGTTTCAGGTAGTGGACCTCGCCAGCGGGCAGCCCGATTACGTGCGGGATTGCGGCCGCCATCACACGTGCGCCAACCACATGGTCGCTTCGCCCGACACGAGCTGGGAATGCCCGGAGAGAAGGGGTTAGGCCGTGAGAATCGTCTCGGCCATTGTCTATGGCATGGATATCCCTTTCGTGGAGACCTTCCGCCACAGCCTGGCGGCGCGCGACCACTCCGACTCGGTTGTGGTGAAGGTCACCACGGACACGGGAATCTCGGGGTTCGGCGAAGGGGTGCCCCGTGCCTATGTGACGGGGGAGACGAAGGAGAAGAGCCTTGAACACATCCAGGCCGTCCTGCTGCCCGCCATCCTGAATGCCGACCTGGACGGAACCGATGTTCACCACGCTCTCGCGTTCGTGCATGGGATTCTGCCCTGTGAGGACGTCTCGGGCGAGGTGGTGTGGCATGCTTCCAGGTGCGCCGTCGAGTTGGCGGTGACGGACTGCCTGTTGCGCGCGAACAAGGTCTCGTTTGCCGCCGTACTACCTCCGAAAATCCAGGAAATCACCTATTCCGGTGTCATCTCGGCGGGCCGCACGCCCCAGGTCGAGAAACTCGCGCGACGCCTGAAGGCCATCGGGTTCCAGCATGTCAAACTCAAGGTCGGCCGGCCCGAAGATGAGGAACAGGTCGGCCTCGTGCGAGCGATCATGGGGCCCTCCGTATCCTTGCGCCTGGACGCGAACGGCGCGTTCGCCAAGGATGCGGCCATTCGTTTTCTGTCAGCGGTGGCCCGCTATAATGTGGACTGCATCGAGCAACCGATCCCCCGCGGGGATCCGTCCGAACTGGCCGTGTTGCGATCCAGCGTTTCAGTGCCGGTGATGGCCGACGAGTCCGTGGTAACGATCCGGGATGCAGAAGAACTGATCGCGATGAACGCCTGCGACCTGTTCAACCTTCGGATCTCGAAATGCGGCGGACTGCATAACACGCTCGCCATGGCCGAGCGTGCGGCCGCCGCCGGCATCGGCATCCAACTGGGATGCCAGGTCGGGGAGACGGCCATCCTCTCGGCCGCCGGCCGCCATGTCGCGGCACACCTTAACGGGCTGCGGTTCGTCGAGGGTTCGTACGGCACGCACATGCTGGTCGAGGACGTCGCCGAAGAAAACGTCACCTTTGGACATGGCGGAATGGCGCCGGTGCTGGCCGGCCCCGGCCTCGGGATTACCGTCCGGGAAGAGATCCTGGCCAAGCATGCGACGGCCATCATCTCCGTGCCATAAACAGGCGAGCATGAACACGCTGCTGAAAGCGGCCCTGCGAATCCAAGGCGGCGCCCAAAGGCGCTCCTTCGACCGGTCCACGGCTGAACCGCGCGCGGCACAGCAACGCTTGCTACTCGACATCCTAGCGCGCAATCGGGACACCGAGTACGGAAGGGAACACGGGTTTTCACGGGTGCATGACGGCGAGGCCTTCGCCAGGCTCATGCCCGTGACCACCTTCTCCGACTTGGCGCCGTATGTGGAGAAAATCAAGAATGGACAGGCGAATGTCCTTACGGCGGATTCGCCGTTTATGTTCTGTCTTACGAGCGGCACGACCGACAAGCCGAAGTTTCTGCCGATCACGCGTAAAGGGCGGGATCTGGCGGTTCGTTTATCCTACCAGTGGTTCCACCGTGCTCTTCGGGATCACCCATCGTTCCTGGATCATTCGATCCTGCTCATATCGGGGGCCTCGATCGAGGGAACCACACCGGCCGGGATCCCCTACGGCAGCGCCTCGGGAATGATTTGCGAAGGCCTGCCGCGCAGGCTGTGCCGTTCGTTCACGCTGCCCGCCAGTCTGCCGAACATTAAGGACTACGGCCTGCGCTACTACCTGATGGCCCGGCTTGCCCTCGCGCAGGAGGTGTCCTGCATTGTTACGCCAAATCCGACGACGTTGATCCAGATCGCCGAAGTCGCCATTCGCCACCAGGAGGAGATCGTCCGGGCGATCCGCGACGGGCGTGTCGTAGGCGCATGGCCCTTCGAGCAAGGCCGCGAGGATCTCCAGATCGTGAGCGCCATCCGCGCTTCCATGAGGCCCAACCGACGCAGGGCCCGCTTCCTCGAGGCGGTCATTCGCCGGCACGGAGAGCTTCTGCCGTTCGCGTGCTGGAATCATTTGAAGCTCATCGGATGCTGGCTCGGAGGGAGCGTGGGTTTTCAGACGGAGAAACTATCCCGTTGCTACGGCGAGAGTGTTCCGAAGAGGGACATCGGATACCTGGCGAGTGAAGGCTCCATGACGATCCCTTACCAGGACAACACGCCTGCCGGGATACTGGCGCTGCCCAACAACTATTATGAGTTCGTCCCTGAAGGCGAGAGCAACGCGACGGCCGGCGTGGTCCTGCAATGTCACCAGGTCGAGCTGGGCAAGCGGTACAAAATAATCCTGACCAATGGGAACGGACTCTACCGCTACGACATGGACGACGTGGTCGAAATCCAGGGCTTCTACAACCGGACCCCCGTCGCTGCTTTCATGCGGAAGGGCGATGACCTGCTCAACATCACCGGCGAGAAGCTCCACGCCAACCACGTTCTGGGAGCGTTTCGAAGGCTGAAAGACGAACTCGGCGTGACGGTGAAGCAGTTCCGGGTTGTGCCCAACTACGCGGAGCGGCGCTACGAGATCCTCATGCACCTGGCCCCGGAACCTCCGAAAGCATTCCTGAAGAACACGGTCCTTCCGTTCATCGACCAGTCGCTTTGCGAGGCCAACGTCGAGTACGACAGCAAGAGGAAGTCGGACCGGCTGCTCTCGCCGTGTATCCACCTGATGTCCCCGTCGTGGGAGGAAGACGTGCGCGCGCGCTTCCTGGCCGCTGGGCGCCGTGATGTCCAATACAAGTGGCGCATGATGGCCACGGAGATATCGGCGCTCGATGCCATGCATAAGCAAGAAACCATCCAGATGTGAAAGGCCCCCGACAATGAAGAAACTGGTCTCCGGCGTCGTCATTTCCTCCATCTTCGTGATCATGCCGGCACTCGGGAACCTCGCCATTCTTCGCGCGGCGCAGCTCTGGATTCTGCTGGCACTCGGCGTGCTGGCTTCGGTCCTTCAGCCCGGCTACAACCCTTTCACCATTGCCCGAAGGGCGCGAGACAAGGGGACGGGAGCCCAGATCATCTGGTCGGTCTATGCCGTGCAACTGGCCGCGATCATGGAAGCCGCGTACCTGCGGTATCCCCAGAGCGTTGCATGGGATTCTGTAGCGGTGATCGCCCTCATCGTCGCCGCTATCGGACTCTCGTTGCGAACGTGGGCGGTCCTCACTTTGGGCCGTCTGTTCACGATGCACATTGCGGTCGAGAAAGGCCACAGGTTTGTCCGAAGCGGCCCCTATGCGAGGATACGGCACCCGAGTTACCTGGGGGCGTTCCTGCTGTACGTGTCGACGACGATTTTCCTGCACGCCTGGTTCTCCGCAATTGCCGCGGTGCTCATCCTGCCCCTGGCGTTCTTGAGGCGCATCCATCGCGAAGAGTGCGTGCTGAAAGAGGAGTTCGGAGCCGAGTACGAATCCTATTGCGCGGAAGTGAAAATGATCCTCCCAGGCATCTGGTAGGCCCTTGAGGTTGGGCTTGAGGAACTCTTGGATCCGGGGCGACCCGCCCCGGCGCGGCGGCCCGGGGGCCCGCCGCCGAAGATGCTGTCCTACGCCTTTCGGGGCAACAGCGATTGCATGCTCCGACCGATCTGGTGAAGCCAAGGCATGGAGTATACGTAGTTCACCATCATCCCGCAGGATTCCTCCAACCCCCGCGGCAGGCGGTTGGCCGCGAAATTCACGTTTCGGAGGGAGACCTTGGCTCCGTTCCCCATGTGGAAGTTGGTCACCGGGTTGAGCGGCTTGCCCTGCGCGCCCTTCTCCTGGGTAATGTAAAAGTACGTGATTTCGGTCAGGGGCTTCTTCAACAACTGGAAATACTCGGGGTCCTCCAGCCATCCGGGCTGGGAGAGAACTCCGGCCAGGGCCTGGCCGAAGCCTTTGGCCTCACCGCCCGCGACCTCGGCAAACTTATCCATGATCCTTTGGCGAACTTTGGCCGGGAAGAACTCCTCCAGTTTCTCCATCTTCATGGAAAAGTGGTTATCTCCCCCCTGAAGCACGCGCTTGAGGTACCGCTCCCAGAAACCGGGAATGGGGCTCAGGGTGGAAAAAGTCTTGATGTCGGGGTTCCCTTTCTTGAGGGCATCCACCACTTGGAAGATCAGGACCTTGCCCAAGCCCAGTCCCGCCAGTCCATTCTGGGTGTTGTTGATGGAGTAGAAGACGGCGGTGTCCGGTGTGCCTTTGCGGGTTCCGCGCTCCTGGGATTCCCCGATGACGTCGTGGATGGAGCGCGCGATTCCCTTGGTGAGGGCCACCTCGATGAAGACCACCGGCTCCTCGGGCATGGCGCGATGGTACAGGGAGAAGCAGCGACGATCCTCCCCTAGGCGGGTGGCCATCTCGTCCAGACTGGTCATGGGATGGACAAGGTCGTGATCCTTGAGGAACCGAATCTGCCGGTAGGGGGAGTCCAAGGTGATCTCCTGGAGGAACAGGAATCCTTGCTGGAACCAGGAGTCGAACAGGTGTGCGATGTCCTCGTCCAAGGGGCCCAGATTCACGTCTGCCTGCCGCTGGGCAGCTAGAATGTCCGCGCGGAAGTCCAAGAGAAACTTTAACCCGCCGGAAAGGTTCATGAACGATCTGAAGGCTTTGAGCCGGGGGGATTCGATCTTTCGGCGCAGATCGGTCATGGACCGGGCCCACTGCACGGCGTCGGCTTCGCTGGCCGCCAGAAGGAGCCGCAAGTCTTCCTCGATGGCCTTCTTGGGGGTCCTAAACCGACGGATGAGGGTCTCGAAAAACCGGGGGCGCTCCTCCCTGGGAACGGCCCGGTAGCCATCCTGAAATCTCTGCAGGAGCCCCGCGGAATGATCGTCCCTGGAACGGATCTCCTCGAACAAGTCGACGAGAGCGTCCAGCCGTTTCACAGAAGCCTTGTTCAAGTCCATGTCGCCTCCCGTCTACTGATAAGAAATCATTTTTCGGGCGGTACGAGCCCCTGACCATTGCGACCCGCCATGAATGAGCGGTCTCATGGTCAAGAATGTGTCAGAACAGGGCTGATAAACGCAAGCACGATGGTGAAGCGCCCGGAGCCGCCTTCCTTGTCACCAGACATGCGTGATGCGCATTATTTCCTTTCGACGGGCGCTCTGCTGCGCTACATCTGTGTCCACGGGAGAAACGAATATGAATCCGATAAGTGCGCTGGTATGGGCCGGACTGGTGGCGGGCATGACCTCCGGAATCGACAGCACGGTGGAGTCGTCCTTCCGCCTGCAGACCGAACGGTTCGGTATGCCGGCCGTGTCGCTGGGCTCGTCGGTATACGTGGCGGGCGGTTGTGCCGATGACGAAATCTGCGGGGATATCGAGGCCCTGGATCCGGCGGCCGGCACGGTTTCCTACCTGCCGGCTTCCGTTCTCCCACGCTATTTTCACAACGGCGCCGGCTACGAGGGCCGCCTGTACCTCCTGGGGGGAATCACCGAAGAGAGGGCGGGCACCGCGCAGGTCGAGGAGTTCGATCCAGAAACCGGAAGGGTCAGCGAATTGCCGCCGATGCCCGAGCCGGTCTCGCGCATGGGCGTGGCCGTGCACGAGAACCGGCTTTACGCGGTCGGCGGCGAGAAGGCCGGCCGCGCGCGAACCGGGAAGGTGCAGATTTACGATTTCAAGGAGAAGACCTGGACGCAGGGGGCGGAAATGCTCGTCGCCCGCGAAGGGATGGTCGCGGTGAAGGACGGAAAGGTTTACGCGCCGGGCGGGTACGACGGGAGCAAGGCGATCACCGATTTCCAGGTCTATGACATCGCCGCCGACCGCTGGGAACGCCTGCCCGACCTGCCGATCAAGATGAGCGCGCACAGCGGCGTCATCGTCGGCGACACGCTGTACACGTTCGGCGACTACGAGGTGCTGAACCGGGTGGCCGCCTGCGACCTGAAGACCGGCGAGTGGTCTCTGCTGGATGTCGGCTACCGCTCCAGCCGCCATAACGCGGCCGTCCTGCACGGCGACGAGGTCCTGGTCATCGGCGGCAACGTGGCCTCGAGCGGGCCCTTCCTGAAATATATCCAGCGATTTCCTGTCGAAAAGCTGGCGGCGGCGCCCCGGCGCCCCTGGACGGCGGAAAATGAGCCGAAGCCGGAGCCTCCGCCGCGGGCGGCGGTGGAGGAAGAGTTCGATGACGCGCCGGCCCCGGCGCCCATCGCCGCCCCCCGCGGTCCGGAGCTGTCGGCCTTCGAGTTGTCCGGCAAGCCCGCGCCCGATTTCGAACTGCCGCTGCTCGACGACTCGACCTTCCGCTTGGCCGACCACAAGGAGCGCGTCGTGGTCCTCGACTTCTGGGCCACGTGGTGCCCGCCGTGCCTTACGATGCTGCCGCACATGGCCGCCCTGGCCGATGACTACAAGGACAAGGACGTGGTGTTCCTCGGCGTGAGCCGGGACCGCCCCGCGGACAAGGACAAGATCGCGCCCGTGCTGGCCGAGCACAAGGTGGCCTATCCGAGCGGGTTGGACCTGCAGGGGCTCGGCGTGGATTACGCTGTCGGGGCCATTCCGTGCATCGTGCTGATCGGGCGCGACGGCAAGGTCCAGGGCCGTCAGGTCGGGGCCTGGGACAAAGGGCCCGAAGAACTGCGCAAGGCCCTCGACCAACTGCTGGCCGGCGAATCCCTGCCCAGCGCCAAGCCGTTGCCGGCGGCGGCGATGAAGGAGGAGAAATCCTCACGCCGGGTGATATCGAGGAGTTTTGATAGTTCGCCGGAGCTGGATTCGCGCTTTTTCCGGCTCAAATGGCGCCGCGAGATCGAGGCCCCCGAAACAGAAAGCTTTCGCGGAACGCGCTTGGAGTTGTACGTTCCGCCCAGGCGCCTGGCGGTTGCGAGTGAGGAATCCCTTCATATCCTGAATCCGGCGGATGGCGAACCGCTCCGGACACTGGCCCTCCCCGAAGAGGCTCGTACCAAAGACGAGATGGATCGGCGCCCGCTCCTGGTGTACTTGCAGTCCGGGGAGAGCGGCTTGGTGGCCGCTGTGAAAACGAAGTACGAAGTCACAAAAACGGGAACGTCCAGTCGCTCTTTCCGCACCTTGGAGACCAGCATTCAAGGCCTTTCCGAGGAGGGCGAAACGGTCTGGACGTATATCCTGGACGAGTCCGTTGGCGTCATCCAAGCCCTGGCGCTCCCGGTTGCCGCCGACCGCGATTACCTGCTCGTGGCGACCTGGAACAGCCTGTTGCTGCTGAACGAACGGGGCGAGGTCAAACTGGCGCAGGCCGTGGGATTCCGGGACCACTGGACGATCTGGCCGGGCGCGGACGGAAAAATGGAGGTGGTCATCCGCGGCGCGGACATCGCGGGCTACGAATGGAATCCCCTCGCGGAGGAATGAACCCCCGCGGTTGACCTCTGACTCAATCCCGATACGGTAAAGATCATGCCGGATCCAACCATCGCCGAGTTGCTGAAGCAGGCCGCGCGCCCGCTGCTTTCGTTTGAGTTCTTTCCCCCGAAAGATGACGCCGGCCTGGCGACGCTGCGCCAGGCGGCGGAGCGCCTGCTGACCGCGCACCCGGATTTCGTGACTGTCACCTACGGGGCGGGTGGTTCGGCGCGCGCCCGCACGCTGGAGGTCTGTGACTTGCTGCGCCACATGGGCTTCGGCACGGTCATGCCGCACCTGACCTGCGTGGCGTCCAGCCGGTCGGAATTGACGGAAGTTGCCGATGAGCTTCATCGCCGCGGATATCGCAATATCATGGCCCTGCGCGGCGATCCGCCGAAAGGCGAAACCGCCTTCCGCGTCGCGAAGAACGGCCTGGCCCATGCGTCCGACCTCGTGGCCCTGCTGAAGGCCCGGCACCCTGATATTTGTTGCGGCGTGGCGGGCTACCCCGAGAAACATCCCGAGGCCTCCAGTCTGGAAACGGACATCCAACATCTGAAAATCAAGCTGGCGGCCGGCGCGGACTTCGTCACCACGCAGCTCTTTTTCGAGAACCGCTTTTACACGGATTTCGTCCGGCGTTGCCGCGCCGCTGGTATCACGCAGCCAATCCTGCCGGGGATCATGCCCGCCCTCTCGCACCGGCAGATTCAGCGCTTTATGGCCGTCTGCGGGGCGACTTTCCCCCCTCCGCTCGCCGCGCAACTGGCGGCGGCCGCGGATGACGCGGCTGCCGCCCAGATCGGCATGACCTGGGCGCAGCGACAGATCGAGGCATTGCTCCGGGATGGCGTGCCGGGGATTCATCTGTACGTCCTCAACCGGGCCCATGCGGCTCCGCTCATTGCGTCCCTGCGCCGGTGATAACATTCAGCGGTAGGGCGCGTTGGCTCAACGCGCCGCTATCTTGGCGGCTTGGGCCAAACCGCCCTACCGGAAGCCCCTATCCATTGGGCGTTGGACGTCGTGTCTTTCCACCCTTGACGATCTCTCTCTTCCCGCCTACCCTGCGTGAAGTTCTTTTTTACTGAAAAGCGCGCGGGAAAAGCGAACGGAAGTCCGTGCAAATCGGACGCGGTCGCGCCGCTGTAACCGGCTACAAACCCCATAGGCCACTGGGAAGATACTTCCTGGGAAGGCGGGGCGAGGCCTGATGCCGGAAGCCAGAAGACGAGTTTTTCCCGTTGCCCACTCGCTCCCGCCCGAGGAGCAGAAAGGCGCCCGTGAGGAAGTTTCTTGTTCGTTGTCTGACCGCCGGTTCCCTTGCCGGTCTGCCCGGATTCGCTCCCGCCCTGGATGTGGATTTCGAAGATCATCCGCTTCCCGCGCAGTCCTTCTGGAACGGTGCGGACCTCTCCGGCGGCGTCACCAGTCGCACGGCCTTCTTCAGGAACAGCTACAATCCGGACTACGGCAGTTGGAGCGGCTTTGCCCTCTCCAACGTCAACGACACGAATACTGCCGGCTGGCTGAACCAGTATGCCGTTTTCAGCGGGACCGGCGTCGGCGGCGCCGGGACCTACGCGGTCGTCTATGATGATACCTACGGGGAAGAGGCCGATATCATCACCTTGAGCCTTCCCGCGTGGATCCGCGGCTTCTACGTCAACAACACGACCTACGCCGCCCTGACGATGCGCGATGGCGACATCTTCAGTAAAAAATTCGGCGGTGCGACGGGCGACGACCCGGACTGGTTCCTATTGACCATTACGGGGCGGGATCTTGATGGCCAGGTTGTCGGCATTACCAATCATTACCTTGCCGATTACCGGTTCGCCGACAACGACTTGGACTACATTCAGTCTGCCTGGCAGTGGGTGGACCTTTCGGGTTTTGGCGCCGCGGTGAAGACCTTGCACTTCTCTCTCACCTCCAGCGATACGGGCGCGTGGGGCATGAACACCCCCGCCTATTTCGCTCTCGATAGCCTGGTCTTCACTTATGCCCCGGCCGCCGGCCAGACGAACTCAACGGCCATTCACAAGGATGACAAACGCTTCGTCACCTGGGCCAGTGGCTGGACCAACTACCTTGTCGGCGCCGGCTGCGATCCTCAGTGGCAGAATCCATCCAACGCCCTCGGTCCGGCTTCCGGTGAGGCGTTTGATATTGTCTGCCTGGGCGACGGCGGGACTATTACCCTGACCTTCGATATCCCCCTCGCCGACGGGCCCGGCCCCGACTTCGCGGTTTTCGAAAACGCCTTTGATGATTTCTTCCTCGAACTCGCCCGGGTCGAGGTATCGAGCGACGGCTTGATTTTTTTCAGTTTTCCGAACCACTCGCTCACACCCGATCCGGTTCCGTTCACGAGCGCGGAAGTGCAGGCTACGAATAGCGCCGGACTGGCTGGGAAATACCGGCAGGGATTCGGCGCGCCGTTCGACCTGCGCGAGTTGGCCGGCGTATCGCCGGACCTCGATGTCATGGACGTGCGCTGGGTGCGCCTGGTCGACATCGTCGGCGACGGTTCGTGCACCGACTCTTTCGGCAACATCATTTACGATCCGTATCCCACCGAGGGTTCCGCGGGCTTCGATCTCGACGCCGTGGGGATCTTGAATTACCGGATGGACTGCGAGCCGGCGGCCGTGTCGCCCGGGGACGGCCGGTTCGAATGCTTGGCGTTCACCAACTACCTTTATGAGTTGCAAGCCGTGGAACAGCTGGGCTCGGAAGATTGGGCCACGGTGGCGTCCGTCACCGGCTGTAACGAGCGTGTGACGCTGGACGATCCCGGCCCGCCCGCGCCGGGCCGTTTCTACCGCCTCCGGAGGTCCCTCCTGCCGTGAACCTGTCCAATTCATGGAGGGCCCGCGCTTGCCACGCCGAAGCCCGGCGAAGGCGGGGCCTCGCGGGCCGATTGAATGTTTCCAATGTTTGGAAAAACCGCCTTCTCCCTGATCGAGTTACTCGTGGTTCTGGCCGTCCTCGGCCTGCTGGTGATGATCCTGTTGCCGGTGGGGGTGCGCAGCCTGGAGGCCGCGCGCCGGGCGGAATGCGAGTCCAATCTTCGCCAGCTTTTCCTCGCCAACGCGGCCTACGCCGCGGAGACGGGCCGGTATGTCGCCGCCGCGCCGGATATTTTTGGGGCCAACCGTCAACGCTGGCACGGCGCGCGAGCGTCCGGGTCGGGGGCTTTCGACGGCACCCAGGGCCCGCTGGCCCGTTTCCTGGGCGATGGACGGGTTCGTCGGTGCCCCTCCTTTCCGGACTACCGGCAGGACGCAACGGCCAATGCGTTCGAGGCCGCGTGCGGCGGTTATGGCTACAACGACCGCGGCGTGGGCTCGCAAATCTACCTGCTTGGGTACGGCGCGGCGGCGATGCAGAAGGGGATGCCTGCCGGAGGGATTCAGCGTCCGGCCGCGACGGTCATGTTTACGGACGCGGCCTTCGGCCAGCCGTACAATAATCCACGCTACCTTATCGAATATTCTTTTGCCGAGGCGTATTTTTTTGTTGGAGCGACGCCGGCCCAGCTCTACGGTCCGGCCCGCCCGTCCATCCATTTCCGGCACGGCGGTTATGCCGGCGTGGTGTGGTGTGACGGTCACGTGACCCACGAAGCGCAGAAACTGGGAAATTTCGCCTCCGGCCTCGGCTGGTTCGGCCCGCCGGACAATTCGCTTTTCGATCCTTTTTGATCGGTGCCCTCCTCTACTTGTCCGCAGCGGCTTGGCCGCGAGCGCGCGAATTTCAGGTCGAGAGAACGCTCATTTCCGGAACTATCACAATTTATAAATTGTGATAATAAAATCGGCCGGGAAAATGCGATTGATTGCCGTTGACGTTATTATCACAATTTATAAACTGTGATATATGTCAGCCATGGAACTAGCCCCAACGTTGTGGCGGACGTGTCGTGTGCTGGCGGGCCCGACTCGATTGCAGCTGCTGGCCCAGATATTTCGCAGGCCGGATCGGACCGTTTCCGAACTGGCCGAAGCCGTGGGGATCAGTCATAGTCGGGCCAGCCAGGAATTGCGCCGGCTCCAGTCGCGGGGGCTTCTGAAAGCGGATCGTAGAGGCCGCTGGGTTCGATACTCCCCGGTCGCCGATCCCCGCGTCCCCTCGGCCAAGCCGCTCGTGAGGGCAATGCAAGCCGCTCTGGCGAGCCGCTCTCCGCACGCGGAAGGCGACTGTTTGCGCATCGCGTCCGCCTTGACCCATCCACGACGTTTGCGCGTTGTTCAGGTCTTGTTGCACGGCCCTCGGAAATTTTCGGATTTGGCCGTCGCCACTGATATCCCGGGCATTTCGCTGGCACGTCACCTGCGTTATCTGCGAGTTCGGGAGCTGATCACGAACGAGGACAAAAGGCATCGTTTGATCGCTGATCCGCACCCCCTTGCACGGTGTTTGATGGTGTTGCTGAAAACCTCAAGGGACGCCGTTCGGTAGCCCATTTCATCCAAGACTATCACAGTTTATAAATTGTGATAACTTGGTCGCAAGTCCTTGACGGCGTAACCCGGCGCGGGTCATGATGCCGCCACGCGATGAAAGTTTGCGTGGATATCCAGGCCGGCGTGGCGCAGCGAGCGGGTGTGGGCCGCTACGCTCAATCGCTGGTCGAGCATCTCGGGCCGATGGCCGGCGACGACGAGTTATCCCTCTTCTACTTCGATTCCAAGCGCCGGGGGGACCCGTTCCCCGTGCCGGGTGCGACCCGGCGCGCCGTGCGCTGGTGCCCCGGGATGATCGTGCAGCAGGCGTGGAAGCGGCTGGGCTGGCCCCCGTTCGACTGGTTCGCCGGCCGCGCGGATGTCTACCACTTTCCCAATTTCATCATCCCGCCGCTGGCGCGCGGCAAGGCCGTGGTGACGATTCACGACCTGGCCTTCCGGCGTTTCCCGGAGACCACGGAGCGGCGCAACCTGGACTACCTGACCGCGCAGATGGACAAAACCGTCGCGCGCGCCGACGCCATTATCGCCGTGTCGTCCTTCGTGGCCCGCGAAATCCACGAACTGCTCGGCGTCCCCGAGTCGCGCATCGTGGCCGTGCCGTCCGGCATTGCCGGATCCTGGGTGCCGCCGGCGGCCGGGGCGGTCGAGGCCATGCGCCGGACGCTCGCTCTCGACCGGCCCTACCTGTTGACCGTGGGGACCCTCGAGCCGCGAAAAAATATCGGGTTCCTGGTGAACGTCTTCGAGCGGATGGAATTCGACGGCGACCTGGTCCTCGCCGGCGCGCCGGGCTGGAAATACGAGCCGATGCTCGAGCGCATGCAGACTTCCTCTCGCGCCGCGCGCATTCGGCACCTGCAATACGTTGAAGAATCTTTGCTGCCCTCCCTGTATGCCGGTGCCGAACTGTTCGTTTTCCCCTCGCTGTATGAGGGTTTCGGTTTCACGCCGCTGGAGGCGATGGCCTGCGGAGCGCCGGTGCTCGCCGCGCCCGCCGGCTCCCTGCCGGAAGTCCTGGGTGAGGCCGCCGAATTCGCGTCCGGGTACGTGGCGGCCGAGTGGGCGGATCGGGCGGATCGCCTGCTGGCCGATGCCGATCGTCGCGGGGAGTTGAAGGAGCGCGGATTTCGTCAGGCGCGCCGATTCTCCTGGCGCGAGACGGCACGGAAAACCTGGCAGGTCTACCGCGGGCTGTAGCTTCTCGCTTCCGCCTTCCATTTCCCGGGCTTTTTCTGTATGTCGTGGGGCCGGTGGATTATGCGAATTGGATTGGACGCCAGATGGATTTTCCCCGAGTTGAGCGGAATCGGGACCTACACGCTGGAACTGATCCGCGAACTGGCGCGGATGGATACGGGGCATGAGTTCGTCGTCTTATTTAACCATCCCACGCTCCGCGACCGGGTCTGGCAGGCCGCGGGATTGGAGGGGCAGGGCCGGTTCCGCGCGGAGCTGGTGCCGTGGCGTGTGTTCTCGCCGTGGAGCCAGCTTCGCATGCCCGCCCTGCTGCGGCGCCTGGAACTGGACGTGTTTCATTCGCCCAACTACATGATTCCGTTCGCCGCGTTCCCGCGCGGGCGTCCGCATTCCATGAAAGGCGTGGCGACCATCCACGATCTGATCCCGTTGTTGTTCCCCGAGCATACGCCCCGGGCGCTGAAGACCCGGCTGTTCCCGCTGTTCAAGCGGGTCATGTTCGAGGTCGGCGCGCGGGCGGACGCCCTCCTGACGGTCAGTGAAACGTCGCGAGCGGATATCATAAAAAGCCTGCGCATCCCGACGGGTCGGGAGGCGCGGGTCCGGGCGATCTACAATGGCGTCGCGCCCGAGTACCAGCCCGCTCCGCGCCTGGCGTCCGCGTATAAAACGATCCTCTACGTGGGCCGCTTCGATCCCTACAAGAACGTCGAGGGGTTGCTCGAGGCTTTCCGGAGGGTCCGCGCGCGCGGCGGGGCGGAGGTGCGGCTTCGGATCATCGGCGCGCCGGACCCGCGCTACCCCGAGGCCCCGCGCAAGGCCAGGGCCATGAGGCTGGAGGGCGCGGTGGAATGGAGCGGCTACGCCGGGGGGACGGACCTGGTGGCGGCCTACCAGCAGGCGGATGTCTTCGCGCTGCTTTCGCAGTACGAGGGTTT
>JAHJJH010000086.1 GCA_018823105.1 Verrucomicrobiota bacterium | reverse complement strand
ATTACGCGGCGATTCGGTTGCCCGGGTGATCGTCGCGACGATGAAAGAGGCCGTGGAGTCGGACTGGACCGAGGAATACCTCGACCTGATCCTCGCCGTGCGCGTGGTGGCGGACGCCAACGCGGCGGCGAAGCATATCAACCGTTTCGGCTCGCATCATTCCGACGCCATCGTGGCCCAGTCCGAGGCGGCGCAAAAAATCTTCACCCAGGAGGTGGATTCCGCCACGGTGTATGTCAATGCCTCCACGCGGTTTACGGACGGGGGCGAATTCGGAATGGGCGCCGAGATTGGTATCAGCACCGACAAGCTCCACGCCCGCGGGCCCATGGGCCTCGAAGAATTGACCACGTATAAATACGTAATCCTCGGTACCGGCCAGGTCAGGGAATAGAGAACCACGAAATACACGGAGAACACGAAAACGGAAAAAACCTGTTTGGCTATTTCTGGTTTTTCGTGTGTTTAGTGTATTTCGCGGTTCGTTTTCTTCCCCCCATGGTTTGTTTGCATTTCCGTGGTATGTTTCCTTCATCCTGCAACAGGAGCGTGTGCCATGAGTTTTCTGGATCTGGCGGCGAAGCGGGGAAGCATTCGAGCGTACAAGACGGATCCGGTGTCCGAGGAGCTGCTCGCGCAGGTGCTCGAGGCCGGGCGGTTGGCGCCGTCCGCCGCCAATCAACAGCCCTGGCATTTCATTGTGGTGCGCGACGAGCAGGTCCGTCAGCGGCTTCAGCAGGCCTACGCCAAGGAATGGTTCTGGAAGACCCCGGTACTTCTTGTGGTGTGTACCGAGACCAAACGGGGATGGGTCCGGCAGGACGGGAAAAATTATGCGTCGGTAGATGGCGCCATTGCCATGGATCACATGACGCTGTGCGCGGCGGACCTGGGCCTGGGGACATGTTGGGTCGGCGCTTTCCATCCGGCCAAGGTGAAAGAGATCCTGGGGCTGCCCGACGGGATCGAACCGCTGGCCATGACGCCTCTGGGGGTGCCCGCTGCCGAGCCGCGGCCAAAAATTCGCAAAGACCTCAAGGAAATCGTGCACTACGAGCGCTGGTAGGCCGCCGTTCGGCTTTTGCCCTGCGTCCTCTTTACGCAATCCTGCCAATCAGGTAAAATGCTTTACCGAGGGCCATGCCTTTGCGAACTCACAGGACTGCATCTTGGGCGGTGGCATTCTGTTTCGCCGCCGGTTTCAACATCCCGGCTCTGGCCCAGTCCTCGCGTCCCGGCATGGGACCCACACCCTATGCGGATGCGTTGGGAACAGGAGTGACTTTCCGGGTGTGGGCGCCGAATGCCTCGGCGGTGGGGGTGAAGGGACAGTTTAACGGCTGGGGCACCACCCCGCTGGTCAGCGAGGGCGGCGGTCTCTGGTCCGTGGATATCAACGGCGCGCAGTCCGGCCAGGAGTACAAGCTGCGGATCAACAACAGCTTTGACAAGCGGGACCCCCGCGCGCGACGCGTAACCAATTCCAACGGCAACTCCATCCTCTACGATCCCGGCGAGTTCGACTGGGGTGCGGCCTCTTTCAGCACGCCCGCCCGCAGCGAAATGGTGATCTACGAAATGCACGCGGGCACCTACAACGCCGAGACCTGGGTGCCGAGCTCCTTCGACAAGGTCATTGAGCGGCTGGATCATCTCCAGAACCTCGGCATCAACGCGGTCGAGGTCATGCCCCCGTGCGAATTCCCGACCGACAAGAGTTGGGGCTACAATCCCGCCGACCTCTTCACCGTGGAGAGCGCGCTGGGCGGGCCCGACGCCTTCAAGCGGTTTGTGAAGGCCTGCCACGAGCGCGGCATCGCCGTGCTGGTGGACGTGGTGCACAACCACTACGGGCCGACGGACCTGGACATGTGGACTTTCGACGGGTGGAGCCAGAACGGGCTCGGCGGGATCTACTTCTACAACGACTACGCCCATGCCAGCACCTGGTGGGGCAACACACGTCCGGATTACAGCCGCAGCGAGGTGCGCGATTTCATCCGGGACCAGATCTTCATGTGGCTGGAGGAGTGCCGCGTGGACGGCTTCCGCTGGGATTCCGTGTTCAACATCATCTACTACAACAACGGGGCCAACCACAACGCGGACGGCGAGGCGATGCTGCGGGACATCAACTGGGAAATCCAGCAGACGTATCCGGGCAAGATCCGCATCGCGGAGGACCACGGCTTCGATTACAGCATGAACTTCGACAGCCAGTGGCACGTCGGGTTCCACGACGACCTCAAATGGCAGGTGACGCGCTCCAGCGACGCGGACCGCAGTATGAGCAGCGTGGCGTCGCTCCTGAACGGGTGGCCCAGCCACAACCGGGTGATTTATTCGGAATCCCACGATACGGTCGGCGATTTAAACAGCAACGTCCGTCTGCCGCGGTCCATCGACGCGGGCGATCCGGACAGCCTCTGGGCGCGGCGGCGCGCCCTGCTGGCCGAGGGGATCGTCATGACCGCGCCGGGCGTGCCGATGATTTTCCAGGGCCAGGAGATGCACGAAACCTGGACCTTCAGCTCGGAGCAGTCGTTGCGGTGGGGCCTGACCAACACCTACGCCGGGATCGTCCGCGCGTATCGCGACATGATCCGCCTGCGCCGGAATCTGGGAGGCGCGACGGGCGGGTTGCGAGGCACGGGCGTGAACGTGCATCTTGTGGACAACGTCAACAAGGTCCTCGCCTACACTCGCTGGGATGCGGGCGGCGGGGCGGACGATGTGGTCGTGGTGGCGAATTTCTCGATCAACAACTGGAACGACAACAGCTATGTCATCCAGTTCCCGTCCGCGGGCACCTGGTACTCGCACTTCAACGGCGATTCCACCAATTACCAGGCCGATTTCGGAAATATCGGTCCGGCCTCCGTGGTCGCCACGGGTTCGCCGCCGCGCGCGCCGGTGAACATGGGCATGTATAGCGTGCAGATTTTTTCGAAAGAGGAGTACACGACGCCCGGGACGGCTACCTTCGATCCTCCGGCCCCCGGCGGCTGCGTGGAGGTGAAGATCACGTACGACCCGCTCGATCACCCGCTCAAGAACGCGGCACAGGTGAACATCTACCTCGGCCGCAACGAATGGCAGGACGTCGTAGACACGGCCATGTCGAACAAGGTGGACGGGACCTGGGAATTCACCCACACCATCGCGCCCGGCACTTATCGCCTGGACATGGTGTTTAGCGATGGCGGCGGAACGTGGGACAACAACGGGGGCGCGGACTGGCATCTTTCCGTGAACAACTGCAGCGGCGGCACGCCGGCGGAGGTGTTGGTGAGCCCGTCCTCTCCGCAGGGTTGCGTGCCCCTGACGATCACCTACCGCCCGAATGAGGGACCGCTGCAGGCCGCGACGAACATCTACCTGTATATCGGACACGACGGCTGGCTGGATGTGGCGAGCCCCGGGACCGCCTTGGTTGAAAGCCCGGCCGGAACCTGGACCGCGGGGTACTCGATTCCTTCCGGCACCCGGCGGGTAAACTTTGTTTTCCATGACGGGCAAGGCACTTGGGACAATCATTACGACCAGAACTGGTCGGTGGTGGCGACCAACTGCTGGCCCGCGCCGCCCGGGATCGCCCTGACCAATCCCGTCGGGACGATCTCCGTCCCCCATGCCACGAATCTCTGCACCTTGTCCGGCACGGCGACCGTGGCCACGGCCGGCTCCCTGGTCTGGACCAACCATCTCACCGGCCAGGTGGGTAGCGGGGCGGCGGCCTCCCAGTGGAGCCTGGCCGGGGTGCCGTTGGAGGTCGGCACCAATTACATTATGGTCCTGGCCACCAATCAGCCCGGCAACGCGACGGCCTCGGACTCCGCGTCGAACACGGTCTACGCCGCCGGCTGGACGAACGGATCGAACGGCGGGACCGGATGGGGCGGGGGATGGACGCTGACCGCCGGCGGCAACGCCGGCCACTATCGAGCCGCTCTTCCGGGAAGCTCGAACATGAACCTGGCGGCCTTCGGCTGGGGCCTGTGGGCCAACAGCGACGGCCTGTCGGAAGCCCGCCGCCCTTTTGCCGCGCCGCTCGGGAGCGGGGACGTGGTGCGGGTTGGATTTGAGAACAACTATATTGAGACCGGAAAAAGCGTCGGCTTGACCCTCCATAATGATGAAGCGCACACCCTGTTCGAGTTTTACTTTGTCGGCGGCGAGACGAATTACCGGTGCAGCGACGTGACCGTCGGGCGCGATACCCTGATCCCGTGGAGCGGCAATGGCCTGATGCTCGAGTTCGAACTCACCGGGACGACCCAGTATCTCTTTCGGGCGGACGGCAATACGTACACCGGCACGCTGGCCCAGTCGGCGATCCAGGGGTTGACCCAGGTCCGTGCCTGGAACGCCAGCGCGGGCGGCGGGTTGGACTACAATCTCTACATCACCGAATTGCAGGTGACCTCGACCCATCCACCCCCCGCCGGGGCGCAGGCTTTCGATGCCGTCACCATCATCCGTCCCGCCTACGACACGGGCGCCGACACCGACGGGGATGGGCTGCCCGACTGGTGGGAAGCCCGATTCTTCAACAACACGACGAGCGCGGTGGCCGGGGCGGACAGTGACGGGGACGGGCGGCCCAACGACGAGGAATACGCGGCCGACACGGTCCCTACGAACGCCGGGTCCTTCTATCCGAACCGGGTCACCAATTACACGCGCACGGGCGAGATCATTTCCTTGACCGTGGGCCCGCCGACGACCAACAGCCGTGTATACGACGTGGCATGGTCCACCAACCTGCGCCAGGCGGGCTGGAGCGTATTCAATCTGGATCAACCCGGCCGGGCGGACGCCGGCGCGGTCACCCTCACCGTCACCAACGACAACGATCTGATTTTCTACCGCACCGGCGTGAAGATTCCGTAAGCAAAACACCTTGTAGCTCCGGCGCTCTGTCGCCGGAGAGTGTAATTTCCGCCGGCGGAGCGGCGGAACTACAGAACCTCTTTGAGATACCGCCCGGTGTGGGATTTCGGATGGCGTGCGATTTCCTCGGGCGTGCCTTCCGCCACGAGGGTTCCGCCCGCGGCGCCGCCGTCCGGCCCCAGGTCTATGATCCAGTCCGCGTGCTTGATCACGTCGAGGTTGTGCTCGATCACAATGACACTGTTGCCGTGGTCCACCAGCTGCCGGATGAGGTCGAGGAGGCGCTTGGTATCGGCCATGTGCAGGCCGGTGGTCGGTTCGTCCATGACATAGATGTTGCCCTCTTTGTGCAGTTCGCTCGCGAGCTTGAGCCGCTGGGCCTCGCCGCCGGACAAGGTGCTCAAGGATTGCCCGAGCTCCAGGTAGTCTAACCCCACGCGTTCGAGGATCTTCAGCTTCCGCAGGATTTTTGCGTGTTCAAAGAAGCCCAGGGCGTCCCGGACGGTCATTTCCAGGATATCAAATATGTTTTTCCCTTTGTAGTGGAGCGCCAGGACCTCGTCCTTGTAGCGTTTGCCGTCGCATTCGTCGCAGGTCATGGTGACGTCGTCGAGGAAACTCAACTCCACCTTGACCACGCCCAGGCCCTTGCACTTGGGGCACGCCCCGGCCGAGTTGAAGCTGAACAGGGCGGGGGCGGTCCCCGTGGCGGCGGCGAACTCCCGGCGCACGGCGTCGAAGACGCCGACGTACGTGGCCGGATTCGAGCGGCTGGACCGTCCCACGGGCGACTGGTCTATGACCACCGCCTCCGGGTGCTTCCGGCAAAACACGTCGTGGATCAGGCTGCTCTTGCCCGAGCCGGCCACGCCCGTGACGCATACCAGCACTCCGGCCGGGATCCGCACGGACACGTGTTTCAAGTTGTGAGCGGTCGCGTCCGCGATGTCGAAATAACCGGCTGGCGCCCGCCGGGCATACGATCCATTCTTCCTTTGCTTCAGGTATTCAGCCGTAAGGGTTCCGGAGGTCTTCAGCGCTTCGACCGGGCCGGCGAACAGAATCTCCCCCCCCTGCGACCCGGCGCCCGGCCCCATGTCCACCACGTAGTCCGCCGCCTGGATGACGCCGGGGTCGTGTTCGACGACCAGCAGCGAGTTCCCCTTGTCCCGCAGCTCGGCGAGCATGCGCAACAGGCTCCCGACGTCCCGCGGGTGCAGGCCGATGCTGGGTTCGTCGAGGATGTACATCAGGTTCACGAGGTTGCAGGAGAGTTGCTTGGCCATCTTCACGCGTTGCGACTCGCCCCCGGACAGCGTCGCCACGGGACGGTGCAGGGACAGGTAGCCCACGCCGATGTCCACCAGGTTCGTGAGGCTTTGCTTCATCTTGCGGACCAGCGGCTCGGCGACGGGGCCCCGGACCGATGAAACAAACCGGAGCACTTCAGGCAACTCCAGGAACACGAGTTCCGGGATCGTTACGCCCTCGACCTTGACGCCCCGGGCGGCCGCGCTGATCCGCGCGCCCTGGCACTCGGCGCAGTCCTGGTAGGTGAAGAACCGCGTGTACGCGTCCTCGCCCTCCTCCCGGTTCATGAAGCGGCGCTTCAGGTTCGTGACCACCCCTTCATAGGAAGACGTGTATTCCTCGCCCCGGAGGACATTCGTGAAGGGCGTCTTCTCGCGATGCAACAGGTTCTGCAGTTCTTCCTCCGTGAAATCGCGGACCGGCTTGCGCGGATCGAAGAATCCGCATTTCATCAGGCCTTTCCAGTACCAGCCGCCGGGCTTGAAGTTGGAATGGAGCACGGCGCCCTGTTCCACCGATTTCTCCCGGTCGAGGATCCGATCCATGTCCACCACCATCTCCTTGCCGAGGCCCTGGCACTGCGGGCACATGCCCTCCGGATTGTTGAAGGAGAAGGCGTTGGAGAGCCCGATGGACGGCTCCCCGCACCGCGAGTAGAGCATCCGCAGGTGCGTGAAGATCTCGGTCACCGTGCCCACGGTCGAGCGCAGCGTGGTGCCCAGCCGCTTCTGGTCAATGACCATGGCCGTGGACAGGTTTTCGATCTCCTCCACGTGCGGCTTGCTGATCTTGGGCAGGCGCCGCCGCGCGAACGCGCTGAAGGTCTCGATGAGCTGCCGTTGCGCCTCCGCGCACACGGTGTCGAACACCAGCGACGACTTGCCCGAGCCGGACACGCCGGTGAACACGACGATCCGGTTCTTCGGGATGTCGAGGCTGATATTCTTAAGGTTGTGCTGGCGCGCGCCGACCACCCGTATGAAATCTTGCATGTTTTTGTTCCTCCTCGAGGGTAGGGCGCGTTGGCTCAACGCGCCGAATGACGGCGGCTTGGGCCAAGCCGCCCTACCTTTTGTCATTTTCGTCGATATTCTCTCATGAACTGACGGGCCCACTGCTTCTCCGCCTTGAGAAGGAAGAGGGGGCGGACGGCCAACTGGATGTTGGGGAGGGGACAGTTCGCCTCCAGGTAGGCCTTCAGTTTTCCGTAGCCTTCGATCATCGTGTCCAGCGACGCCTCGTACCGCTTGAAACAGCCGGCCACTTCCCGGCCGCCGAGCAACCGGAGGTTGCTCAAGGCAAGATCCACGGGCCAGAGCGGCCGGGTCCATTCCGAGACCAGTTGTGTGACCCGGGCCACCAGGGCCTTACGGCCGGCGGGGGTCAGGGCATACACCTTCTGGGCCAGGTTCCGGGGATTCAGCCGCACCTCGCTTTTGACCCGCCCCTCCTTCTCCAGCTTGCGCAGGAGCTTGTAGACCGAAGACATCGAGATGGCGGTCCAGTACCGCATGTCCCGCTCCACGATCACCTTCTCTATCTCGTACGCGTGCATCGGCTTCTCGCTCAACAGCCCCATCAGGGCCGTCTCCAGGTCGTTGATCGCTTTCATAATATATACCTCCTATATTGGATAAGTACAATATAGGGGAGAAACGGTCAAGTGGTATTTTTTAAAAAAATGACACGGCGCCCCGCCCGCGCGGTACGGCCGGGCTGGCCGCGCCACGACAGGACTGACAGGCGTCCGGAATTCCGGGTATGTTCAAGACGTGGGATGGATGCTCCAGCGTAGGGGATGGTTTCTTTGTCTCCTTTTGGCGCCTCTGGCCGGTGCGGGGGGACCCCCCGGCCGGCTCCTGGTCCGCATCCCGCTGTCGGGCAGCCCGGCGGACGTCTCGCTGCCGGTGTATGCCCATCTGCAGGATGCGGGCGGCGGCGAGTACGTCCTGGTGAAGACCGCGCCGGAGGAACTGAAGTCCGCCGGTTGGCCGTACGAAGTTCTCGACTCGAGCGCGGATGGCGCCCGTTACCTGTTGGCCTATCCTCGCAGGCCCGACGCGCGGGCCCGCGCCGCCGGGCGCTTCGAGGTCCTGCTGGATGACGGCCGCTGCCTGCTGATCAGGGCGGGGAGCGCCGGGGACGCGGAGACGCTCGCGGAACTGGGCTGTGAGGTCGTTGAACTCAACGCGCAACCGCTGGTTTTCAAGGCGCCCCGTCTTCGCCTGCTCGGAGTGAAGGAGCAGCAGGTCATGACGGTCAGCCCGCTGGTGCAGGAGATGCTCGGCCGGATCACGACCAATGGCCTGGCGTCCGCGATGAACGAATTGACCGGCCCTGCTCTGGCCGTGGCGGACGGTTCCTACACCAATATCCGCACGCGTCACACGTCGTCCGGCCGGCCGATAGGGCGGGCCAACTCCTTCATGCACGAATATTTCAGTGCCTTGGGCCTGCCCGCGACCCAGAAGGTATGGATAGCCTCCGGATACAGCAACCGCAATGTGATCGCCTCTCTACCGGGTACCACTGCCTCCTCCGAGGTCGTGATTGTGTGTGCGCACCTCGACGACATGCCCTCGGGCGCGACGGCGCCCGGCGCGGACGACAACGCCAGCGGGTCCCTGGCCGTGATGATCGTGGCGGACCTGTTCCGCGACTACCGGTTCGAACGGACGGTTAGGTTCGTCCTCTTCACCGGCGAGGAGCAGGGAATGCTGGGGAGCGCGGCCTACGCCGCCCAGTGCTACGGCGAGGGCGACAACATCGTGGCCGTGCTGAACCTCGATATGCTCGCGTGGGATGGAAATAACGACGGCGTGCTGTGGCTCGATACACGGCTGACGTCCAATCCTGGATATGCCGCGGATCGCGCCATAGCCGCCGTGTTCACGAACGTGACGGCCGTATACGGCATCACGAATCTGGAGCCGGTCATCAAGGCCAACGGGGTGACGTATAGCGATCACTCCTCGTTCTGGAATCAGGGCTATGCCGCCATCCTGGCGATCGAAGATGACGACGATTTTAATCCTTACTATCACAGCACTTCCGACACGGCGAACACCTTGAAATGGTCTTACTTCGCGCGTTTTGTCCAAGCCGCGATCGGTACCGCCGCCCACCTGGCCGGGCCCGTGGAGCGCGAGCCGTTCGATGCCGTCCGCGTGATCAACGGCCCGTTCCTGGCCACCAGTTCCGTGGGGCACGGGACCTTCGTGGCGCGCCACCAGTCCGGCGCGCTGGAAGGGGATGACCGATATGACGTAAGCTGGTCCAACGCGCCGGTCACCCCCATGACCAACCGCCTGGCGCTGATGTCGAGGCCGGGAGGCACGAACCTTTTCATGGATGCCCGCCCCACCAACAGCGGAACGATTTTCTTCGCCGACCTGGTCTCCGTGCAGACGAACAGCTCGT
>JAHJJH010000085.1 GCA_018823105.1 Verrucomicrobiota bacterium | reverse complement strand
TGTCGCCGCTGCCGGCGCTGTTTGTCGTCTCCGCCGGACTGCGCCTGATCGCGGTCCTGTTGTTCCTGCCCTCCTTTAAGGAGGTTCGGGTGGCCGAGCCGATCCACCCGGCGATGCTGTTGCTCCGCCTGTCCGGCGGTGAGGCCATCGCCGGACTGCTCCAGGAGGCCGTCGCCCGCCTGCCCCTGCCGCGAAAACGGAAGGTCAGCAATGGCGCGCGCGGTGCACCATCAAAGCAGGGTGAACGCCCGGGGTTGTGACCGAGGGCCGCTTGGGCTATTTTCCCCTCATGGCTGATTCCCCCGCCAGTTCCGGTCGCGGCGTGCTCCGCGGCCTGGGGCGCAACGTAATCGTCCTGGGCGTGGTGAGCCTGCTGACGGATATCAGCAGCGAGATGCTCTACCCGATCATCCCTCTTTTCCTGACGACGGTGCTGGGCGCGTCGATGACCGTGGTCGGGTTGATCGAGGGCGCGGCGGAAAGCGCGGCCAGCCTGCTGAAGATGGTATTCGGCTGGATGTCGGATCGCGCCGGCCGCCGGAAACCATTCGTGGTCTGGGGCTACGGGCTCTCCGCGATCAGCAAGCCGCTGATGGCGCTGGCCGGCGCGTGGCCGATGGTCCTGGCGGCCCGGCTGGTGGATCGGACGGGCAAGGGGATGCGGACCTCGCCGCGCGATGCGCTCATCGCCGCCTCGTGCGACGCGGACCAGCGGGGCAAGGCCTTCGGCCTGCACCGCGCCATGGATACCGCCGGGGCCGTCGCGGGGCCGCTGCTGGCCGTGCTGTTGCTGACGGTGCTGGGGATGGGCTACCGCGCGATGTTCATCCTGGCCTTCATCCCGGCGGCGCTGGGCGTGGTGGCCCTGGTCCTGGTCCGGGGCGACGACATCGGGTCGCGCGCGTTCGCCACTCCCGCTGTGAGTTCGCGCCCACCGCTCTCGGCCGACCTTAAGAAGTTCGTTCTGATCTACGGCCTGTTTGCGCTCGGCAACAGCAGCGACGTGTTCCTGCTGCTCCGCGCCAAGGAAGCGGGGCTGGGCGAGCAGGGGATGCTGCTGGTCTATGTCTTCTACAACTTCGTGTACGCGCTGGCGGCCACGCCGGCGGGATGGCTTTCCGACCGGTTGAGCCGCCGCGCGGTGATGGTCGGCGGGCTCGTGGTCTTTGCGCTGGTCTACCTGGGTTTTGCGATGACTCCCGCCCCGACGGCGATCTGGGGCCTGTTTGCGCTCTACGGCTTCTACGCGGCGGCGACGGAGGGTGTGGCCAAGGCGCAAGTGGCGGATCTCTCCTTGCCCGGGAATCGCGGCACGGCGATGGGGCTGATGCATTCGGTGACAGGATTGCTGGCCTTCGTGGCCAGCGTCGTGGCCGGTTGGCTGTGGGCGCGGATCAGCCCGGCGGCCCCGTTCTTCTATGGGGCCGCCTGTGCGCTGGCCGCCGCCGTGGTGTTCTTGCTCTGGCGGCCCGGGTTCAACAATAGCGCGCCGCGTGAGGGCACGCGGCCTACACTGTAGGCCCGGTCCCCTGACCGGGCGCTGAACGGATGCCCCGCGAATGCGCAAGATCGGGAAAGCGCGCCCGGGGGGAAGCGGGTACGGTGCGGCTATGAAGATGAAACCAAGGAATGGCGCGCATCCCCGGCCCGGGACGACGCGGGACTACCAGGAGCGGATCCAGCGCGTGCTGCTGCACCTGCAGAAGCACATGGACGAGTCATTGTCGCTGGACGGCCTGGCCCGCGTGGCCTGCTTCTCGCCCTTCCACTTCCACCGCTTGTTCACGGCCTTCGTGGGGGAGACCCCGGGCCAGCATCAGCGGCGGTTGAGGATCGAGCGGGCGGCCCAGCGGCTGCGGCACTCGCGGGACCCGGTGACGGTCATCGCCCTCGAGGCCGGCTACGAGACCCCGTCGGCGTTCACGCGCGCATTCCGGCAGCACTTTCGCCGGAGCCCGGTCGGCTTCCGGCGGATGAAAAAACCCGGACCGCCCGTGGCCGTGCCGCGAGCCGGTCCTCAACCCAGGGAGAAGGACATGGAACATCGAATCGAGCAGCGTCCCGAGCGACAGGTCGTTTTTGTGCGGCGGGTGGGCCGCTACGACAAGGGGGCGGGCGAAGCGTGGGGCGCCGTGTGCGGCTTTGCCTTCCCGCGCGGGCTGGTCGGCCGCGGCGCGGAGTTCATCGGCATCGGCCACGACGACCCGGCCATCACGGCGGAAGACAAGCTTCGCTACGACGCCTGCATCACGATCGAGCGCGACGTGAAGCCCGAGGGCGAGGTCGGCGTGCAGACGCTGGCGGGCGGCCGGTATGCCGTGTTCACGCTGAAGGGGCCGTATACCGGGCTGCATGCCCTCTACCAGGCCATCTACGGCCAGTGGCTGCCGTCGAGCGGATGCGAGCTGCGGAACGACCCGTGTTTTGAGAAGTACCTGAACAGCCCCGACAAGACGCCGCCGCAGGACCTGCGGACGGAAATCTTCATCCCGATCCGGTAAAAGAGCTTCATCCGCGGGAGAGGCCGTGGTATACCATGGCCTCCGCGGATGAAGAAACGCTCGTCCAGAATACAGCCGAAGCGCCCATCCCGGCGGGCCTCTCCGCCGATCGCGTCCGTGGAGCCCCTGCTGGATTATGTATTGAGCGGGCACGAACCGGCCCAGGGATTGCCGGAGGACGTGCGCAAGCTGGCTGGAAAGGTATTCCACTTTGACGGCCGAGGCCGCCGGGTGGTGATTCTGGGCGGGGGGACGGGCATGTCCACCGTGATGGGCGGTAACGCCGGCCTGCCGGACTGGGCGGCTCGCCCGTTCGTCGGCCTGAAACAGGTTTTTCCCGATTTGCACGTGGTCGTTTGCACGACGGACGACGGCGGGTCCACGGGCCGGCTGGTTCGACGCCTGCCGATGGTGGGCATAGGGGATCTGCGCAAGTCCCTTCTGTCTTTTCTTCGGCGGGAACGGTTGCAGCGGACCTACGAGTTGAGCGACGAGACGCTGCCGGCCGTGGTCCGACTGCTTCAGAACGTTTTCAACCATCGCTTCGGCGAAAAGGAAAGAGCGTTTCGCGTGCTGCGCGATCCGCTGCGCCTCGTATCGCCATCGTTGCGAAGATCGTGTCCCCTGGCGCTGGCGGCCGGGTTGAGGGCGCTGGGCGGCTACTTGGCGCCGGGGGGCGGGGGCCCCGGGGTGGATACGGCCGGACACTGCCTGGGCAACTTGCTGCTGACTTCGGCCATCTTCAAGGCGGCCGGCGGCGACACCTCCCGCGCGCCCGGCGCGCGGGCCTTGCGCTCCGGACTGGATACCGTCGCCCGGCTCATCGGCGCGCCGCCCGGCCACCTGCACGCCGCCACCGCGACGCCAGGCGAACTGGTCTTCCGTTATGCCAACGGCGTGGAGGTGGCCGGCCAGAGCAAGTCATCCCGCTCGCGGCGGGGTTTTCCCGTGGACTGGATGCGGGCGGATTTTTCGGCCGTACCGGAAGTGCCCGCCGCGATCCTGCGCGCGTTGCAAGCCGCGGATTTGATCATCATCGCGCCCGGCAGTCTTTACACGAGCAACATTGCGGTGCTCCAGGTGCCGGGGATTCCCGAGGCCATCCGGGCGAACCGCCGGGCGCTCAAGGTCCTGGGCGCGAATTTCTGGGTGCAGGAGGGCGAGACGGATATTTCGCCGCGCAACAACCGGGCCGGCTTCCTGGTGTCCGAGTTGATCGAGGCGTACGACCGGAACGTGGCCGGCGGCGCCCGGGGGCTCTTCGACGTGGTGCTGGCCTCCAACCTGGAGCACTTGCCGGGCGACATCCTGCGCAACTACGCGCTGGAGGGGAAGAAACCGATTCACTTGGACCGGGCGCGCGTCGAGTTCATGGGCTTCACGCCGGTGGAGGCGACGCTGTTCCAGGCCGACCACCGGCCTTTGCCGGGCGCCGTGCAGCACGACCCGGAACAGTTTGCGCTCGCCATCCGCGCGCTGATGGTATGGGATCGTCATGCGCCGCTGGCGCGTGCGGCGTCGGCCGGCACGGCGGACTTACGCCCGGCGCCGAGTAGCCGGGCGCCGGCGCCGGCCCGGTACATGGCCTCCATCGAAGCCGCGCTGCGCGGCAAGCGGTTTGAACCCGCCGGCCTGCGCGAGGTCCTGCTGGACCTCGCCTGGAAAAACCGGGATATCCAGCCGGAGCATCTGCGTTGCTTCCGGGCGGTGCGTGTGGTGCCGGCCGCCCGGTGGAACCGCAGCGTGGAATGGGACACTGTCCTGGGCTACTTCGATCCCGGGGATCTGACCATCAAACTCCACGGGAGCCTGCTGCGTAAGCCGGCGCGGCTGCGCGAGGACCTGGTCATCGCGCTGGGGGAGGCCGTGCTGGGACGCTATGTCGCCGCGCGGGCCTGGTCGAACGAGGAGGGTCCGGCGACCCGGTCGGCGCGGTGCTATTCGATCCGCCTGTTGCCGGAGGCCCGCCGTCATTCGTTTCTAATCGAAGCGCAACTGGCTACCTACCTGCGGCTTGCGCGCATGAATCCCTGTCCCCCCGGGAAGGGGCACTGGTGCATCACGGTCAATCGCGAAGAAGGATTCCTGCCGCCCGGCTTGCTGTTTGGAATGATGTACGCCTGGTATCTCTACAATGCCTGGGGCGGCGCCATGGAATACGAGATGTCCCTGCTGCGCTGGCCGCCCGAATCGCTGATCCCCTGCCAGGCCCGCGAAAAGGCGCGCAAGCAGGCGCTGGTGGATTTTTTCCGCACGGAAGTCTTCCGTCGGTGAACGCGGCATCCATCAGGCCAGCTACGGGTAGCCCCGAGCGTGAGCGAGGGGAGAGCGGAGGTCCTGGATACCGCTCGCTCATGCTCGCGGCTACAATCGTTCTTCAACAGCGGGGCCTTCGGCCCCTGTTCCTGCTGATCTGGCTTCTGGTGTCGGCCGAAGTCCGGGCTTCGGGCCCGGAATTTGACTGGGGCTTCCTGGCCAGCCGTCTCGAGGACGCCAACGGCGAGGTGCGCGTGCGGGGCCTCGGTCCGATCTTCGAGCGCGCCGTCTCCGCCGAAGGCGCGCGCCTGTCCGCGGTCCGGCCCCTCTACTATGCCGGGGCCGATGCGAGGGCCGAGCGCCGGTTCCGCGAGTTTCTCTGGCCGGTGGCGACTACGCGGCGGTTCCTGAACGAGCGCGACACTCGCGTGCTGCTCGCTTACTACAAGAATTTCAACGTCGCGGAACTGCACGGCCGCTACCGATTCATGGTGCTGCCGCTCTATTTCCAGGGCCGCGACAAGGCAGGGGAGGGGTATGCCGCGCTCTTTCCCGTCGCGGGTAGCATTCACGAATTCCTGGGGCAGGACGAGATGTCGTTCTTTCTTTTTCCGCTCTGGAGTTACTCCTCCATCAACAGCGTCGAAACGCACAACGTGCTGTGGCCGGTGTATTCGCGGACCAAGGGCAAGGGCATCTCGCGGTTCCGGGTTTTTCCTTTTTACGGCTATGCCCGGCACCGCGCCCGGTATGAGAAGGGCTTCTTGGGTTGGCCGTTTTATACCTGGGCGCGCTACACCTACCCGGATGCCCAGGGGCACGGGTATATCGTCTTTCCGCTGTGGGGGCACTTTAAGATGCCGGACCAGGAGGCCTGGTTGATCCTGCCGCCGCTGTTCCGGTTTTCCCGAGGGGAGCGGATGGATTACTCCTATGCCCCCTGGCCGTTCTTCCAGCGGAGCCGCGGGCAGATCGAGCGACTATATTTCTGGCCGATCTGGGGCCGGCGCACCATGGCCGGCCTGCGGTCCACGTTTTTCCTCTGGCCGATATTCCGGTCGGAGCGCGTGGACCGGGGTGCGACCGTTCGGCGCTCGTTCTGGGCGCTGCCGGTGGTATATTCGCAGGTGGATATCCGCCGCGCCGTCGGTGGGGCGCCCGCCCGCGCGGTAGCCCGTCACCACCGGGTCTGGCCGCTGGTTTCCTACCGACAGGAAGGGGAGGCGCGACGACTGCGCCTGCTCGACCTGTGGCCACTGTGGAACAACAGCCCCGTGGAGCGGAACTGGGCGCCCTTCTGGACCCTGTTCACCTGGACGAAAGTTGGCCAAAACGACGACGCCGAACTACTATGGGGCCTGTACCGCGACCGGCGTCGGGGCGCAGAGAGGCGGACCGTCTCCCTGTTCCCGGCCGGGGAATGGCGCCGCGACGATCGCGCCGGCGGCTCGCGCGAATGGAACGTATTGAAGGGATTGCTCGGCCGGCGGCGCGATGAGCGCGGGGTGTCCTACCGGTTGCTGTACGTTATTCGTTTTAAAGGAACGCTGTAGGGCCGCCGCTTGCGGCGGCCGAAGTGTCGGCCATGCGCAAGCGCAGGCCCTACGCAATTCGTAAAAGATATAGGCGGGAGCAAAGCCATAATCCATCGAGAGCCAGAATATTTTGAGCCGCCGATCAATTTCTTCGCCCACATCGGCCGGCGCATCCTGCTGACCCTGCGCAACGCGGGGCGTTCGCTGGTGATGCTGGGCGAGGGGATCCTCTGCATCCGGCACGCCTTCTCCAAACGCGTGCGCAACGAAGTGCTGTTTCAGATGTTCGTCACGGGCATCAAGAGCCTCGGGGTCATCACCGTGGTGGCCATGTTCACCGGGATGATCCTTGCCTTGCAGACGGGGCTGGAGCTGCGGCGGTTCGGCCAAGAGGTCAACATCGGCACGGCCGTGGCCGTGGTCATGATGCGCGAGATGGGCCCGTTCATGACCGGGCTCATCATCGC
>JAHJJH010000084.1 GCA_018823105.1 Verrucomicrobiota bacterium | reverse complement strand
TTTGGTATCAAACGCCTGCGCCAGCTTTTGTCCGGCCTGAAAGCTGTCCGATACGTCGCGGATATTGATTTTTGCTCCGGCCACGACAGAGTGTTCCAAGTGCACGGCGGTGGCCACCAGCGTCTGATCCCGCACCTCTTTTCCGCAGATTTCTCCCGCCGTGGAACAGCCCAGAAAATGAGCGTTTCGATAGATCTGTTTCAGCTCCTTGAGCCGGGCGCCGTTTTTCAGCAGGGAGCGATCCCCGAACAGCAGCACCCATTGCGCTGATTCGGCCAGTTGCCCCGGGGGGCCCATTGTCCAGGATTGTTTCGGCTCGGACCAACTGATTTGCTCAAGTTTCATTATTGATCTCCTTATAATAAACGCGCGTTTTCACCCCTTGCTTCTGGGCATCATAGTACGTCCCATCCATCCCGTCGTTTCCATCCTGGAGGACGGCGGCAGAGCCTGCCGCCCTCCATGACCAAATCATGACCCATTTCCCCTGGAGGGCGACGGGCCTCCGTCGCCGCCATCCATCATCCCTTCTCCTCGCCCCCATATCTCGGCTTCTCGTCCAGCCGCTTCGCCAGCTCATTCACCTCGCGCTTCAGTTCCGCAACGCGCCCCTCGCGGTCGAGCGTCACCTCGTGCCACCGGCGCAGCTTTTCATATTGCTCCTTCGACTTCTCCTCCGCCCGCTTGCGCTCCGTGATGTCGCGGATGATCACCATGTCGGCGGGCCGCCCCTCGTACATGATGAGGCCGGCGTTCAGCTCGGCCGGCGCCGGGCTGCCGTCCCGCCGTCGCAGCACGGTTTCGTATGTGGATGGAACGGGCTCTCCCCGCATGCGTCGCTGGTAGTTCTCCGCCAGCCTGGGCAACTCGGTCGGATGAACGTGATCGGTGAAAGGCGTTCCGACAATCTGTTCAACGCGGCTGCCGTCGAGCTCCGCCATCCGCCGGTTGGCGAACTTCACGATCGCGTCCTGAACGATAATCACTCCGTCGTTCGCGCGCTCGACCAGGGTGCGGTACTTCTCCTCGCTCTCCCGCAACGCCTCCTCTGCCTGCATGCGCTCCTGCCGATCCTGTATGACTTCGAGTGCGTAGCCGAGATCGTTCGCGAGTTCGTCGAGCAGGCCCGTCTCTTCGTCCCCGATCACTCCGACCTCCGCAACGTACACATTGAGGGCGCCGACAATCTCGTCCCGGACGCGAAGCGGGAAGGCGGCGGACGAGCGATAGCCGCGCTTCAGCGCGGCCTCGCGCCAGGGCGCGTACGAAGGGTCGCTCGTCAGATCGGCGGACACCACATGGGAGCCGGTACGGATGCAGGCGCCCGTCGGACCGCGACCTTCCGGCGTATCGTCGAACCGGATCACGGCCTCGTCCAGGTAGCCGTCCACAAGACCCGCGGCCGCCACAGGGCGCACATGGCCCGTGGCCTTCTCCGCCATGCCGACCCAGGCCATGCGAAAGCCCCCGTGCTCCGTCAGAATCCGGCAGGCTTCCAACAGGAGCCGGTCGCGGTTCGGCTCCCGAACCATCAACTGGTTGATATCGCTGATCGTCCGCAGCAGCCGGTTGAGCTGGCGGACCCGCGCCTCCGCCTTCCTGCGCTCGGTGATGTCGTCATCAATCCCGATGAAACCGGCGGGGCGCCCCTGCTCGTCGGTGACCAGCGAAATGACCGTGGATGACCAGAACGTCGTTCCGTCCCTCTTTCTCTGGACGTGTTCGCCGCGCCACGCCCCCTTGGCGATGATCTCGCGCTTGAAGGCGTCGTTATCCACCGGCTCGATCGAGCCGGCGAAGTCCCGGTAGGGCTTGCCCATGACCTCCGCGGCGGCGTAGCCATACAGCTCCTCGGCGCCGCGGCCCCAGTACAGGATATGGTCGTCCAGATCGGTGGCCACGACGGACTCGCTCACGCAACCCAACAACTGGGCCTGGGACCGCAGCCGATCGTCCGCCCGCTTGCGCTCGGTGATGTCGCGGATAAACCCCCCCACCCCCATGTTTCCACTCTTCAATCGCAGCGGAAATTTCCGGGTTTCATAGATTCGATCGTTCACCTGCTCTTGAGTGATCACCACGTCATTCTCGGCAATGGCCCGTTGATCGGTCTTTCTGCAATTATCCGCCATGGGCTTGGGCATCAGGTCATGATCGGTTTTCCCCACAATCTCCCCCATCGCCCGGCCGAAAAAAGCCCGATTCGCCTCATTCAATACAACGTAACGGAACTCCGCATCCTTGATAAAAGCCATGTCCGTTGTGGCATCGAGAAAAGTCCGGTAGCGTTCCTCGCTCTCGCGCAGTGAAGCATTGACGTATATCAATTCCTCGGAACTCAACTCCAGGGATCGCTCCAGCAGGCCGCGATCCCTGTCGAATTCATGATAGGCGTCGTTGACGGCCTCGATCAGAGGCTGCCATTCCGAAGGCAAGGCATCGGCGGGGCCCAGATATCGTTTCAACTGCCTTGTCAGCATGTTGTGCGTCGGTTGAGGCATGGCTCATTCCTCACGGAGGGTCGTG
>JAHJJH010000083.1 GCA_018823105.1 Verrucomicrobiota bacterium | reverse complement strand
TCCTCTCTGCAAAAGGTGCGCGACGTCGGGGCGTGGCTCGGGAAAAACAGCCGGATCGGCGACGTGCTGCTGACGCAGGATACCTACCTGGCCGTCGAGGCGCGTTTGCCCGTGCCGCTGGGCATGGAAATGGGACCCTTCAGTTATTTTCCCGACATGCCCACGGACCGCGCCCGCCGCCTGAAGGTGCTCAACCGCGAGTTGATGGCGGAGCAGTTGACCGGCGCGCCGGCCAGCATGGCGGCCTTTAGCGGGTACAGCCTGGCCATCCGCTCGCCGGAGGTGGCGCCCTTGACCGCAGAAGAGCAGGCCGAGCTGTGGGCGCGGGTCAAACAACGCTACCAGGAATTCTGCCAGGTCCCTGACTTCGGGCAGGCGCATACCGTCCTGCGTCTCTTCCGCCGGCGTCCCCGGCAGCCGGGGGAGACGCCATGAAGTTGTCCATCGTCGTGCCCGCCTTCAACGAGGAGGCCCGGCTCCAGCCGATGCTGGACTCCTACGTCGCCTTCTTCGCGCCCCGCTTTGGCGGGGAGGTGGAGCTCCTGGTGGTCGTCAACGGGTCCACGGATCGCACGGAGCAGATCGCCACCGAGGCCGCCGGACGGTATCCCCAGGTCCGCGCCTTCATCGAGCCGCGCGCGATCGGCAAGGGGGGGGCGATCCTGCTGGGTTTCCAGGCCGCCCGCGGCGAGCGGGTGGGATTCGTGGATGCCGACAACTCCACCCCGCCGGAGGCTTTCCAGGCCCTCGTGGATCACCTCGGCGACGCCGGGGTCATCATCGCATCGCGCTGGCTTCCCGAGTCGGAAGTGAGTCCGCGCCAGCCGCTGAAACGACGGATCGCCTCACGGGTTTTCAATTGGCTGGTCCGTTGGATGTTCGGCCTGCGGATCACGGATACGCAGTGCGGTGCGAAGCTGTTGAACGGGGCGGCGCTCCGCGAGGTGATGCCGCGGCTGGGCATTACGCGGTGGGCCTTTGACGTGGATCTGCTCTTTCAGTTGCGGCGCGCGGGCCACCGGATCCTCGAATGGCCGACCGTGTGGCGCGATGCCGGCGGCTCGCGGTTGAAGGTGGGGCAGGCGTCGGTCGAGATGTTCGTGGCCATCTGCCGGCTGCGCCTGCTCTTCTCCCCGTTCCGCTGGATTGTGACGCTCTACGATCGGACCCTGGGCCGTGTCATCCGCCTGAAAGGCTGAAGGTGAATCCACCGGGACAGGACAAGCTGGTTCGGCACAGCGCCTTGCTCATGGCCGCCACGCAGGTCGCCAATGGTTCCAACCTGCTGTTCCAGATGGTCATGGGGTGGACGCTCTCGGAGGAGCAGTATGGAGACCTGGCTTCGATGCTCGGCCTGGTCCTGGTCCTGGCGACGCCGATGGACGCCGTTCGCACCGCGGTGGCTCATTACGCCGCGCGGCTGCGGGCGGAGAACCGCGCCGCGGAAATCCGCGGGTTGGTGATCCGATGGCTGGGGGGGATGACGGCGGTGTCGTTGCCCATCCTCCTGATGAGCCTGGCGTGGAGCGGGCCCCTGGCCGTCTTTTTCAATATCCCGGGCCGACTGCCTGTCATCCTCACGGGCTGTATCCTGGCGGGATCCTTTTACCTCCCCGTTTTTTCAGGCGCCCTGCAAGGGGTGCAGTCGTTCACGTGGATGGCGATTTCGCAGCACAGTTGGGGGGTCGTCCGTCTGCTGGCGGGTGCCCTGCTGGTCTTGATCCTGGCGCCCCGCGCCGAGTGGGGACTGCTGGCCCAGGGGGCGGGCGTGGTGGTGAGCGCCGCCCTCGGATGGGTGGGCGTGGGGGCCGTGCTGGGAGCGGCCCGCTCCGCCCCGCCCGTGCGGCTGGGCGGGATCCCGCGATACCTGGGCTATTCGCTTCTGATCCTCGGCGGCTTCGCGGTGTTGATGAATGCCGACATTCTCATGGTGAAACGGTTCTTCCCGCGCGCCGAGGCCGGCTTGTTCGCGAGGGCCGCCACGATCGGGCGCTCCGTGGTTTTCATTTCCATGCCCGTGGCACTGGCCATGTTCCCCAAGGTGGCGTCGGCGGGCGAAGTGACCGCGGG
Source organism: Verrucomicrobiota bacterium (assembly GCA_018823105.1). GTDB lineage: Bacteria > Verrucomicrobiota > Kiritimatiellia > CAIQIC01 > JAGNIJ01 > JAGNIJ01. The sequence continues at coordinate 354 of JAHJJH010000083.1, read as the reverse complement.
TTCGCGCCGGACCCTCAGACACTCGTTCCTCCTGGCGGGCCTGGTAATCCTCGTGGCCGCCGGAGGGGTCTGCCTCTGGCCGAGCCTGCCGCTGCTCATCCTGTTCCGGGACAGCCATCCGACGCCGGACATGATCCGGCTGGTGCGTCAGATAACCGCGGCCATGAGCCCGCTGGGCCTGGGGTACCTGGCCCTTCACTTCGAACTGGCCCAGCATCGCTTCCGGCAGGCCTTCGTGCTGGTCGCGTGCGCCGCCGTGTATGTGGCGGCCGTCATCCTGCGGCACCAAACCTTCCAGCAGGTCGTCGCCGCGCTCGCCGTTTCGGCGGGAGTCGCCGTATTGCTTTTGCTGGC
>JAHJJH010000082.1 GCA_018823105.1 Verrucomicrobiota bacterium | reverse complement strand
GGCCTGCGTGGACGCCGAACGCGCGGAGTTCTTCCAGCGGCTCTTCAACGGGCCCACTTTCCGCGTGTACACTTCCGACGATGTCATCGGCGTCGAACTCGGCGGCGCTCTGAAGAACGTCATCGCCATCGCGGCCGGCGTTTGCGACGGGATCGGATTCGGGGACAACTCCAAGGCGGCGCTGATTACGCGCGGCCTGGCCGAGATCACCCGCCTGGGCGTGGCCCTGGGCGCCCATCCGGCGACCTTCTCCGGCTTGAGCGGGTTGGGGGACCTGGTGGTGACGTGCGCCAGCCGGTTGAGTCGCAACCGGGGTGTCGGAGAACGGTTGGGGCGGGGCGAATCCCTGAAGGCCATCATGAAAAGCATGCAGCAAGTGGCCGAGGGGGTCTGGACCTGTGGCGCGGCCCGCGATCTGGCCCGGGGACTGGAAGTGGAAGTCCCTATCACGGAAGAGGTTTGTGCGGTTGTGCACGAGGGGAAGAACCCCCGGCAGGCCGTCATGGACTTAATGGCCCGCGATCCCAAGCCGGAACGGGACTAGTGACGATCAAGTCCACCACATACTCCCCCTGAATCCTGAACCCTGCTCTTCTTTTCCGCTTGCCATCCCTGATGTCCCCCGATACCTTCACGCCACTTGCCGGTTCTCTCGTTAGCCCAAGTTGCAATCAGTTCGTGAACAGATAAAAAGGGAGAAGTACCATGCGGTCATTCAATCGTTTTAGCATCTCCTTCCTGATGGTGATGTTTGTGCTGGCAGGGCTCGGACCGGCCTTCGGCGCCGGGGCGGACGATGCCGGGAACTATACCCCGGACACTTTCACAAACGAATCCAACTTGGGAACGGGCTTCGGCGCTTGGGCATTCAATGTTGGCGCGGGCGCATTTGTCGGCTTAACGAATTCGACGGCCGGTTCCGGGGACATCGATTCAACCAACGGCTACTCCTTCTGCTTCTACGGCGGATCCGGCGGGACCTACGGCGAAGCGACCCGGCCTTTTTCGGCAGCCCTTAACGCTGGCGATGAGTTCAAGGTCAAGCTGGCCATGGACTGGGATGGCGGCGCGCGCGGCATGAACATTCTGGACGCTTCAGATAACGAACTGCTCAACATCAATCTCGGCCCGGGCAATACCTTTCACTACAAGTGGGGCAATGCCTCCGCGGTCACTATCAGCACCGATTATGCAGGTGACGCCATCGTCACGGTGTCGGTCAAGCAGGTCGTCGGCAACCAGCTTGAAGTAACGATTAACCGCAATGATGGGGCCAGCACGAATGCGACGTCTTCCGGCCTCGTGGCGTCGGCCGCCAAGGTCAAGTTCTACAACGGCGGACACGCCGGCAATGACTTGAATTATGCTTTGTTCGTCAACGACCTGGAGATCGTGGACAGCGTCACGCCGCTGTTGACCCTGACCGGCCGGACGGGCATGCCCGCGAATTGGACGAACACGCTGACCGTGACGCGCAACGGCGCGACGAACAATCCGTTGGATGTGGTCGCGTCCAGCAGCGACGAGGCCGTGGCCACGGTCGAGACCAACGTTACGATCGCCGCCGGCACCAACAGCCAGAGTCTCGAGATCGTCGGCGTAGACACGGGCCCGGCCCTCATCGAGGCGATGGCCGACGGGTTCCCGACGGCGACCCTGTCCGTCGCCGTCTTCGATGTGGCCTACGATGATTCTTCCTATTATCCCGACGGCGGCTGGACGAATGAGTCCAATGGCGGCTCGGGTTTTGGGGCCTGGGTTTTGAGCAACAACAACGGGCCGGGCGAGGGCTACACCAACTACGCCGGGAATTTCATCGGAAATTCCGCCGCCGCGGAAGGCGGCAACGTGAATGCGCAGCCGTCCGGCGACGCCTTTGGCCTTTACGCCAACCAGGATGGCGCGGGCGGGGATCCGCTGTCCGAGGCCACCCGGCTGTTCAATGCGCCCCTCGCGCCGGGTGATACGGTCAGCGTGGATCTGGGCGTGAACAACCGCAACGGATCCAAGGGCGTCGTGTTCCAGATCGGAGGCACATGGCTGTTTGAGGTGGCGGTCACCGCGGATCAGTATGTGTATCAGAATCACGGCGGGGGGGGCTCCCAGGTGGCGCTGGACGGGTCGTGGACCAATTGGGCCGCCGATACGGCCATTCGCGTTCAGGTGAGCCGAAAAACGGCGACGTTATACGATATCAACATCATTCGTTCCGGGGGCTACAGCGAAACGACTACGCTTACGGGCCTGAATATCGGTGGCACCCCGGACCGCGTCCGGTTGTATAGCTTCAACACCGAAGGCGGCGACGCCAACAACCTGTTCTTCAACCGGCTGGCTATCTGGAGCGGCGAGGTGACCCCCGAACTGTTCCTGGCCGGGCAGGAGGGCACGGTGGTGAATTACACCAACACGCTGGTCGTCCGCCGCACCGGTTCAACGGCCGCGGGGCTGGACGTGGCGCTCTCCAGCAGCGATACGAATGTCGTGGTGGTCCCGACCAACGTCACGATCGGGGCGGGCAACACCAGCGCGGAAGCCGATGTGGTCGGCATGGGCCTCGGTGCGGCGGCGATCACCGCCGCGGCGCCCGGCTTCACCCCGGTGGCTTTCACGGTGGACGTTTTCAATGTGGCCTACGATTCCAGCGCCTACTATGGGGCCGACAGCTTCACCAACGAGTCGAACGGCGGCGTCGGCTTCGGCGCGTGGAGCTTGAGCGACAATGCCGGGGGCCACGACGGCTACACGAACTACGCCGGCAGCTTCCTCGGCGATTCCGCGGCGTACGGCGGCGGCAATGTCAATTCGGCGTCGAACCATGCCTTCGGCTTCTATGCTAACCAGGAAGGCGACGACGCGGGCACCAACGGGCCGCTCTTCGAGGCGCTCCGCCCGTTCACGGCGCTCGCCGTCGGCCAGACCCTGGCCGCGGACTTCGGGGTGAACTTCCGCGACGGATTTAAGGGTCTGATGATCCAGAGCGCCGGCGCCTGGCTGTTCAAGGTCGAGGTCGGCGGGGACGACTATGTCTACCAGAACTACTACAACGGCGGCCCGCAGATGAGCATCGGCTGGACCAACTACGCCGCCGATACGGTCATCCGCGTGGAACTGACGCGCACCGGTACGGACCTCTACAACGTCACCCTGACCCGCTCGGGGACCTACAGTGAGACGCTGGTGCTGGAAAGCATCCACCTGGGCGCCGCGCCCGATCAGGTCCGGTTCTACGTGTTCGATACACAGGCCGGCGGCGAGAACAACCTTTACGTCAACCGGCTTGGCATCAACGAGGACGATGTGCTGGCCCTGTCGG
>JAHJJH010000081.1 GCA_018823105.1 Verrucomicrobiota bacterium | reverse complement strand
CGCAAAGAACTCTGGTTCAACACGTCGACCCGCCGAACCTTTGTCAACATCACGCCACAGGTGGAGGCCTGCCTGCGCGAGAGCGGCATCCGGGAGGGCTTGCTGCTGTGCAACGCCATGCATATCACCGCCAGCGTGTTCATCAACGACAACGAAAGCGGACTGCACACCGATTTCGAGAAATGGCTGGAAAAGCTCGCGCCCGAGAAGCCTTACTCCCAGTACGCACACAACGGAGCGGAGGACAATGCCGACGCCCACCTTAAGCGCACCGTTATGGGGCGAGAGGTCGTGGTCGCCGTGAGTGGAGGGAAACTGGATTTCGGGCCGTGGGAATGCATCTTCTACGGCGAATTCGACGGCCGGCGCCGGAAGCGCGTGCTGGTCAAAATCATCGGGGAATGAAGGAGACCCTCATGCGAATCATTCTGATGGCAGCCCTGACGGCCTTGGCGGTATCGGCAGCGGGAAATGAATGTGCCGTGTCGTTCGTGGTCACCGCGGCCAATGTTCCGGAGCATCAATGGGTGCACATTACCGGCAATCACGAGAAACTGGGGAACTGGGACCCGGGGGCCGTCGCCATGCAGAAGAGGGCCGACGGCCACTGGGTGCTCACCGTGATCGTCGAGCAGGGCACGGTGCTCGAGTACAAGTACACCCTTGGATCGTGGGCCACCGAGGCGCTGGGGCCCGACGGGGCCATCCCGCCTAACAGCGTGCTTCGCGTCGGCGGCGACATGCGGATCCAGGATGCCGTCGCGCGCTGGAACTGGCCCCGGGAGATATCCGAGCAATACACGGGAACCGTCGAGCATTATCGTGGCATGGAGGGCGAGGGGATCCTCCCACGCGACGTCCTCGTCTGGCTCCCGCCCAGTTACGCGCACGACGACCATGGCCATTATCCGGTGCTCTACATGCATGACGGGCAGCAGGTGTTCGACCCGGCCACTTCCACGCACGGCGTGGACTGGGGCGTGGACGAGACCGCTACGCGGCTGATCAACGAGGGCAAAATGCGCGAGATCATCGTGGTCGCCGCGACGTGCACGAGCCACCGCGGGCCCGAATACTCCGAGACCGAAGAGGGCGCCGCCTATCGCCGTTTCCTCGTGGAGAAACTGAAGCCGTTTATTGATACCAATTACCGGACGCTCGGCGATCGCGACCACACGGCCGTCATGGGCTCATCCATGGGCGGGCGCGTTTCGTTCCTGCTGGCCTGGGAATACCCGGAATTTTTCTCCATGGCGGGCTGTCTGTCCCCGTCGTTCGAAAAAGAAACCCTCGAGTTAGCGAGGACCCGGGAGGGCGGGGCGCCCGCCGTGCGATTCTACATGGATAACGGCGGGATCGGCTTGGAGGAGCGCCTGCAGCCCGGCGCGGCCGAGATGCTCTCCATTCTCCAGGGCCTTGGATTCGAGCAGGGGCGCGACCTGGTCTGGGTCCGCGACCTCGAGGCCGAGCACAACGAGGCCGCCTGGGCGCGGCGCGTATGGAGGCCGTTGCTGTATTTCTTCGGGGAGGGTCCGCAGGAGTGGATGGATGAGCTTCCTCCGATACCGTCTACCGAGGGGCCGGGGAATGTAGACTGACACGGTCACCTTTTTTTCCCGCCGACAGAGCGGCGGAACTACAGAAGCCCCTGTAGCTCCGGCGCTCCGTCGCCGGAGGGCCCGCATGCCGAAGATCGCCAGAGTAATCGTCGAGGTCGCGCGCAACCGCGAATTCGACTACCTGATCCCCGAGCGTCTCCAGGGGCAGCTCCAGGTCGGCATGCAGGTGGTCGTGCCGTTCGGACACTCCGAGGCGCGCGGCTACATCGTGGGCTTCGCCGAGGAAGCCCGCCACCCGAAGCTCAAGGAGATCCTCGATCCCGCGGGCCAGGCGGTGCTGGTGGACAAGCACCTGCTCGAGCTGGCGCGCTGGATCGGGGATTACTACCTGGCCCCCGTCGAACGGGCCATCCACACCGTCCTGCCCGGCGCGGTACGCCGTAAAGGCACGGGATTCAAGGAACGACTGATGGTGCAGCCGGGCGAAGCCGCCCTCGACGAACTGGCCGTGGAAAAACTGCGACGCAAGGCCCCCAAGCAGGCCGCGGTGCTGGATGCCCTCCGGAGCGGCGGGTCGGCCTTCCTGAACGATCTCGCCCGCGCCGCCGGCACCAATTCGTCCACGATCCGCGCCCTGGAAAAGAAAGGGTGGGTGCATATCGGACGTCACACCGTTGATCGCGATCCGCTCGCCGGGCACACGCTCCTGCGCACCGAGCCGTTGGTCCTGATGCCGCAGCAGAAAGAAGCCCTGGATTTGGTGTGCCGTGCCATGGACACTCTCGATCCGCCGGTAGTCCTACTGTACGGCGTCACGGGCAGCGGTAAAACAGAAGTCTACCTCCAGGCCATACAGCGCGTGCTGGACAGGGGGCAGGGGGCCATCGTGCTCGTTCCGGAGATCTCGCTCACGCCGCAGACCATCGAGCGATTCCACGGCCGTTTCGGCAATACCATCGCCGTGCTGCACAGCCACCTCGGCGAGGGCGAGCGCCACGACGAGTGGCATCGCGTCCGCCAGGGCCGCGCCCGCGTGGTCATCGGAGCCCGCTCCGCCCTGTTCGCGCCGGTGGACAAGCTGGGGCTGATCGTGGTGGACGAGGAGCACGAGCCGACCTACAAGCAGGAGGAGACGCCGGCCTACCACGCGCGCGACGTCGCCGTGATGCGCGGGCGCTTTGAACGCTGCGCGGTCCTGCTCGGCTCCGCCACGCCGTCGCTCGAGTCTTTCCACAACACCCGGGTCGGCAAGTACGGCCTGGCGCGGATGCCCATCCGCGCGGACCATCGCACGATGCCCGCCGTGCGCGTCGTGGATATGCGGGTGGAAGCGGAGCGCGAAGGGCGGCCGAACGTGTTCTCGCGCGACCTCGTCGAGGCCATCCGCGGGCGCCTGGACCGCGCCGAGCAAACGATGCTGTTCCTCAACCGCCGCGGCTACGCGACCTCCCTGGTCTGCCCCTAGTGCGGGTACGTGGCCCGGTGCAGCGAATGCAGCGTGGCGATGACCTATCACCGGCATCCGGACGCCCCGGAGGAACTGCTCTGCCACGTCTGCGGGGCGCGCCGGGCCGTTCCGACGCGGTGCCCCAACGACGAATGCCGCGACCCGGCCTTCAAGTTCGCCGGCTTCGGCACCCAGCGCATCGAGCAGATCGTGACCAGGCTTTTCCCGAAGGCCCGGGTCCAGCGCATGGATTCCGACACCACCAGCCGCAAGGATTCCCACCGCCGGATCCTCGGCGAGTTCCGGACCGGCCGGATCGACATCCTCGTCGGCACCCAGATGATCGCCAAGGGCCTGCACTTTCCCAATGTCACCCTCGTCGGCGTGCTCTACGCCGATTTGAGCCTGCACCAGCCCGATTTCCGCGCCGCCGAGCGGACCTTCCAGTTGCTCACCCAGGTCGCGGGCCGGGCCGGGCGCGGCCAGGCCACCGGCGAGGTGCTGGTCCAGACCTACACGCCCTTCCATCCCTCCATCCAGGCCGCCCGGCGGCTCGACTACGACGCGTTCTTCGACCAGGAAGTCGAGTTCCGCAAGGAGCTGGACTACCCGCCGTTCGGGCATCTCATCTGTCTTCACCTCCAGGGCCCGGGCGAGGAAAAGGTCTCCTTCGCGGGCCAGGCCTTTGTGCGCGCGCTTCAGCCCAAACTCCCCGCCACCGTGCGCATCGCGGGGCCGATCCCGGCGCCGCTCGCTCGCGCGCGGGGCCAGTACCGCTACCAGATCATCCTGCGGGCGCCCGCCACCCGCCGGATGACCGCGCCGCTGAAGGAAGTCCTGGACGGCTTCAAGTGGCCCGAGGACGTCCGCTGTATCGTGGACGTGGACGCCGTCTCGTTGCTTTAGCAAAGCCCCCACGTGTCTCACATATTATAAAGTGTGAGACAAGCTGTTTTGGTTAGCCCGCTCATGATCCCGACTCTTTTACAGGCGCAGTAATGTATGGCGGGATGGACTTTTCCCGGCTCCTGATTCAGGGTTTCTTGTGTTAGGAAACCGCAGTCACTTCCGAAGATACGGTGGCTTGCTTGCCCGGCGGCAGCTCGACAACGATATGCGTGCGGAGATGTTAACCAAGCGCCGGACGTTATTACTTTTCGCATCCGCTGTGATTGCAAGCTAATACGATATAACCGCCAAGGAGGCATGATTTTGGGCATAAGCCCTCGCGGCTACAGCGAGCCGCACCTTATTACTATGATCCCTCTGGACGCGTGGGTTCAGCGGCCAGGGGAGGGGGCAGGAAAAGCTCCCGGGCTTCACCGGGGCTTCGAAAGCGACGCCCAGGGGTCGCATACCGAAAGCCTGATCCGCTGCATGGCAGAAAGTCATACATGCAGACTGTCTCACACTTTATAAAGTATGAGACATGGTTATTTGCACGAACGCGGGGACGCCGCTCGCCGGCGCCCGCAATAAGTTTTTAATGTCTGGATAATTCGGGCAGAATATTTCCAATCATTGGAAAGACCGGGCCTGAACATTTCCAAGCATTGGGAATATCTGCGCCTTTTTTTCCAATGATTGGAAAAACCGAGTGGTACAGTTTCCAATGTTTGGAAAACACGGAGCGGACCCATGGCGCGCGTAAAACTCGACCTGCCCGAAAGGCTGCCGTTTCACACCGAACTGGAGGTGCGCATCGGCGACGTGAACTACGGACGGCACCTGGGCAACGACGCCGTGCTCTTGCTGCTGCACGAGGCCCGCCTGCGCTTCCTGAAACACCACGGCTTTAGCGAGGAGGAGGCGGGCGGAGCGGGAATGATCATGCTGGACGCCGTGATCGTCTACGCGGCGCAGGCCTTCCATGGCGACCTCCTGCGCGCGGAGGTGGGCGCCGGGGATTTCGGGGCCTGCGGTTGCGATTTCTATTACCGCCTGGTGCGCGTACGCGACGGGCTCGAAATCGCCCGCGCCAAGACCAGCCTCGCGTTCTTCGATTATGCCGCGAACCGGATCGTCCGCATGCCCGAGGCGTTCAGGACCTGGCTGCAAACCGCCGTCGCGGCGGAGCGCGACGGCCACCCGGGGTGACCCGATCCCACACGGTGGCCCGGCCGCTCCGCGGACGGGCGAATAATTCCCACGATTTGTTACGGGGTCGCCGGCTTGAGGGAGACCAGTTTGTCCAGGTCCACTTTCTTCGCGGCAGACTGGAGCGCGGCGAACGGGATGCCGTAGCCCGAGGTCTTCACCATGAAGCGGCCGCCGACGAGGATCTCGATCTCTCCGCGTTGATCCGCGTTGTCATATTCCTCGCGCGCCTTGTGACTGCCGTAGATCGTGGTGCGCTCGAAGCCGGTATCGCTTTCGCGATCAATCTCGGACGGCGCCCAGGCCGCCTGGCCAAATCCCATGAGACCACCCAGGCCGCCGTTGTCGGTGATGTTGATCTCGATATAGCCGTCGCCCTGCTCGTACCGGCCCTCGGCCTGGGACACGGTCATGCCCATGACCGTATTCTTCTCGCCGCTGGCATTCGTCCGCTTGAAGCCGTCCAGCGCCTCCGGCAGAAGGGATTTCAGTTCGCGGAAGTCCACGACCGGCGCGCTGTTGCTCGCCGCCGCGGTCATCGCCTGCATGGCCTTCATGAAGTCCGCCATGCCGGCCTCGCCCTGCTGGGCCAGGCCCCGCTCGGTGACCCCGGTCAGCAGGCACAAAATCGCCAAACCACGGAGCCATTTCATCGTCTTCATGGTGATCCTTTCGTTGTGTTCCTTTGTTTATGAAACAGGCAGCACTATACCGTAGGGGCGGTTATGTTGCAACCGGCCTCGCAGCGGTGCGCGACGGCCACCAGGTCATTCTTGTGCCTTTTCGGTTAGATGCTTACATTCAGGGCTGTGAAACACCCCAAGGCCATCGGGTGGGAGGATAAGCTCAAGAGCGTCTTCGACCGGATTGACGACCGGCTCGAAGAGCGTTACGAGGGCCGCTATCCCCTGCATCCCAACCGGCCGCCGCGCGGCACGACGGCGAACCGGGAGATGGACGGCTTGTTCAATGTCGGGGCCGCCTTCACCGCCGGCTACGGCTCCGAACTCGGGCGCGGCTACGTGGTGGAAATCCGCATGGCCACGCCCGCGCGCATCCCACCGGCCGTGAGGGAAAAGATCGAAGAGGAAGTCGCGGGCATGCTGGATGAGGAACTGGCCCGGGAATTCCCGGGCCAGGCGCTGAAGGTCAGCCGGGACGGCCCGGTGTACAAGATCCACGGGAATCTAAGCCTCGGCGAGAAGTGAGCGAAGTTCTCCTTTCTTGTCTTTCTTTTTAGTTGACGCGCTCCTTTCTATGCAGTTACATAAGGCCCAGCGGTGTATAACATACCGCGAATAGGAGGCTAACGTGAAAAAGTGGATGCCGGTTATGGTGGTTGCCTGCATGCTGTCGGTGTTTTTCCTGGCTGCCTGTGATGATGATGGCGGGGACGGCTCCGAAACCTTATGGCGCGCTCCGCTGAATGTTCCTCCGAATAATCAGATGGTCTGGACCACCAAGGTGACCGCTCCGCGTAACGGAGAAGTGTCCGCCACGGTGGATTGGAAAGAAGGGGGCACGATCTCCGCCAGGCTGGTTGCAGAAACTACCGGAGAACACCTGATCGTTGATTCAACGGCCCCGATCACGATGTCGCGCCGCGCCCCGTCCAACTCGGTTTGGTATGTCAGGCTGATGACTGCGGACACCAGTTCCAAGAATGCCAGTGTGACCATCAGCTTCACGCCGGACTAATGATACGCGCCGGAGCGGAACGATTGGGCATCCGCATTTAACGGGAAATTTTCGGCCAAGCATTAGCGGAGTGCGGCCGGACAGGATGCTGCCTCGGCCCGGGTGGTGCGTTTTACGTGCCGTACCATCCGGGGCAGTTTAGATTTATCGCTGCTCCGCGATGAGGTTGCGCACGGCCGCGGCAAGCTGCGCACCCCTGAGATCCGCGTATCTCAGCTTGCCACCCCGATCAATGAGGTAGCTGGCGGGAATGCCGGTTATGCCGAACCGGGTGGAAATCGCGTTTTCCCATCCTTGGCCATCATAGTACTGGGGCCATGACATTTCCTGGTCACGTGTGTATTTCTCCAGGGCTGTTCTATCCTTGTCGAGACTGATCCCCAGTATTTCAAAGCCCTCATCCCGGTGTTCGCGGTAAACCGAGACCAGGGTGGGGATTTCCTTTCGGCACGGGCCGCACCAAGTCGCCCAGAAATCAACCAGGACCACGCGTCCGAGCAGGTCGCTGGTGCTCACCGGCCGGCCGTCCGTCGCCTGGAACTCAAGCCGCGGGAAAGCCTCGCCGATCCGGGGGGCGCCTTGGGACGGTAAAACAGGGCTCTCGTCACCAGCGCTATCCTCTTCCGCGAAAACGAAGTCCACGGCAAAAGGGATTTCAGCAATTTTCGTTTTCCAGTCTTCTGACGTGACGATGAGCCGGAACTCGTCGATCCCAACCGCCACGGATCCGCGGCCGCCGGAATCCCGGACCGTGAAGAACGCCGTGCCCGTTCCCCTCCCGTTATAGACAGGCGATGGGTTGCACCCATAGGATTGATTCATCTTCCCCCCTGCAAAGGGCAGCGACTGTATGCGAATCCCGCCAACTTCTTCGGCGACGTAATCATAGGTTATCTCCACGTGCTCGCCGAAAGAAAGCTTCGCGGGCGACGCAGGCGCAAACTTGACATTCATGATGGTGCATTGGCTCTGTATGGGCGCGCGCCAGCTCATCTCAACCCGCCAAACAGCTTCGCTTAAGAGCGCGTTATCGGGACCGCGCATCTCGGCTCGAATTTCATCCACATCGGCATCATCCGAGAACGTGAACCATCCCTCCATTTCACCGGCGCCTCTGGGGTAGGAGGGAGATGGGTGGGCGGCAGAGCCGGGAGTATTCGCTCCTCCCGTGAACGGGCGCACCCAAATGTGTGCGGATTCCGACGACTCCAAGGTGTAGCGACACGTTACCACCACGCGCTCCTCATAACCGAGCGCGGACGGTGAGGGCGGGGTCACGGAAACAATTTCAAGCTCATCCGCGGCAACAGACGGGCGGGAGAAGGGCCCCCCCGTGACCAGAAAGACTCCCACAACAACCCACAGGTTACCCCAACGTGTGTCGTGCATCTTGACCTCCCTTTTTGGACGTGCACATGTCACCGATTGAGAAAAACATCATCCTTCAAGCCTTTCCACGTTCGATCGGCGGGGCCAGGCCGCGCCGCCCATTATTTTCTGCCGATATGGGTGACGATGAAGTTGCCCGTTCCATCATTATATACGTAAAACCATTCAAATTCGTCAGGACTTTGTAGCTTATCCAGAGATTTGATATTCGACACCACAGCGTCCATCACGCTATTTTTCCAGTATATCCAAAAATCGTTAATCCATTTGCTCTGTAGAACAAGCTGGTGTGGTTCATTCGGCGCAATCGGTCGGTCCAGCCAAGCGGCCTGTCCGGGACCCAACACCTGGCTGGCTCTTTCCCCCTGCTGGCCCACGCCTGCCGATGCCTTCCCAAATTTAATGGCAATATACGGTTCCTTGTTGGCGGAGTTATAACGAAAATGCATGGCCAGGTCGCCGCCGCGCACCACCAGGGGCCAGCTTTGGGGTTCCGCCGCCAGAGCAATGGTAGTGGTGACCAAGACAGCCAGCAACAGAATACACGTCAGCTTTCTATTCATTGGTTCTTCTCCTGTTTTTTTACCGGGAGCGTATCCGCACCCATTCTCGCCTTCCATTCGCTGCCTCATAACGCGGAAAGTCGTGAAGACAGCCCAAAATAACTGCTAGGCTTCCTGCTTTTTCCCTGCCGCATGCGCGACCACCAGAATCAAGGATCGTGAAAAACACCTTGCCCTTTCCCGTGCCGCGATAGGCGGGTGACAAGTTGGCCCCGAAGGGTTGATGCCCCCCCCCGCAAAGGGCAACGACTGTATGCGAACTCCTCCGGCTCTTTCGGCGGAGTAATCACAGGTTATCTTCCGTGAGAACCTTCGGGGGCGTCGAGGCGGCCTCGGGACCGAGCTTCACGATCCAGAAGTCCCATCCGCCGCGCGAGGACTCGGTTTTGTCCTTCTCCGCGCCGGATTGCGAGCTGCCGCCGAGAAGATAGCCGCCATCCGCGGTCTGCCGGACACAGTTAAGCACGTCGTCATCGTTGCCTCCTAAGCTCTTGTCCCACTTTTTCGCGCCCGAGGAATCGAGTTTAACGAGCCAATAATCAAAACGATGCGCGTCTTCCGACTTGTCGCCGCCGGAGCGGGACTTGGAGTAGCCACTAAGGATAAAGCCGCCATCGGATGTGCCCTGGATGCTGCTGAGGTCGTCGTAATGGTCGCCGCCAAAGCGCCGGTCCCACTCCTTGTTGCCATTGGCATCCACCTTCACGATCCAGTAATCCTCGAAGCCTCGAGAGTCCTCCGATTTGTCGCCATCCGCCTTCGACCAGGAAGTGCCGCCAAGAATGAAACCGCCGTCTGGAGTGGTGTCGAGGTCCGACAGCGAATCCTCTTTGCTTCCTCCGAAGCGGCGGTCCCACTCTTTCGCTCCGGAGGCATTGATCTTCACGATCCAGTAGTCCAATCCGCCTCGCGAGTCCTGCGTCCTTTCGCCAGACACGCCGGAATCGGAACTGCCGCCGAGGATGTAGCCGCCATCCGATGTCTGCCGGACACTGCAGAGCCTGTCGTGCCCGTCACCACCGAAGCATCGATCCCACTCTTTCCCGCCCTCGGCATTGACCTTCACGATCCAGTAATCCTCGAAGCCTCGAGAGTCCTCCGATTTTTGGTAGGGCTCGAATCCCGCCGTGTTACCGCTGGTGTGACCGCCGAGGATGTAGCCGCCGTCCCTGGTCTGCTTGACACTGGACAGATAATCCTGCGCTGTTGTGCCGAAAATATGGTCCCACTCTTTCCCGCCCTCGGCATTGACCTTCACAATCCAGTAATCCGGACGACCCCATGAATTCCCAGTCTTGTCTTCCTCGTCTGGCTCCAACGAGCCACCTTGAGAAAAAGAAGTGCCGCCAAGGATATAGCCGCCGTCTGTGGTCTGTTGAACAACCCGGAGATCTTCACGTTCGTCGCTTCCCAAGCCGCCGAAGCGCTTGTCCCACTGCTTGGCCCCCGAGGCGTCGGTCTTCACGATCCAGTAATCGGAATCGCGGCCTCGCCGTTTCTGCGACAGGTCCCCGCCAATCGGAGACTTGGAACGGCCGCCGAGGATGTAGCCACCATCCGCGGTTTGCTGGACGGAAATGCACGCGTCGTCCAAGCTCCCACCGAAGCTTTTGTCCCACTGCTTGGTCTGACCGGGGCACAAGGGCACCGCCAGGATCCATGCCGCCATCGCCATCATCGCCGTCCGACTTGTTTTCATGTCACACTCCTGGTTGCAAGTTCTGTTGCACAATCAGCTTCCTGTTTATCACTCCCCCCGGGAGCGATCACGGGAGATCGGCCAACCCCGCCTTAGAATGAGAACTCCAGAGACGTGGTCTCCCCGGGTTTGATTTCGATGTTTTCGCGTTTCCCCACGGGCGTTCTCTGGCCTTGAACGAAGAATTCAAGATCGTAGATTCCCGGAAGGAGTTTAATGTCCAGTGGATTGTGAAGTGAAGTGTCTTTCTCCGTGACCTTGTCATCGGTTCCCGCCCGGTTGACGCGGACAAAAGCCCAACTCGGCGCCCCATTCTTGAGGGTGCGCATGCTCAGCACGCCCGCCGTGAAATCGAAGGTATAGACCAGTTCCTCGCCCTTGTATTCAATGCTGGCGGTCTGCACGGGCCGCTGGGCAGCCCAGCAGTCCTCTGCCTGGACCTCATACACGCCGGGCTCGAGATAGAAGCGTCTCGGGTTGCCGAGCGTCGTGTCGCTTTGCGCAACGAATTTGCCGGCACTTGAAATGGTAAATCTGATCTTTGCCGGCTTCCCGTTTTCGGTCGCGCCCAGGAGAAGGGCCGGGCCCCTGGGCCCCGTGGCCTCTTCCGTGGCATGTTGCACGGCCTCCGCCAGCTCTCCGGCGTTTTTGGCCGTGTAATACTTACCGCCCCCGGCGCTCGCGAGGCTCTCCAGTTGGAGCCGATCCGCGTCCGTTACGCCGAACCCGATCACGTGCAGTACGAAGTTGATCCCGGCGGCCTTGAGCTTCTGCGCCACGGCGAGCGGATCGCCCCCGCAGGTATCCTGGCCGTCGGAGACCAGGATGATCGTGGTCTCCGCCTCGAGCGTCTTGAGCTTCTCGGCGGTCGTCTCGAGAACGCGCGCGATCGGCGTGTGGCCTAGCGGGGCCAGGCTCCTGGTCTTCTCGATGAACAGCGGTTTGTTGATCGGGGCCAGCGGGGCCAGCTCCTCGATATCGTTGCAATCGCCCTTGAGCCGGTGCCCGTACGCCACCAGGCCGGCGTTGACATCGTCCGGCAGCGCGTCGATGAGGCCGGTCATGACCTCCTTCGCAATGTCCATTTTCGGGGTGCCGTCCATCAACTCGTTCATGCTCCCCGAGGAGTCGATGATGAACACCATGTTCGGGTTGGACGCCGGTGCACTCTCTGCTGCAAGGGCCGGCGTCCCGGCCATCAGCAGGCCGATGAATACTGCGATCAAGCACATCATGGATATTCGATTATGCATAGTGTCTCCTTCTTTGTTTCAGCGCGATACCAATTCATTGACTCATTAGAAGACCACCGCCTGGCGATTTTTAACATGATCAAGATTCAATCGCCTTAAAAACACCTGCGAATCCCAGCCCCACGGCTTCACATCCTTTAGGCCGCTTCCCGATAAACGGCCCTAAGTCTTATGCTAATATTGGACCTCTCCGTCCGAAACCGCTCTAATGAGGCTTCGCAGGACGGCCACGATCTTCTGAAGTTCCTTGCTGGTATGGGTCTCCTCCACTGGCATGCTCACGCTGCAGTCCACATCTTCCTGCTTCGTGTTAAAGCGCAGGATCACTTGCGCCGTGTCTGGTTCTGGGAACTCCTTCGGTTCGGCCTTCGCCATCCAGAATCGGTCGTTCAGCATGCGCTTAAGAATCATTTGCACGCTCTCAGTAGTCAGGGCTTTCTCAAAGTGCTTCTTCTCACCGGCCTTGAAATGGTCGAGTTGGACAAGGCCCTCGCCTAGGACCGTCAGCAGAGTCCGTCCATCAAAATACTCGTTACCGACATCGTAGGTAATGACAACATCCTCCAGCGGTCTTTTCCCATCAAGCAGCGTCCGCAAGGCCTCTTCAGGCCCTCCCCCCGCATGAGCCAAGACCGCGAGCCAAGTGCCAAGAACAACCGCGCCGAGGACTCTATTTCTTGTCCGCATGCAACTTCTCCTTTTCCTGCTCAACAACCATGCAATCACAACCCGTATGAGAGCGAAGCCAATCGGCTAACTGTTTGAAATGCCGCGATTTAACGGTGTTTCCGGAACCCATTAAGGTATCGTCGTTAAAAACTTGTCGACCGGGACATTCGCTGAGCATCTTGTACTCATCCGACAAGTTGATCATGTGCCCGAATTCGTGTGGCGCGGTTGCGTCACGTTGCTCGGCATACCAGTTGAGGACATTGGCGCGTTCATAGCCGGGCCACACCGTGACGTGGTAGTTTGCGTCTTCTCTGTTGTTGACAAACTGGGCGTCGAAACGGGGGGTGAACGGCTTTCGCTCAGCTTTATCCCCACACTGGATACGGTATTGGTCGTTCCATCGCTTTTCGATCTCTCGTTCCCATTTGCCCTTGAGTTCCGACAGCTGTTGATCCGTGACCGTGACGAATTCGTACGTGCCCTCCTCAGCATGGAGTGCTTCCACATTATAGGCGCGACCTGCCCTGAGCGAAGGCACCATGCGCCGCGTGACTTCAGGTGTGGCGACTATGATCCCCTTGTCGAAATAAATTTTGACCCCAACGTTCAGCTCGGAAGAGGCGAGGTCTGCGTTGATCGTATACTCGACATCCGTCCTGAACCGTTCCGGGCAGCCTGGGTCGCGCAATTCGTTTTCAAACAATTCGGGGTCAACTTTATCCGGGCCCGTCAGCGTCCAGACCGTCTTCGCTGCAGCGCCGGGTACTTGATCCTCTTGCACAAAGACGGCGCCATTGGTCAAGACTATCTGCACCTCTCCCATGTCTTGTTCATACAGTATGCCACGCCCATAATCCGCCGCCATTTGTAGTACTTGCCCCTCCATTTCAAACGATTGCGTCGCATGCCGAGGTTTGGAAATAAGCATGCAATCCTGGACGATTCCATCTATTATTAATAACTCTGACATTTCAGAAACCGTGCCCATGAAGTTTACTGTCGTATGCATGCTCCCCTCCGCATAAACGCGATTGCCTTGCTTGGGCAGCCAGAAATCGACATGGCCTTCCGTCTTCGACCATCCGCCACCAGCATATTGGCATTCCGAGTCCAGCTTGAGCTTCCATGGCGGTCTACGATCTGCGGGCAATTTAGTTTCTGCGACTTCAAAAGGCACAACGTTGCGGCCACCTGACAAAGTGAAGGTCGTTGTAAAATCAATTAGACCCACGCCAGGACCTACATGCCAAGCAAGCTGACCGGTGTGCCGTTTTGAGGTAGCGCCTTCTTTTCGTTCAATGGCCGTATTCCAGCCCGAGAAAGACTCTGCATCCCAGCCCCCTCCGTCACCAAACGGTATAGTGCCTTCGAATGAAAAAATAAGGTCATTCCCGTCTCGCTTTCCCGTCACGCTAAAGGGGCCGGCTGAACTCAAACCGTCACTATGAAATTCCCATAGTCCTTTATCATTAAGGAACTCCCCCTGATAGCTGAACTGACCAGACAAATACCCGCTCCCTGATAAATTCCCTTTATCGTCAACTCGAATACTGGCGCTACCACTTGTATCGATTGTACCCCGAAAGTTCCGGCTAGTCTCCGTGTCAGGGTTCTTGAAGGGACTTCGACTGACCAGGGAAAGCGTCCAGGATTCGAGCCCTTTTGTTCCGGGTGCCTGATCCTCGCCATCATGCCCAAATGGATCAAGGAGGACGTCGGGTGGAATCACTCCATCTTCCTTAACGGTGACCACGGCCGGCGGTGGTTGCGCGAACGTCTGCGCCGATTCCTTCACCCCCGTGGCGTCAACCCGGCCCTCCCGTCGTTCATCCGATGATGCTCCGGCGACCTTTTTTGGCGGGGAGTCTGCTTGCGCACGGGGAGCTTGTGGCCTTCCCGTGAGCTTCTCCTGAAGCAGCGTCGTGTACAAGGCGTACTCCTTGGACTGCTCCCCTTGAAGCGCCTGTATTTTCTCCATAGTCGGCCTATTCCGCT
>JAHJJH010000080.1 GCA_018823105.1 Verrucomicrobiota bacterium | reverse complement strand
GAACAACGGGTCGGGGGCGCGGTTCCGGCTCGGTGACGTCACGGACACCTCGGACCGCGATTACATCCAGAACGACGGCACGGCCACCATCAACGACACGACCACCGTTTTCCTGGACGACAGCCAGCTCGCCAGTTGGGATGCCGGCAGCAGTTACACCTGGACGCTGATCGCGGGCGGCATTACCGCGACGAATGGCTTCAATCTGAACACCAACACCTACTGGAGCACCGCGCTCTCCGGGGGGACCTTCAGCTTGAGCGCCGGCGGCGGCGACCTGGTCCTGGATTTCACCGCCTCCACGGCCGAACCCACCACGCAAGCCACCGCGATCACGTTCAGCGCCGTGGGCACGAACACTATCACCGTGGGCTGGACGCCGGGCGACGGGGTCAATCGCGTCGTGGTGGCCCGGGCGGGCGGCGCCGTGGATGATGATCCGGACGACGGCGTCACTTACACCGCCGACGCTGTCTTCGGCGACGGCAGCGAGATCGGCACGGGGAACTACGTGGTCTACAAGGGCGCCGGTGCGTCGGTGGCCGTGACGGGATTGACTGCGAACACAGTGTACCACTTCCGGGTCTACGAGTTCAACGGCGGCGCCGGCAGCGAGAATTACATGACCAATGCGGCCGCCGGCAATCCCGCCAGCCAGACCACCTTCGCGGACGAGCCCTCGACGCAGGCCTCGGCCCTGAATATCACGGCGTTCGGGGAAACGACGATGAGCCTGGGGTGGACGCGCGGCGATGGGGCCAACGTGCTGATCGTGGGGCGCACGGACGCCGCGGCGGAATCGCCGGCCGACGGGTCCAACTACACGGCCAACGCGGCGTGGGGTTCGGCGGGGACGGTCGGAACGGTGTCCAAGGCCCTGTATTTGAACAGCGGCACGGCCGAGGATCTCACGGGGCTGACGGCGGAGACGTTATATTATTTCGCCGCGTTCGAGCTCAACGGGACCGGCGGGGCGAACAACTACCTGCTGACCGGGGCGCCGACGACCAACCGGTACACGCTTTCCACGGAGCCCTCCGCGCACGCGGGCAGCTTCACCGCCACGTCCGTGTCGAAGACGCAGATCGACCTGTCCTGGACGGCGGCCGCCGGCGCGGACGGTTACATGATCCTCATCCGGCCGGGGGTGGACCCGACAGGCACGCCGACGGACGGGCAGGCCTATTCGGTCGGCGATACGTTCGGCAGTGATACCCTCACGGGGCTGGTCGTCGGGACGTCGTTCTCGGCGAGCGGCCTGGCGACCAATACGCAGTACAACTTCTCCATCATCCCGTACAACTGGGACGGGGCGAACGCGCAGACGTACAACTACCGGACGTCGGCGACGATCCCCACCGCGAACGCGACGACCTGGGCGCGGGCGTCCAAGGTCATCAAGGAACCGTTCAACAGCTACGAATTTTTCAACAACCTGGCCGGCGCGAACGGGGGCACGGGCTGGGAGGGCGCGTGGGCCGGCGCCTGGGACGAGGGGGACATCTGGATCGACGACGTTGATTTCAGCGTGTCCCTGCAGTTGCTGCCGGTCCAGGGAGGCAGCTACTCGCGCAAGGCCAAGTTCGACGTGGATACCGACGGCAAGCGCTCCGCGATCAAGCGCCCGTTCGAGGCGATCACCAACGGGCAGTTCTACGCCACGTGGATCATGCAGGGCGGGGCGAACGCCGCCGCCCGGTTCTGGGGGGTGAGCTTCAGCGACAACGGGAACTACGGGTATGAGAAATTCGGCGTGGGAAAAACAAGAAATGACGGATTTGATCTCGGCATCTCCATCCCCGGAATGTACAGCAACGAGACGGTACAAACGACGGACTGGGACCTGGTCTCCGGCAACCCCTACGTCATCGCCATCAAGTACGATTTCGACACGGACCTGCTCCAGGTGATGGCGTGGCCGAACACCAGTGATGATATCCTGTCCATGCAGGAACCGCTTCCGTGGATCATGGAAAGGACGATTTCGGGGATCGACAAACTGGATTACATTTTCCTCGAGGCCGGCTCGGCGGATGGCGGCGGGAACGCGGGCGAATGTTTCTTCGATCACATCCGGATCGGCACCAACTGGTACGAAGTCATGGTGCATGGCGGAGAAGACGACCCGTCGTCCCCGATCCTGCCCACGGTGGCCCTGGTCTATATCGGGACGAACTACTCGGCGTGGGACAAGAGCCAGATCAAGACCAACGTCTACGACGGGGAACTGGCGGACGAGGAGAATCCCATAGATTTCGCCGTGCGGTGGACGGATTCCAACGGGATGTTTGTCACCAACGATCCCGCCTCGGTGACGAACAAGTCCTCGCCCTGGGGGCGTGTCTGGCCCAACTGGGACCCGTTGAGCATCGGCGTCATCACGAATGCCTTCGGCTTGGACCGGCTTTTCACCAATGCTTACGGGGACAACGGCGCCACCAGCGTCACCACCTACCAGTACGCGGCGTTCAGCCTCACCAACATCGATTTTGCCAACACCTACTACATCACCGTGAGCGGTGAGAATGACGACCAGAGCAGCGGGGAATACACGGCCGATCCGCCGGCGGGCGGTTTGGACACGTACGGCAGCCGCGGGATCCTCGTGAACGAGCCGCTTCAGTTCACCATCCTGGACGACGACACCAACCTCGCCACCGTGGCGGACATCTGGGCGGTGTCGAACGTGGTCCGGACCCTCCGGCTGATGCACATCACGGTGGGCACCAACGGCACCTACTTGAGCGGCGACACCACCAACCGTCTCTACAAGGCGACGGACGGCGCCCTGGCGGGCCTCTCGGCGGCCGTACCCCTTCGCTTGAGCCTGGGCGTCAGCGACACGAGCGGCGTGGCGCGTGTTGGCGAGGGCGATCCGTGGAACATGTCCGTGACCATCGGGTCCGTAATTATTTCCAACGAATCCAATTTCAGCGTGTCCGAGAGCACCCCGGCGCCGGCGGTCGGCGTGTCCACCAATGTCTGGCGGTTCGAGAGCCTGACCTACGCCCAGGTTGGCGACCTGTTCACGGCCGGCACGAACACGGTCACCGCCACGATCCCGGACGCGGACATGGACCGCGTCAGTGATCAGAGGGTGCTGACCAACCAGCAGTACGGGTACCTGGCGGTTGGCGACGACGACGTGCTCGGCCCGGCGCTGGGCGGGATCACCCTGGTCGGCGCCTCGGGCTCGGGCACGGAAATCCTGGGGACCGGGTTCGAAACCAACGAGAACTGGCCCAGCTTCCAAGCCAGCGGCGATTTATGGACCAACGAGATCACCAGCGGGACGGGGACGGGAACCTGGTACGGCACGGGCTACGTCAACATTGGCAACCCGAACTCGGGCACGCGCAAGGGCGGCTTCACGACCACGGGCGTGGGGCAGTACTTTCAGCCCCCCGCCCGGGACAACCCCGGCATATTGAAACTCTGGGCGCGCTTGAGCAGCGCCGGCGCCACCCGGCATCTGGCCGTCGAGCGCTGGGACGGCGATGAGTGGCTCGGCGGTGGGACCAATACCGTCACTAGCGACAGCTACCAGCAGTACTCCTGGGAGATCAATTGGATCGAGAGCGCGGTCACCCTGCGCGTGGTCCGGGTCGGGACCGACGGCTCGCCCGGCATCTACATGGACGACATGCAGTTGCTTTCCGCCGAGCCGCTCTGGTTGAGCACCACGGCCGTAACGACACACTGGAACGCGGCGGTGGACGCCTCCGGCGTGTACGAGTACCGGGCCGTCGCGCCGTCCTACTCGTCCTCCGAACCCACGGGAATGGACGACGGGGTGTCCATTGGCGACGTGACCAGCCATGTCTTCGATGTCACCGGGCTCCAGGGCGTGCTGACCGGGTTCGTTTTCGCCGTGGACAACGACAACGACCGGGCGAACGACCGAACCAACGGCAACAACTCGGCGTTCCTCGCGCGGATTGATACCAACCCGCCGCCGCAGATCGGGGGCGTGACCAACTTTGAAGGGGAGGACCCGACCTCCGAGGCTATCGTGCAATGGGTCGCGGCCACCAACGCCGGCGAGCGGATCGCGCCGACCTACGCCGTGCTCTCGCCGTGGGACACGTACCGGGTGTATTACACCGACGACGAGAGCGATCCGACCACGAACAGCACGCACCTGGACAAGGACGATGATCCGGCCCTGGCCGAAATAACGACGACCAATACAACCTTCACGGACTTGATCTACGACACCACCTACAAATTCCGCGTGGCCGGCCGCGATCAGGCCGGAAACGAGGGGGTGTTGTCCGGCACCGCCACGCTCCTGCTGCCGGGCTTCAACGCCACCCAAGGCCTGGTCCGGACGACCGGCGGAGGCATCCGCTACTCCGAGATTTTCTGGAAGGCCGCCACCAACGCCGGCGGGATCAGCCGGGAGTACGACCTGATCTACGTGGACTCGCTCAACTTCAGCGACAGCTTGTCCAACCAATGGGCCTTGCTGGAAAGCGGGTGGACGAACATGCTGTGGGACACGGGGACGGTAAGCCGGACGCCGCCCTCCCTCCTCGTCAACACCCTGCGCTTCTACCGGGCGTCGGCGCGGACTGCGGCGGGGGAACAACGGTGGACGACGAACAATAATCCGCGGGTGGCCAGTGAAGAAGTGTACGCCTTGAAGACCATCCAGTTATATGCCGGGCAAAACTGGGTCGGGCTGTCCGTCATCCCGGACAGTAACACGATGAAGAACGTCCTGGGCCATGAGCTGCCGTCCGGCATAAACTACGGCGATCCGAACAAAACGGCGGTGAGCTGGTACGAGCGGGTCAGCAACGAGGTGGCCAAGAAGGAAGTGTGGCTCGTGGACCTGGGCGCCTCCAACCAGTGGCGGACGTCCTTCGGATGGCCCGCAGGCTTCAATAAGCCGGCGGATGACTATGCCGTTCCGTATGATGAAGGATTCATCGTGGAAATCCCGACCAATGTGTCGGAAGTTCAGTTGATGATGCCTATCGGGCGCGTGCCGACCAATACGCAGACCCAGACCATTGAGCCGAAGGCCTACAACCTGTTGAACATGCGCGTGCCGGCCCGGGTGCATCCCAGCCAGATGAACCTGGTAGAATCCGGATTCAGGGGCACGACTGTCCTGGGCGGCAATTCGGACCGCTTGCGCAAGCTGGACCGGGCGGGAAAGACCGTGGGCTTGGACGTTTATTATCTCATCTCGGACCAGACTTGGCGATATGTCGGCACTCATCAAGTGGCGTCGGGCTTCTACATCAGCCCGGACGACGGCTTCCTGATCTGGACGGTACGTTCGACGAATCAGTGGATCTGGACGAACCAGCTTCCCTACAGCCTGCCCACCCGGTTTATGACCCCCTAGTGTGCTGTCCCGGAAATAATGATGCACAGAAAAGGATGTTTGTCATCCCGAGCGCAGCGAGGGATCTCCATGGCGCCGAATGAGTTGGAGATCCCTCACTTCGTTCGGGATGACAGTACTGTGTGCACAACAACTTCTGGGACAATATACTAGCCTGAATTATTCACAAAGAGCAGGCAGCTCGATGTTCAATCAAGACATAAACCACTAATCCTCACTAATCGCACACTAATTGGACACTGTAATTCACGGACTGAGAAAACTTCAATTACAGTCACATCTCGGCGACATCTCCGTCTCTGGTTGGTGAAGAGTAGTGGTTCCCGATCTCCGCCTTCTATTGTTCATGCATAGATTAGGCTGGTGTGCTGTCCCGGAAATCGTGATACACAGAAACGAAGGTCTGTCATCCCGAGCGTAGCGAGGGATCTCTTTGTCGGCAAATGAGTTGGAGATCCCTCGCTACGCTCGGGATGACAACATCGCGGGTCAAAGAGCTTCTGGGACAGCACACTAGTGTGCTGTCCCGGAAATAATGATGCAAAGTCGTTCGAGTTTGGCGAGGATGGAGTCGGCGGAAGCGACCCACAGGAAAGGGTGAGGCTTGTGGTTGTACTGCTGAACGAAATGATCGATGCGCTGAGTTAGTTCTGCGGTGCTGCG
>JAHJJH010000079.1 GCA_018823105.1 Verrucomicrobiota bacterium | reverse complement strand
CGGCCTTTCGCCCGTCTTATTTGATCGGGTCATGGACGCCAACGGCTTGAAGGACGGGCGCCGTTTCTTCAGCCGCGACTTCACCGTCGAGACCTGGGTTTTCCTGGCCGATACCGGGGCCAACGACTACCAGGGCGCTTTCATCCAGGGCATGGTCTGGTTTGACGGCGCGGGGACGTTCACCCGGGTGGGCTATGAGTTGGGCGTGGAGCCCAATGCTGCCGGTGTGGTCTCCGTTCCGTATATCTCCTTCAATACCCTGGCCGACAAGCGCTACAAGGTCTCCGCCGCCAGCTCGCTGCCCAAGAACCGGTGGGTGCATCTGGCCGGCGTGTACGATCACGCGCGGAACGCCTTGAGCCTGTATATTGACGGATTGCTGGAACAGTCCCTCCAGGTGCTCGAGGAGTCTTCCTCGACCTTCGGCATTTCCAAGGGCGGCATGCTTACGCTGGCCTTGGATAACGGCGGCGCGGAATCGTTTGCCGACAACCTGTGGCTGGACGAAGTCCGCGTCTGGGGCGTGCCGCGCACCTCCGACGAGGTCGCGGACAACCGGAGCCGTTTGATTGACCCCATCCAGTTGACGTCGGCGGCGATCTACACCAACGTCGAGCCCAACGCCTTGTTCGCCTACTACACCTTCGACGACGGCGGAACGTCCGCCGAGGATCTCTGCCGCCGGGCCAAGAGCAGCCTGCTGGGCTATGCCTATCCGCACGACACCAACGTCATCACGTTCCTGAACCAGGAGTACTTCTACGGTGACCGCGCGTTTGCCCTGGACAGCGACGATCTGAAGGGCGCCGGCAATGCGTTTACCTTCGACGGCAACCGGGTGTCGCCCGTCATCGGCTTCGTGGATGCCGAGCGCGGCGAGTTCGACTCCGACCGCGACGGGTTGCCGGACAGTTGGGAAATCGTGCACGAGTTAAATCCCTTCAAAACGAACACGCCCGATCACGATCAGATCGAGGGCTATGACCCGCTCTGGGCGACGACCGAAGGGCCGGCCGCGGACTGGTCGCGCGACCTGGAGCTGCCCGTCGGCGACGGCCTGAACAACCTCTACGAATACTGGGCGCACACGAACCCGCGGAAGATCGATACCGACGAGGACGGCCTCTACGACGGCGAGGAGGACTTCGAGGGCGACGGCCTGCCGAACCGCGTGGAGGTCCTTATCAACAGTCGCCCCGACCTGGCCGATACGGATGACGATGAGCACGGGGACTCGCGCGAACAGGTGGATCAGACCTCGCCCATTTTGTCGTTGAGCCCGGAGAAAAACCTGCTGGTCCGGTTTGACGGGCAGCCGGGCAGCTATTTGGATATTTTTGACCGCTCCACCTTGCGGCTGAATTCCTGGACGCTGGAGGCCAAGGTGCTTCCGCTGACCGTGACCAACCTGGCCAACGGCCAGGGCGCGGCCATCGTTCGCCGGGCCGTGCAGGAAACCGTGAACGGATTGCTGGCGGCCAATTTCGAGCTGCGCGTGGTCCGCGTGGGCACCAACCTGACGGCGGAGGCCCGCTACGTGTACGTGGACAACGGCGGGACCGGGCGCGTGGTCAAGGCCACGGGAGACCCGGCCGCGGTGGAGCGGGACCGGCTGTCGGTCCAGACGGACCCAACCGATCCCTATCCTTCGTCCGAACTGGTTCACCTGGCGGCGACGTACGATTACAACAGCGGCATCTTGAGCCTGTATATCAACGGTTCGCTGGCCGCCCGCAACACGACCGCCTTGAGCCGGCCCCCGTCGAACGGCCGCGGCCCGCGCTCGTTCGTGCGCGTGGGCGAGGGCTTCCGCGGATTCGTGGACGATGTCCGCCTGTGGTCCGGCGCCGCCACGGCCGCCGAACTGCTCACGCGCAAGGACATCGATCTGACCGGAAACGAGGCCGGCCTGATCGCCTACTACCGGGTGGATGACGGCGGCTGGCAATCGCACTGGACCCTGCCGGCGATCCTGTCCGTGGAGGCGGACCCGGGCACGGTGACCACGAACATCGGCGACCGGTACATCGTGGACACCGCCGCGGTGGGCGCCTGGGTAGGGCATGATGGCGACATCGCTGAATTCAGCGAAAGCGGGATCTGGGTGTACACCGTGCCGGAAGACGGCAGCCGGGTCTACAACGCCGCCGCGGCCGCCGTGTTTGAATATGACGAGACGTTGGACAGCTGGAGCGCGGCGGCGTTGCCCACGCTGGTCCGTTCCGTGCGGTATGCGGCGGCCCCGGGCACGCCGAAGGAAGGCGATACTTGGCGCGTCGGCGGGAACATCTTCACCCGCGAGACCGGCGTGACGTACTCGGAAGCCGCGCCGGCCAAGCTCTTTCAGGAGGGCGCCATGCTGATCGGCGCCGCGGCCGGCGGCGACTTCGCCTGGTGGGTCAGCCGCGACGAGTTCTACCGGTATGACGCGGGCCTGGCCGCCTGGAAACGCTGGGGCAAGGCCGTCCAGTGGCTGGCCGAGGCGCGCGCCCGCGTCAAGCGGCTGCTCGCGACCCAGGCGGCCCTGTTTGCCCTGCCGGATACGCCGGTCGTCGGGAACACGTACGCCGTCGTCGCGCCGGCCTCGTTCTACACCTACATGGGCGGCCCGTGGGCGTCGGCGGATTCCTGGCTGATCGAGCCCATGAACGACGGAGACCGGTACATCAGCGAGTTCTCCGGCAACGTCTATGATTACGACGCCGGCGGACCGACGATGATTACGATCGCGTCCGCCACAACGGACGGCGGCGGATTGTATCTCTACGTCCGGAGCGAAGGCGCGGCCTGGCGTTCCGACGGGGCGGAGTGGAAGCGGTGGGGCTTTGTGCCCACGACCGAGGATTTTGCCACGACCCAGGACTGGCTGAATCAGTGGGCCCGCGCGGCGAAACTGTCCGGCGGCGGGTTCTTCACCAAGCTGGCCACGGTGGTCAGCAGCCTGGATTCCGACGGCGACGGCCTGCCGGACGACTGGGAGATCGCGCACGGCCTCGATCCGTACGATCCCACCGGGGACAACGGCGCCCTGGGCGACCCGGACGGCGACGGTCTGAACAACCTGAACGAGTACCTGACCGGCAATCATCCCAACAACCCGGATACCGACGGCAACGGCGTCTGGGACGGGCAGGAGGATTACGACAAGGACGGGTTGAGCAACAACTACGAGCAGGATTACACCTTCACGCGGCTCGATCGCGTGGACACGGACGACGATTACCTGACGGATTGGGAGGAAGTCACCGGCTACGATTTCACCAACACGGCCGTTTTTGCCTATGCCGGCGAGCGGCGGCCCGATCGCCTGTCCAATCCCCTGCGTTCCCTCGATCCGCCCCAGCAGATGTCCGGCAAGTTCAACGGCGACGGGCGGCTGCTGGTGCCGCATCAGACCCGGCACAGCCTGCGCTCCTGGACCGTCCACGCCTGGGTGTGGCCGAGCAATCTCGCCGACGGCGTCGTCATACGCCGCGCCGTGACGAACGAGTATCTCAAGAGGCTGGCGGTGAACTACGAGCTGGGTGTTCGGACCAACGCCGTGGGGGCCCTGATCCCGTACGGCCGCTATATCGGCTTGACCACCAACGGCTTGCCGGTGGAGGTCCGGGTGGACGGCACCCAGACGAACGAGATCGTCGGTGGTCAGCAGGCGACCGTTCAGATCCCGTCGGAGCAATGGACACACCTGGCCGCCTCGTACGACCACGAGGCCCACACGTTGCGCCTGTATATCAACGGCGACCTGGCCTCCTACCGGACGGAGGCCTTCGAGCCGTGGGGCATGGGCTTATACGAAGGGCTGGATTACAAGTCGGAGTTGACCGTCGGCGGCGGCAACCGGACGTCCGCGACCAACGTGACCCAGGGTTTCGAGGGCTACATTGACGAGGCCGTCGTGATGGCCGGCGCGCTGGAAGAGGACAGCGTCAAGAGTGCCGCCACGACGCCGCTTTCCGAGCTGGCGGGCGTGCGCGCCGCCTCCGTGCCCGAGTCCGGGACCATCAAGATGCTTCCGATCGACGAGGCCCTGATGTACGAGCACCATCCGGATCAACTGATGGTCCGGTTCAAGCCCGAGGTGGTCCCGGCCCAGGTGCCGGGCCTCTCCGCCGGCCTCGGCATCGTCTCGCTGCATAAGTACAGCCTGGTGCCCGTATACCAGATGGAGATCACCGACGGCGTGACGCTCTCCCAGAAGCTGGCCCAGGTGCGCTCGGATCCCAACGTCCTGTACGCGGAGCCGAACTACCGCGTGCAGATTGACCGCACGCCCAACGATCCGTCCTTTGGCATGTTGTGGGGTCTCCACAACACCGGCGAGGGCGGCGGCACGGCGGACGCGGACATCGACGCGCCGGAGGCCTGGTCGCGGGCGACCGGCTCGCGGGACATCATCGTGGCCGTCATCGACACGGGCATTGACTACAACCATGTGGACCTGGCCGACAACATGTGGAAGAACACGGGCGAGATCCCCACCAACGGCATTGACGACGACGCCAACGGGTACGTAGACGATGTCTACGGATACGATTTCTACAACAAGGACGCCGACCCGATGGATGATCACAGCCACGGCACGCACTGCGCCGGCACGATCGGCGCCGTGGGCAACAACGGCGTCGGGGTGGTGGGCGTCAACTGGCGCGTGAAGCTGATGGCGTTGAAATTCCTGAGCAGCTTTGGCGGCGGGTGGGACGCCGACGCCATCTCCGCCATCGAGTACGCCTGGCGGAACGGGGCGAAGATCAGCAACAACAGCTGGGGCGGATACGGCTACTCCCAGAGCCTGTACGACGCCATCCGGGCGGCCGAGCTCAACGGGCATTTGTTCGTGTCATCCGCCGGCAATTACGGCTTGGACAACGACGTCTGGCCCCAGTACCCGGCCTCGTTCGATCTCAACAACATCATCGCCGTAGCGGCGTCCGACCGCAAGGATGAGATGCCCCTCTGGAGCAACTACGGCCTGACGTCCGTAGATCTGGCGGCGCCGGGCGCGTCCATCTACAGCACGATCCTCGGCGGCGGCTACTCGTCGTTCGACGGGACCTCGATGTCCGCGCCGCACGTCGCGGGCGTGGCGGCGCTCATCGCGTCCATCAACCCCGACCTGGGCTACGAGCAGCTCAAGCAGTACATCCTCGACGGCGTGGATGAAAAGGCCGCCTTCGCCGACAAGATGCTCACCGACGGACGGCTGAACGCCTCCAAGGCCGTGGGCGGCGCGGGCGCGATGCTCCTGTACCTGCCGTTCGACGACTACGGCCGCACGGCCGAGGACTTCACGAAGGCCGAGGACTGGAAGACCGATTGGGCCCACGCGGGCGTGTTCTTCCGGTCGGGCTTCAGCACCAATTCGTACCTGGATCGCCAGACGGATTCCGACGGCGACGGGATGCCGGATTGGTGGGAAATTGCCGTCGGCCTGAACCCGTTCAGCGCCACGGGCAACGACGGGCATGACGGCGACGGGGACGGCGACGGCCTGAAGAACTACTACGAGTACCTGGCCAACACCAGCCCGAGCGCCGCCGACACGGACCGGGACGGCGTCTCCGACTTCACCGAGGACCCCGACAACGACGGCCTGACCAACGGCCAGGAACAGGACCTCGGCACGCTGCCGCGGCAGGCCGATACGGACGACGATGGCATCAACGACAACGTGGAACTCATGTTCGG
Source organism: Verrucomicrobiota bacterium (assembly GCA_018823105.1). GTDB lineage: Bacteria > Verrucomicrobiota > Kiritimatiellia > CAIQIC01 > JAGNIJ01 > JAGNIJ01. The sequence goes on along the minus strand of JAHJJH010000079.1, from coordinate 711 downwards.
AAACGATCCGCTGGATGCCTTCAACCCCGATCTGCCCCGGGCTTACCAGTTCAACGGCACCGGTCGGTTGCGCGTGCGCTCGGAACAAAGCTCCGAGGTCAGCACCAACTGGACCGTGGAAGCGTGGGTGCGCCCGACCAACAGCACGGTTTCGGGCATCATCCTCCGGCGCGCCGAGAAATATCCCTTTGGCGGCATCCGCTGGATCAATTACGAGTTGGGGCTGGCGAACGGGATCCCCTACATTCGCTACGTTTATCGCCAGACCAACATCACCGAGGTACGCGTCAACGCCCTGAAGGCCATCGGCACCAACTGGACCCACCTGGCCGGTGTCCACGATGCCGAGACGAGACAACTGCGCCTGTATGTCGACGGGAAGCGGGTGAATTACGCCTATCCGGCCGAATTGCCCCCGATGCCCCGCTACGGCACCTTCGAGACCGTGATCGGCGGCGGGGACCTGGGGGGCGGCGGCGCCAGCAACGGGTTCCGCGGGGCCATTGACGCGGTGCGCATGTGGACCTATCCGAGGTCGGGCGTGGATATCCAGGACAACCGCGGCGTCCTGTTCCCCGAACTCGTGGCGGGCGTCGTGGACAGCAGCCGCGGGCCGGTCCGGCTGTTCAACTTCGACGACGGCGGCGTCTATGCCGAGAACAGCGCGTTCACGAACGACTGGCTGACGGGCTGGCAGCACGCGGCGCAGGT
>JAHJJH010000078.1 GCA_018823105.1 Verrucomicrobiota bacterium | reverse complement strand
GGCCCTACAACATACGCATGTCCATTCAATTATGGACTGACTAGTAAGTGAGCCCCGTAACCGTCAGGGCATGGCCGTCGCACCCTCGCCCGTCTGCACTCCGCCGCCCGGCATCGCGCGGGCTTCAGCCCTGTGCAGCGGTCTACCCGCCGGATCCACCAGCCGGGCCGTCACAAAGATCATCAGATTCATCTTCTGACTGTGCTGGCCTTCACTTCTGAACAATCGGCCTAGAAGGGGGATGTCGCCCAGGAAGGGGATCTTGTCCTTAATAGTGACCAGTTCCTCCCGAATCAAGCCGCCCATGACCACCGTCTGGCCGTCCCAGATCACGAGGCTGGTGGTCACGTTGCGACTGCTGAAGATCGGCTGCTGCATGTTATAGGCAAACAATCGTGGTTCCAAAGTCACTGGATCAGTCAGGGTTATTGCGGAACCGTATTGAATCCAATCCACTAGTTCACAAACCTCAGGAGAAAGCGTCAAGTCTATGGTATAGCCATCGGGACCAACCGTGGGTGTAACATTCAGAATAACGCCGGTTTCTCGCGTCTGAAATGCGCCGGGCGTAGTTACCGGAGGCGAAATAACAGCGCTGCCAGAAGAACCAGAAGCTGAAGTTATTGTCGGTTCCGTCGTCTCGAACTCTGTCGGATAAATGATCTCTTTCACTACCTGAATCTGCGCATTCACGCCGCTGCGCGTGGTGATACGGGGCGCCGAGAGCAGATCCGAGTGCCCGCTCTGGGCCAGAGCTTGCAGCACGATCGACAATTCCGGATTAGTCAGCACGCTGGCTGCGGTCAGAATGCCTCCCAGGGCCGTCTGATTCGCGCTGATCGTCGTCGTGCTCGCGGGATCCACCGCCAGCGTCGTATTGTCGAACGCAAAGAAGCGATTGCCCTTGGTGAACCCATTCTTGTCCGCGTTGATCTGGACTCGCTCCTGCCCGGCTATCGGGGCAATCCCCTGCTTCTGGGCAATCTCCCAATTGTCCGTCAGGATCCACTGCAATCCGAGTTCCTCCAGGTCGGACTGTTTGACCTCCACGAAGCGCGCCTCGATCTCGACCTGGGTCGGGATCACGTTGAGCTGGGTGAGGATGCGTTCAAAGGTGTCCAGATTTTCCGCCGTGTTGGCCACGATCAACTGGCTGATGGTCGGATTATATGTGATCGACGTCCCGGCCGGGAACGGCACGCCGGCTTTCTCGAAGAAATCCTTCACGTCGCCACGCTTCATGCTCTTGCCGCCACCGCCCATCTCGATGAAATCGCTGGTCCGGGCCCCCGGCGCGGCTTCTTCCTTCTCGACGATCACGTCGAGGATGGAAGGCTGAACGGGATACATCCGGGTAATCACGCGCCCCCACACCACTCCGGCGGGGGTGATGATGACCACGTTCTCCTCGATGCGATACTTCAGGTTGGCCACCTCGGTGATGTACTTAATGGCATCGAGCAAGGACACACGTCGCAGGTTCAGCGTGATTGTCCGCACCCCCGCGGCGGGCGTGGACGCAGGCGCGGCCATGGCCGGCTCCTGGAAGAACTCGTCAAACTCGTCAAATCCGCCTGCCGCCGGAGCCGCCGGCATCGGGGCCGGGGCGGCCGTCTGCCCTTCGGCACCCGGCACATTGAGGTTCAAGAGAATGTTGACGCCGAAGCCGTCCGGATCGCCGGCCACGCTGGCATCCACCAGGAACTTGACCACATCGTGGATGTTCGCCTGCCGGAATTCCAGGGAGGGGATGATGATCTTGGACAGTTTCTCCTGCAGCTTCTGCGTGGCGGTCTTGTCCACCACCGTTTCGCTCCCCAGCACGCGTTCCGGCCCCCCCACCTCGTCGCGGACCGGCGGGTTCCAGGTGTCGCGCACCTGCTGGACCATGTCCGCGATCGTGGCGTTGCGCTCCACGGTGCGCAATTTATAACGACGCTCGTCCACCCGGCGCAGGTACCGCATGGCTTCGACGTTGTATTCGTCCTGCAGCAATACCTGCTCGTACAGTCTTTCGGCCTTGTTGTAGTCTTCAATGTCGAAGTACTGCCGGGCTTCGCCAAGAAGTTCGGTGACGGTTTTCTTACGCTCGACCACCTCGGGCCGCTGCGGGGGGGGTACGGGCAGCAACGCCCTGGCTTCCTCTTTCTCAATGCGTTTGAGCAGGACGGCCGCGGGGCGGTGCTCGGGAACCTCCCGCAGGGCCTTTTCGACGTTTTCGCGCGAAGCCTTGAGATTGTCTTTCCTGATCTGGTCGGCCGCTATCTGATAGTAGGCCTCGGCCTTGCCCCAGCGCGCGCGCTCGCGCAGCGCCACGTTTTGAGGACGGTCGGGCAACTTTTCCAGCGCGGCCCCAAATGCCGTGGCGGCCGCCGCATAGTCCTTGGCCTGCAAGGCTGTGTAGCCGCTTTGCAGTTGCCGCTCGCCATCGATCTGCAAGGCCTGGCGCTTCACTTCTTCCTGCTCGGCAATCTGGCGGGCCTCCTTGGCGCTGACCTTCTTCTTGGGCGGCTTCTCACCAGCCGGCTCCGCTTCCACCTCGGGCTCTGCCTCGACTTCCGCCTCGACCGTCATGGGCTCCGCTTCCACCTCGGCGGGCTTCACTTCTTCCCCTTCCCAAACAGCCGCCGGCTCCGATAAAATAGTTGGTTCTTCCGGGGCGACCGGGGCTTCTTCCCAGATGGGCGCCACGGGGGCTTCCTCTTCAACGGCCGCGACGGGTTCTTCAACGGCTGTGACCGGTTCTTCAACAGCCGTGATGGGCTCTTCAACAGCCGGGGCCGGTTCTTCACTGGCGATCGGCTCTTCGATGACTTCCGTGCCGACCACGGGTTCTTCCTCGGAAACCAAGGTTTCTAATCCCTCTTCCGCTCCGGCAACGGGCTCTTCCTCGGGAACCAAGGTTTCTACCCCCTCTTCTGCTCCGATAACGGTCTCTTCAACGGCTTCCGGTTCCACCGCGAGATCTTCCGCGCCCCAGGCTTCGACCGCCGGCTCAACTTCGACTTCTTCCACAAACGCGGGTTCCACGGCAACGGCTTCTTCGGTCACCCCCTCGTCGATGGCCACGTCCGCCACTTCAGGTTCGATGGCGGGTTCAGCGACAAATTCAGCCGCCGGCTCCGCTTCGACCGGCAATTCATCCCCCGCCGCGGTAATCTCGGATTCCGGCGCCTCGACTTCGGCGAGCGGTTCCTCGGCCGCCACGGCCGATTCCATCGTTTCTGCGGGTGCCGCCGTCTCGGCGGGCGCCGGCTCGATGTCCTTCAGCAGATCCTCCAGCGCGCCGGCCTGCTGCGCCATCGCCGGGACCTCCATCATCCATCCGCACACGCCTGCAAGTACCAACGCCTTTATGCCGAGTCTCATGGAGAACTCCTCCTTGCGTCGTTTCCGGTTATCGCTTTTCGATTGACTGGTTTACCAGGTTGCGGCGCCAACGGCGCCAAAAATAGCTGACTCATTGTTCGGGAATTAACTCCGGGATTCCGGCGTCGGGCGCAGACGATCCTCCCGAACCGCCTCCGGAGGTCGCCAGGTCGCCTGCGGTCAGCAGGGGGACCACGGTCTCCTTGTCCGTCTTCACGTCGCGTATTAATACGCTACTGCGCTTGATGTCAACGACTTTGTACTCCTGGCCCTTGAGCGTGATTGAGTCGCCCACCCGCGCGCGCATCGGGGTGCGGTCCAGAAGGAAAATCAATTGCGCCGTATGCTCTTCCTGCTGAACCGCTTGGCCTTTGATCAGGTGGATCTTCTTCTCGCCCTGCTGCAGGACCAGCGTCGGACCTTTCTCCGCGTTGGGCAGATACTCCACGACGGTAAAGCCCTGCACAACCTCGCCGATCTTGGCGAAGTAGGTTCTCTCCAACGTCTGGAGGTTCAACTGGTACTGGAAGACGCCGGCCGAGATCTCGTTAACGGCCTGGAACCGCAGGAAGAAAGGCTCCGTGACCACGCGCTTCAGACGAAGCTTGGCTGCGAGGTCTGGAAAGTTCTTGGCATCCACCGGATCGCTTTCCGCCAGGAACTCCTCCAAGTTGGAGAAGCCGTCGCCGTCCAGGTCGCCCTGGGCATCGGATCTGTCCGAGGGATTCAAACCGTACTTGGTTTCCCACCAGTCCGGGATGCCGTCCGCGTCCACGTCCAACGTCTTGGGATCAATGGCCCTGGGCTGTTCCGCTCCGCAGAAAGGGCACTTGGTAGCATTATACATGATCGGTTTCTGACATCTGACGCAACTGACCCGCACTTCGCTGATCATCAAACGCTGGGTCCGCTGCTCCATCTGGAACGGACGGGCCAGCCCCTCCAGGCTTACCTTGTAGACTTCCAAGTCCACCGGCCGGGCCAATCGCGGCGCCGACGGGACCTGATCCCACTGG
>JAHJJH010000077.1 GCA_018823105.1 Verrucomicrobiota bacterium | reverse complement strand
GGTCGTCTGGAACATCCATCGGCACGAGTGGAAGGACGCGGACTGGCTGCAGCGCCGGCAGCGCACCAACTGGCACGAGGCGCCGATCAGCGTGTACGAACTGCACATGAGTTCCTGGCGCCGCGTGCCCGACGAGCAGAACCGGATGCTCACGTACCGGGAGATGGCCGACCAGCTCATCCCGTACGTCAAGGGCCTCGGCTACACGCATATCGAGCTGCTGCCCATCTGCGAACATCCGTTTGACGGATCGTGGGGCTACCAGACCATCGGGTACTTCGCCCCCACCTCCCGATTCGGCACGCCCGACGATTTCATGTACTTCGTGGATCGCTGCCACCAGGAAGGCCTCGGCGTGCTCCTGGACTGGGTGCCCGCGCATTTCCCCAAGGACGGCCACGGCCTGGCCTTCTTCGACGGCTCGCACCTCTATGAGCACGCCGACCCGCGCAAGGGCGAACACCGCGACTGGGGCACGCTCATTTTCAATTACGGCCGCAACGAGGTCCGCACCTTCCTGCTGGCCAACGCCCTCTACTGGGCCGAGGTCTACCACATCGACGGACTGCGGGTGGACGCCGTCGCCAGCATGCTCTACCTCGACTACTCCCGCAAGGAGGGCGAGTGGATCCCCAACCAGTTCGGCGGCCGCGAAAACCTCGAGGCCGTGGACTTTCTCAAGAAATTCAACGAGATTATCCATGCCGAGTTCCCCGGGTTCCTGACCTTCGCCGAGGAATCCACCGCCTGGCCGATGGTCTCCCGCCCCACGTACCTGGGCGGGCTGGGCTTCGACTTCAAGTGGAACATGGGCTGGATGCACGACATGCTGGAGTACATGGTCAAGGAGCCCGTGCACCGCAAGTTCCACCACAACGAAATTACCTTCTCCCTGCTCTACGCCTTCACCGAGAATTTCATCCTCCCCTTCTCCCACGATGAGGTCGTGCACGGCAAGGGCGCCATGTTGAGCAAGATGCCCGGCGACCTCTGGCAGAAATTCGCCAATCTGCGCCTGCTCTACGCGTTCATGCACGCCCATCCCGGCAAGAAGCTGCTCTTCATGGGTGGCGAGTTCGGCCAGTGGCGGGAATGGGTACACAACGAAAGCCTCGACTGGCACCTCTGCCAGTACGACTCCCACCGCAAGCTCCAGGCCCTCGTGGGCGACCTGAACCGGCTCTACCGCGAGTGCGGCGCGCTGCACCAGGTGGACTTCTCGTGGGAGGGGTTCGAGTGGATCGATTTCCACGACTGGGAGCAGAGCATTGTTTCCTTCTTCCGGCGCGGCAAAGACCCCCGCGACATCATGGTCTGCATCTTCAACTTTACCCCCGTGCCGCGCCAGGGCTACCGCGTCGGCGTACCCCAGCCCGGCGCGTACGAGGAAGTGCTCAACACCGACGCCGAGGCCTACGGCGGCAGCAACGTCGTCAACGTGCACCGCCTGAATACCGATGACATCCCGTGGATGGGCCGCGCCTGGTCCGTCCCCCTCACCGTGCCCCCGCTGGGCGCCGTCTGGCTGCGGCTGGTGGGATGAGAAAGCGGGAACGGGTGGAGGATCAATGGGGAATGAGGCCCCCGGCGTTTCCTCTCCCCCACATTCGCCTTGATTATTTTCCGGGTTCGGCTTTCATGTCTGCGGTTTTGCGCGGTGGGGTACCGAAGTGGCCAAACGGAGCAGACTGTAAATCTGCCGGCTCTACGCCTTCGAAGGTTCGAATCCTTCCCCCACCATTCCGACCGCGAAGCGCGTCGGAATGCCCCGGCGCAGTCCCGACCGCGCAGCGTGTCGGGACGAAGCCGGGCCACGTGTGGTTGGATCAACAAAAAAAGAGGTCCTCATGAAAGTGCTGATAGCCGATAAATTCCCGGAACGATACGTCAAGGCCATCCGGGATCTTGGACATGACGTCGTCTACGAGCCGGGCTACAAGGCGGCGGACATCGCCGCGAAGATCGGCGACGCGGAGATCGTCGTGGTGCGCTCAACGGAGGTGACGGCGGAGGCCATCAAGGCGTCCACGAATCTCTCCCTCATCATCCGGGCGGGCGCCGGGACGAACAACATAGACAAGAAAGCCGCCAGCGGGGCGGGCATTTACGTGTCGAACTGCCCGGGCACCAATTCCGTGGCCGTGGCGGAACTGGCCATGGGCCTGATCTGCGCCCTGGATCGCCGGATCGTGGAAAACGCGACCGATTTGCGCGCGGGCCGATGGAACAAGGCGGAATACTCCAAGGCGGACGGGTTGCTCGGCAAGACGCTGGGCGTGATCGGCGTCGGCATGATCGGGAAGGAAGTGATCGCGCGCGCCCAGGCGTTCGGCCTGAAGGTCAAGGCCTGGAGCCGCTCGCTGACCCCGGAGAAGGCCGAGGCGCTGGGCGTGGAGTACGCGTCGACGATCGCCGAGCTGGTGCCGTCCTGCGACATCCTTTCCGTTCACCTCGCGCAGACCGCGGAAACGAAAGGGATCATTTCGCGCGACGTCATCGCCGCGATGAAGCCGGGTGCGATGTTCATCAACACCGCCCGCGCGGGGGTGGTGGACCAGGCGGCGCTGGTAGAGGCGGTCAAGGCGAAGAAAATACGCGTGGGCACGGACGTATTTGCCGGCGAACCGGAAGGCAAGGACGGGGCTTTCGCCGACGAACTGGGCCTGCTGCCCGGCGTCTACGGCACCCATCACATCGGGGCCTCCACCGACCAGGCGCAGGACGCCGTGGCCACGGAAACGGTGCGCATCATCAAGGTATATGGCGAAACCGGCCGGGTGGAGAACTGGGTCAACAAGATGAAAAAGACCCCGGCCCGCTACCAACTGGTGGTCCGCCACTACGACAAGCCCGGGGTGCTCGCCGACGTGCTGGCGATCATCCGCGAGACCAATGTGAACGCCCAGGAAATCGGGAACCTGATCTTTGATGGCGCCCAGGCCGCCTGCTGCGCCATACAACTGGATTCCGAACTCAGCGCCGATTGCCTGGCGAAAATCAACGCGCTGTCCGGACGCGTCATTCACGCGGCGCAGGTGGCGATCCCGTAGACGAGAAGCCCGGGTCGGTTTTGTCCGGCAGACCCGCGGCCTCGCTTCAGGATCATTTCCGCCGGGCAGAAATGCGTAAAGGCGGAGGCGAATCCGCGGCTCGGAGCCGTGAAGCCCGGGATGCGGCAGCGGCCGAAGGGCCGGCCGGCGATTAATCGAGGCGCTTTCGGAACTTGAGAACGGCCAGGCCCAGGAGCCCGACACCCCACGCCAGCAGGGCCAGGGCATCCCGCCAGAGATCGGCCAGGCCGATCCCCTTCAGGAAGAGGCCCCGCACGATACGCAGGTAGAATTTCAGTGGGATGAGCTCGGCCACGACGCGGATCGGCGTCGGCATGTTCTCGATCGGAAAGGTGAATCCCGAGAGCAGCACAAAGGGCATCATGATGAAGAACGTCGCGACCAGCATGGCCTGCTGCTGCGTCTTCACGAGCGTCGAGACCAGGAGGCCCAGCCCGAGCGTGTTCAGGAGAAACAGCCCGGAACAGGCATAGAGCAGGAGGAGACTGCCCTTCAAGGGCACGTCGAACAGGAAGACGATCACGAGCAGCGCCAGCGTAATTTCCACGAAGCCGATGACCACGAACGGCAACAGTTTGCCCGCGATCAATTCGCTCGGCCGCAACGGCGTGACGATGACCTGCTCCATGGTCCCTTCTTCGCGCTCCTTCACCAGCGCCATGCTGGTCACCACCATGGTCGCCACCATGAGCAGCAGGCCCATCAGGGCCGGTACCATGTAGTGGTGCGAGTCCAGGGCGGGATTAAACCACGCCCGTGACTGGGCGGTGATTGTCGGCGGCGAAAACCCGCGGAGCCGGACCGCGTCGTCCACGATCCCCCGGGCGAGCCGTTCCGAGTACAGGCGCAGGGCCTTCTGCAGGTAGTTCAGCCCCTGCACGGCGAAACTGCTGTCGGCGCCGTCCACGAGCACCTGGACGCCGACCGGCAGGCCGCGAAGGAGCGTACGGCTGAAATCCGCCGGGATAACCAGGACCAGGCCGGCGCGCCCGGAAATGAGGGCTTCGGCATCGCACGCCCCGGGCCCGGCGAGCATCGTCGTCTGCAGGTAACCCGAGGACGAGATGGCCCGGACCATCTCGCGGCTGTGCCAGGAATGGTCGTTGTCGCGGACCGCCAGCGAGACCTCCCGCACGTCCGTGGTCACCGCGGAGCCAAGCACCAGGAGCTGGAGAACAGGGGCAATGAGCAGGATGCCCAGCAGCTTCGGATCGCGCCGGATCTGGATCCATTCCTTGGTCAGCACGCTTTGCAGTCGACTCATCATGTCCACAGGGCCTTTTTGGTCTTGTGCGCCGCCAGCAGGTTGAAGGCCGCGCCCAGGATCAGCATGGCCAGGAGGTCCGGCCATATGGCCCGGAACGGCGCGCCCTTCAGGATGATCGCGCGCAGCGCGGAGACAAAATAGCGCGGGGCCAGCACCAGGGTGATGGCCTGGATCGGCAGGGGCATGTTCCGGATCGGGAAGATGAATCCCGAAAGGATGATGGACGGCAGCAGCGATGCAATGACCGCCACCTGGAACGCGACCTGCTGGGAACTGGTGATGGCGGAGATCAGCACCCCCATGCCCAGCGCGGCAAAAAGGAACAGCAGGGTGGCGAGGCCGAGCAGGAGGAAGGACCCGCGGACGGCGACGCCGAACAGAAAGTAGCCCAGCAACAGCACCATCGCCATGGTGACCAGGCAGATGAGCACGTACGGGATGGTCTTGCCGAGGACCAGTTCCTCCGGCCGGAGCGGGGACACCATCATCTGCTCCATGGTTTCCCGTTCCTTTTCGCGCACGATCGAAAGCGACGTGGCCACCACGGCGGAAAGCATGAGCAGCAGCGCGATGAGGCCCGGCACCAGGAACCGGGCGCTCTCGAGTTCCGGATTGAACCAGACGCGGGGGATCGGCAGCACCGCCGGTAGCGATGGAGCGGCCATCGAGCGTTGGCGCATATTCCACTGCGCCTCCCGGGTGGCGCCCTCGGCCAGGGCGTCGAGGTACCCGGCCGTGGTGTTGGCCGTGGTCGCGTCCGCACCGTCAATCAGCACCTGCACATCCACCGGTCCGCCCCGAACCAGGGCGCCGTCATAGCCCCGGGGAATCACGAGGACCCCTCTTGCCTGGCCCCGGTCCAGGACGCGATCCGCCTCCCGGATGCTGCCCAACACCCCGGCGGGATCGAAGTAGGCGTTCTGGAAGAGGCTGTCGAGAAACTCGCGGCTGGCCTGCGTCCGGTCGTAGTCGACCACGGCCATCCGGATATGTTTGACGTCGAAAGAGAGCGCGTAGCCGTAGAGAATCAGGAGCAGCGCCGGGATGAAGACCAGCAGGCCGAGCGAGAGAGGGTCGCGGGCAATCTGGCGGAACTCCTTCTTGAAAATGGCCCAGAAGCGTTTCATGCGGCGGCCTTTCCAGCAGGCGCCGCTAGCCGAATGAACGCATCCTCCAGCGACACGGAAACGCTTTCCACCGACTGCACGCCCATCCCGTCCCGGACCAGGGCCTGTTGCAGACTTTCGGCGGTAAAGGTGCCCGGCCGGCAGAAGACGTGGAGATTCCGGCCGAAGTACGAGGTGGCGACCACGCCGGGCACGGACTCCACCCGCTCGCGCGAGCCCTGCATGTCCGCCAGGGAAACTTCGTACAGCTCCTCCCGCACGGCATCCCGCTTGAGGGCGGAGGGCGTGTCGAGCGCAACGAGCCGGCCCCCGCTGATAAATCCGATGCGTCCGCAGAATTCCGCCTCGTCCATGAAATGCGTGGTCACGAGAACCGTCACGCCGCGGCTCGCCATGTCCTGGATCAGGTCCCAGAACAGGCGGCGCGAGATCGGATCCACCCCGCTGGTCGGCTCGTCCAGGAACAGGATCGGCGGCTCGTGCAGAATCGCGCAGCCCAGGGCGAGTCGTTGCTGGTGCGCACCCGAAAGCGTTCCGGCGAGGCGCTTCTCGAGACCCGTCAAGCCCGCAAGCCGGACGACCGCGGCGGCGCGCTCGCGCAGGCGTGTCCGCGCCAGGCCGTACACCCCGCCGAAAAAGGCGATGTTTTCCGATACCGTGAGGTCCTTGTAGAGGCTGAACTTCTGGGACATGTACCCGATGTTCTGCCGTACGCGCTCCGGGTCGCGGTTGATATCATACCCGCCCACCGTCGCCGTGCCCTCCGTGGACGAGAGCAATCCGCAGAGCATCCGGATGGTCGTGGATTTCCCCGCGCCGTTCGGCCCGAGGAACCCGAAGATTTCCCCGCGCGGCACGGAAAAATGCAGGTGATCCACGGCCGTGAACCGGCCGAATACCTTCGTCAGGCCGTCCACCACGATGACTGGCTCTGTGCCGTTGCGGTTCAAAGTTATCGTCCGCTTGTTATTAAGCAGGCCAACATTGAGAAACATTCTTCAGGTAGGGCGGCTTGGCCCAAGCCGCCGCGGCGCGTTGAGCCAACGCGCCCTACCTTCTGTTCTATCTGGTCAATTTCGATCTGATGGATAGTCCGCCGTCGTTCGCAAACATCCTGAGGCATGCTCCAACATGGCGCGGGCCAGGACGACATCCGCCCGGCCGGCCACGAGTTCATACTCGGCGTCCGTGAGCTGGGCATGGGCGTCGAGCACATCGGCATGCCGGGCCAGGCCGTTCTGCCATAGATCGGTGGCCGCCTGCAGGTTCCGCGCGGCACTTTTGCGGGCCCGCTCCGCCACGCCGACCTGTTGGGCCGAGTTGACCAGGCCGATCCGGGCCTCCCGGACCTCAAGGACGATCCGATCCTCGACCTGCTGCTGCCACAGACTCGCCTGGGCGGCGCGCGCACGGGCCTCGGCCGTTTTGCCCCGGGTCAACCCGGAATCGAAAAGGTCCCAGGTCAGCACCACGCCGGCAAACGCGTCATACTGCCAATTGTCCTCGGGCGGAAAGATCAGGTTGTTCGGC
>JAHJJH010000076.1 GCA_018823105.1 Verrucomicrobiota bacterium | reverse complement strand
CGCCTATGTGCACGGGCTTGTACACCAACAGGCCGTCCACGGGCGCCGTCACGGTGCAGTTGGCCAGTCTCTCGCGGGCCAGCCGCAGATCCTGCTCCGCCGAGGCCAGCGTGGCCCGCGCGCGTTCGAGGGCGGAAGGATGCAGAAATTTTTTCGTCAGGTCCAATTGCAGCGTGAGCCGTTCCTTCTGGGCCCCGGCGCCGGCCACCTTGGCCTCCTGCTGCCGGACTTCCTGCTCGGAGATCAGCCCCTCTTCCAGCAGTTGCCGGCTGTCTTCGAGATACTGTTGCTCGGCCTCGGCCTCGCTGCGGGCGTTCGCCAGGTTCACCTCCAGCTCGCGGATTTCCAGCGGGATCTTGGCGTTCTCCAGGCTCTCCAGGTCCGCCCGGGCCAGCGCGACATCGCGCTCCAACTTCAATATGTCGCTCTCGATCTGCGCCGAATCAAACCGCACCAGGAGGTCGCCGCGCTTCACCCGCGCGCCTTCCAGAGTCAACTCCACGAGGGTCGCGGGCCCGCCCGAGAGGAACATGATCTCCTTCACGCTGCGGGACTCCAGTGTGCCGTCGTACACCGACCGGACCTCCAGCGGCCCGCGCGTGACCGTCACGCTCTCCGGAAGGCCGTCGCCGTTGCGCCACCGCGCCAGCACCGCCAGGGCCGCGAGGACCGCGCCCGCGAGAAGGAGTCCGTTCCACGCCTGCTTTTTCATGGGTTCAACTTTCCCTTTCCCCGCCGGGTGGGGGTTTCAGGTCTTCCGGATACTCCAGCAGTGTGCCCAGGACGCGCAGCATCCGGTACGCGGCGATCGAGACTTCCGCCTGGGAGAGCAGCATGCGATTTTGCGCCTCCAGCAGGGCGTTCTCGGCGTCCGTGACGGTGAAATTGTCGCCCTTGCCGATCTCGAACATCCGGCGCGCCAGGCGGGCCCGGCTCTCCGCCAGGTGATAGTTGCGCTGCGCGAACAGCGTCTCGTGGCGCGCCCGCTCGTAGGCCGCCAGGGCCTGCTGCACCTGCCGCTCCAGGGCCGAGCGTACGATCTCGATCATCCCCCGGGCGCTCTCGCCGCGCAGCCGGGCCTGGCCCAGCGCGAACCGCTCACGCTGGCGCCGCACATCCGTATCCGCGGCCAGGCCGACAAACCACGCCTCTTGGTCGAAATCAAAGCTGTCCGACGAACGCTCGCCCTCCCCCGAACGTTCGTAGCGCCCGATCAGTTCCAGGTCGGGCAGCAGGTTACGACGGGCGATGCGGATGCCGCGCTCGACGTCCCGGTGATCGGCCAGCACCTGCGCGTAGTCCAGCCGGTGTTCCAGGGCCACGCGCAGGGCTTCGGTCCGGCCGGGGGCTTCGACCTCCAGCCGCGGCGAATCCGTAACGTTCAACTCCGCGCTTGGGGTCTGCCCCAGCAACTCGGCGAAGGCCGCCCCGGCGTTTTCCAGGCTTTCCCGGGTCTTGTTCAACCGGATCTGGTTCTCGCCATGCTGCAGGTCCACGCGCAGGGCATCCACGCGGGTCGCGCGACCCTGGCGCTCGCGGACCCGGGTCAGGCGCAGCAATTGCTCCGACCGCTGCAGGGCCTGCGTGTCAAAATGAAGCTGCCGCTGCAATCGCAACAGTTCCTCGTAGCCCTCGACCACCTGCACCACCAGGTCCGTTCGGTACAGTTCAACTTCGCGGCGCGCCGCCTGCACGCTGCTCTCGGCCTGCACGATGGGTTCCTCGTTGACGAGACGCCCCAGGCGGCGCAGGAGCGGCTGGCGCACTTCGACCCGGACAACGCCGCGATGCAGGTCCGGGCTCTCGCTGAAGCCGGTCTTGGTCCATCGCCCTTCGGCCAGGACCGCGGTCCCGATGCCCTGCTTCTTCGACGCACTCATCCCGTAGGCCGTTTGTGCCCCCTCGTTATCCGTGGCCGCCTGCCCCTCGGGTTGGAACATCACCGAGAACTCCGTGCGCGCTTCCGCCACGCCCAACGCGCGGGAATCGAGGTTGAGTTCCAGCAGGCGCAACGGACGGTTGTTTTTCAGGGCGGCCTGGATGGATTCTTCCAGAGTCAGCGACGGCGCGGCCCCCGCGCATCGCAGCGCAAGGAACAACGCGGCCAGGCCCCATCGCACATGGAAGAAATGGGCAGACATCTCTCCGGCACTATGGGAAAAGCGCGTCGGGCTGTCAACGGGAGCCGAAGATCACCCGGTAAAACCGTGGAGTCAACGCGCCTTGAAAAACGGCGGCGAAAGCGGCACAGTACATCTCCATAAGGAAAGGATGTAGCGATGCCGGTGCCATTCAAGCTCCCCGAGCTGGGCGAGAACATCAAGGGTGGGACGATCGTCAAGGTGCTGGTGAAGGTCGGCGACGTCGTGACCAAGGAGCAGCTTGTCCTTGAAATGGAAACCGACAAGGCCGTCGTCGAGGTGCCTTCCGACGCCGCAGGCAAAATCACCGAGGTCTACGTCAAGGACGGCGACAAGGTGGAGATCGGTCAGTTGATCTTCAGCCTGGAGGGCGGCGAGACTGCCGCTCCAGCCGCGCCCCCCGCCCGGAAACCGCTGGAGCAAAAAGCCCCGGAACCGGTGAAGGCCTCCCAATCGCCTGAACCGCCGCCGGCCCCCACCCCGGCCGCGCCGGGTCATATCTCGGTGGCCGCCGCGCCTTCCGTCCGCAAGTTCGCCCGCGAGATCGGCATTGAGATCCAACAGGTCCCCGGCCGTGGCGACGGCGGCCGGATCACCATTGAAGATGTGAAGCGATTCGCCAAGGAACTGAACACAGCCCGGCCCCAGGGGGCCGCCGCCGGTCCGGGCCCGGCCGCGCCGCCCCTGCCCGATTTCAGCCGCTGGGGCGAAGTGGAGATTCAGCCGATGAACGCCGTGCGTCGCAAGACGGCCGAGCACATGAGCCTGGCTTGGTCCCAGATTCCGCACGTGACCCAGTTCGACCTGGCGGACATCACCGACCTGGAGGAGCGCCGGAAGAAACTGGCCGACCGGGCCGAGAAGGCGGGCGTGAAACTGACCGTGACCGCCATGCTCATCAAGACCGTAGCGGCCGCGCTGAAGGTCTTTCCGAAATTCAACGCCAGCCTCAACGTTGCCGGGGGCGAAGTGGTGCTTAAGAAATTTTACCACGTTGGCGTGGCGGTGGATACCGAGCGCGGCCTGCTCGTGCCCGTGGTCCGGGATGCCGATAAGAAGAATATCCTCCAGATTGCCGCCGAACTGTCGCGCCTGGCGGAAAAGGCCCGTTCGGGAAAAATCGGGCTGGAGGAGTTGCAGGGCGGCACGTTCACCATCACCAACCTCGGCGGCATCGGGGGGACGCATTTCACCCCGATCGTGAACTACCCCGAAGTCGCGATCCTGGGCATCGGCCGCGCGCGGCGCGAGCCGGCCTTCGCGGACAAGGATGGTTGCTGCAAGCCTCGCCTGAGGCTGCCGCTGTCGCTCTCCTACGACCACCGGCTGATTGACGGCGCGGACGGCGCGCGCTTCCTGCGATGGATCGTGGAAGCCATCGAAGAACCATTGCTCATCCCCCTTGAGGGTTGATCCCTGAACACCGAAACCTGAACACCTCCATGGATAAAAAACAACTCGTAGTCATCGGCGGCGGGCCGGGCGGTTACCCGGCGGCCTTCCTGGCGGCGGACCTGGGCATGAAAGTGACCATGGTGGATCCGGAGGCCAATCCCGGAGGCGTGTGCCTGTATCGCGGATGCATTCCCTCGAAGGCCCTGCTGCACGTCGCGAGGTTGATCCACGAGGCGCGCGAGGCGGAAGCCTGGGGTGTAAAGTATCAGGAACCGGTTTTGGACCTTGACCGGTTGCGCGCATGGAAGGAAAGCGTCGTCGACAAACTGACCGGCGGCCTGGGCCAGCTTCGCCAGCAGCGGGGCATCGAGTTCATCCGGGGCCGCGCGCGTTTGACCGGCGCGCAGCAACTGACCGTCACCGGCACGGACGGAAAGGAGCAGGCCCTATCTTTTGAGCAGGCCATCCTGGCCACCGGCTCACGGCCCGCCGCGCTCCCCGGCCTGCCGGTCTCGCCGCGCCTCTGGAACTCCACCGCCGCACTGAACCTGGAAATGGTGCCTGCCACTCTGTTGGTGGTCGGCGGCGGGTACATCGGGTTGGAACTCGGCAGCGTGTATGCGGCCCTGGGCAGCCGCGTGACCGTGGTCGAAATGCTGTCCGGCCTGCTGCCGGGCGCCGATCGGGACTTGGTGGCACCGCTGGCCCGGCGGCTGGAAAAACAATTCGCCGGCATCCTCCTGAATACAAAGGTCGCGGAAATGACGGAAACCGCCGAGGGCCTCCGGGTGCGCTTCGAGGGCGCCGGGCCCAAGGATCCCGTTCAGGTATTCGACCGCGTGCTGGTCTCCGTGGGCCGCAAACCCAATTCCAGCGAGCTCGGTCTGGAGAACACGCGCGTGGCGCTGGATACGAAGGGCTTTGTCCAGGTGGACGGGCAGCGGCGGACGGCGGAACCCACTATCTTCGCCATCGGGGATGTCGCGGGCGAGCCGATGCTGGCGCACAAGGCCACGCACGAGGCGCGCGTGGCCGTCGAGGCCGCCCTGGGCAAGAAGACGGTCTTCGAACCCCGCGCCATCCCGGCCGTGGTTTTCACCGATCCGGAAATCGCCTGGTGCGGGGTGACGGAGACCGAGGCGCAGAAGGCCGGGATCCCCATCCGGGTTTCCCGCTTCCCGTGGGCCGCTTCCGGCCGAGCCATCACGCTGGATCGACCCGAAGGCGTGACCAAGCTGATCGCCGAGGCAGAGACCGGCAAAATATTGGGTATGGGCATCACGGGGCCGGGCGCCGGCGACATGATCGCCGAGGCGGCGCTGGCCATCGAGATGGGCGCCACGGCGGAAGACCTGGCGCTGACGATCCACCCCCACCCCACGCTGTCGGAGACCCTGATGGAAGCGGCCGAAGTGAACCTCGGCCACTGCACGCATGTGTACAGGAAGAGAAAGGAAGGAGAGGCAAAATGAGCGTTACGAAAAAGCAGTTGCTGGAAGAATTGAACAAGGACCTCGAATGGGAATACGCCGCGGCGATCCAGTACGTGCAGCACGCCGCCGCGATCGCGGGCGCGAAATACGAGGGCATCCAGAAGGAACTGATCATCCACTCCCAGGAAGAGATGGCGCATGCCGTCCTGCTGTCCGACCAGATTGACTTCCTGGGCGGCACGCCCACGGTGGACGTCGAGAAACGCGCGATATCCGGGAACAGCCTGCAAATGCTCAGGCAGGACATCCAGGGCGAGGACCTGGCCATCCGCCGTTACCACAAGCGTATTGACCAGGCCGAGGCCTTGAAGCTCTACGGCCTGCGCCGCGTGCTCGAGGACATCCTGCTGCAGGAAGAAGAGCACAAACGCGACCTGGCGATGGTCCTCGACAGTTGATGTCCGGCGCTTGCCGTCACGAGGGGGGCGACGACTCGCCCAGCGCGGCATGCTCGATCACGTGCATGATCAAATCCGCCCCTGTCTTCAGCGACAGGAACAGCAGCAGCACCCCCCGGTTCCACGGCAGCATCGAGCCGAAGATGATGGTCAGGTGCATCGGCAGAATCCGGGCATACGGAAACACCATCAGCGTGCCGATGTTCATCACGCGCTGGCGGTCCGACCGGAGATTGTACATGAACGAAAACGCGTGATTCACGAAGAACACGGCGAGACAGAGTCCCATGGCCTCCAGGTCCAACGATCCCCCGGCCGTCCCTGTCGCCGCTCCCTTGACCGCCAGCGCGACGAGAAAGATCGCGTACACCAAGTGGAACCCGCCGTAGTGGAAGAGGAAAAAGAAGGCCAGGCTTCTCCGGGCCTGGGGAGTCGGGTCCACGGATTTGCCGCCCGACTTCAAGCCTTCAGTGGAAAATTCCTTCAACAACAGCATGCGGACAAAATTGAAGAACCCGATGATCACGCTCTGACCCCAGTAGATCCAGAGCAACGTCCCCGCGCTCCAGTTCTGGACCAGCGCGAGCCCCAAGGTCACGAGATTCGAGGCCAGAAGACTGACGGACGACAGGTCGCTCCGCACATACTGCGCAAGTCGAGCCGATAGACGAGGCGCGGCGATATCCATGAAGGTAGTTTAGCAAGGGGGGGAGCGGCGCGAGAAGCGATTTTCTCACTGGAATTGTCCGTCAGGGGGCCAATTCCACAACAACCCGGTAAGCCCGGAAACCCGCGGCGGTCAAGGCCGCGTCTTCAACCCGGCTCCGAAGCGAGGGATCTGCCACGTCGGATATAGTTGAACAAGCAGGCGGCGCACCCCCGCCCACCGGCCACTTCAGCTCCTCCGGGAAAACGATTAAGTTGAATTCGCCGGGCCGCACACTAATCTGACAGGGTATTTCGTACTATGCAGTTAGCGGCAGGCCTTTGCTTCGGCCGCCCACAGGGATCGGCTTATGTTGAAAATTGTCATGGCTTGTGCCCTGGCGCTCGTACTGACCTGCGCCCGTCCGGCGCGGGCGGATGAACGGCTGACGTGGGAGGATTGCGTGCGCCTGGCCGCGATGCACAACCCGTCGCTGGTCGCCGCGCGGGAACAGGTGCGCGCGGCGGAGTTCG
>JAHJJH010000075.1 GCA_018823105.1 Verrucomicrobiota bacterium | reverse complement strand
GGCTCAACTGTAAGGTTCCCGCCACTTTTTTTTCAGAAACCTTATCACCGGGAACGGCGCCAACCCGGGATGACGGAGGGCCGGGTCGAGGTCCAGTCGGATGTCGCGATTCGGCGAGGGCCGCGGGATTGCGAATTGCAAGCGGAACCAATAATGGCTGTCGTTCGTAAAAGCTACGGGGCCCGCCGGCATGGCCACCCACTCCCCGGCAAAGGGCCTGTACAGCTCGAATCCCGATGGGCTGTTCGACTTCTTGCTCACGCGCAGGTTGACGAGGGAAGGATCAAACTCGATGCCGGACTCCAACGCCTTGAAACCGATCTCTATAGCGCAGTTGGTTCCCGCGGGCGGGGGCTTGCTCCGGCGGGATCGAACCGGCACCATCGGGAATTCCAGTCCGAACCAGATGGCGTCGGACATCTGGACGCTGTTGAGCAGGTCTACCTTCATCTCCAGCCCCGGAAAGTGGAGCTCCTGCATGCGGGACCGCGCCAAGGCGGTGGTCGCCACGGCGGGGCGACGGGGCGGTTCGCCCAGGTAGGGCATACTGAAGTAGCCTTGCTGCATTCCCCCGCATCCCGCCGCCAGACAGATCGCGGCAAGGAGAATCGCGTCGCGCTTTGGCCGCCCGTGCATCAGGATTTTTTCCTTTGTTGACGGACCTGATACAGGCCCAGCGCCAAACAGGCAAGAGAAATGCCGGTGAGAAGCGCTCCGGGGATAGCCCGTACGGCCAGGTCGGCGCGCCGCTCCGCCCAATAGTTCAGGCGGACGCGGATATCCTGTTCCACGACCGGATACGGCGTGCCGTCCGGTCCGGTGGCCGTCAGCCCTTTTCGCTCCAGGTGCTTCTGGAGCAGTTCCCCGCCGATGTAGAGTTCCAGGGCATCGCGGGTCTCCGGCAGGGCCAGGCGCATATCTCGATGCGTCCAGTTATAACCGGGATCGCCGCGATAGAGTTCGACCAGGTTGGCGACCAGGTACCCGCCCAGAATCAGAGTACCCAGCAGGCCCGCCCAAACCAACCCGTTGAGTTGACGTGGTGGATTCATGGCAACTCTCCTTCTCACGCAGGTCGTCGTCCGCCGTTCAATTCTGTAGCGGCGTTTCCGTGAAACGCCCTTTCTGGGCGGCCCCGCGGAACGCGGGGCAAGCTCATAGCCTGCCCCGCCGGCGGCGGGGAGCCGCCACCACACTATGGTACGACCCCGGAAACTATTGCAACGTTTGATTGAGCGACAGGATCGGCAGCAGCGTGGCCAGGGCGACAAGGAGGACGAATCCTCCCACAAACACGATCAGCAGCGGCTCCAGAAGCCCGAGACTGCGGGCGATGATCCGGTTCCATTGCTGCTGATAACGATCCGCCGCGTGCTCCAGCAGGACCGAAAGCTTACCGCCGGCTTCTCCGGCCTGAATCCACACCGGCAGCGTGCCCGCCAGGGGGGGGATTTGGCGCAGGGCATCCGCCAGGCTGCGGCCATGGCGCATGGCCTCGGACTGTTCCTCGGCCAGGCGGCCGGTCCACGAGCTGCCGGTGGCCTGCCCGGCCAGGGGGACCGCTTCCACCAACGTCACCCCCCCGTCCAACAGCAACGCGAGGGTACGGGCAAAACGCAGGTTGATCAGGGCACGAAAGGCCCGGCCGACCAGGGGCCAGTAGAGACAGCGCCGACTCCATTGTTGCCGAACTTCAAGCGCTCCGCGAATGCGCCGGCCCAGGATCCAGGCGGCGGCGCCCGCCGCCAGCAACCCCGCCAGCAGGATCGGGGCGCCCCAGCGGCCCAGCCCCAGGGTAAAACGGGTCAGGGCCGGCAAGGCCATGTGCGATTCTTCCAGGAGTTTCGCCATGCGGGGCAGCATGACGCCCATGGTGAGAAGGCCGATGGCCACCGCCACAATCAGGACGACCATGGGATACAGCAGCGCGGTCTGGACCCGCTCGCGCAACTGGCTCTGTTCCTCCAGGAACCCCGCCACGCGATCCAGCACCTCGTCCAGCGTGCCGGTCCGTTCGCCGACCTGGACGACCGCCTTTTCAAAAGGGGAAACGGACCGGTGGGATCCCAGCGCCTCGGCAAAGGACGTACCCTCGCGGACCTTGTCACGGATGTCGGCCAACCTCGATTGGTATTCGCTCGACTCGGGGGCCTCGATGATCACTTCGAGCGC
>JAHJJH010000074.1 GCA_018823105.1 Verrucomicrobiota bacterium | reverse complement strand
TTAATTGAACGGTAAACGAATGCTGCGGCGTCATGGGGTGGACTGTAGCAGAGCCGGCCTCGGCCTGGCAATAAGAGGGCTGTGTCTATTCAAAATACTTTTTTATCTATATTGACGGTTTCTGGCGGGGTAGGGTAGATTTACAGCATACGCGAGTCTTCATAATCCATGAGCGGGAGGGTTTTCGCTTTTTGCGATAAGGGTATTTACGTATAAAGATCAAGTTGGAGGATGGGCGAATGAAAAAAATCGGATTGACGGTGTTGACGGCGGTCTTGGGTCTGGCTCTGCTTGCGCCGATGGCGCAGGCGGCAGAGAAGAAAGCAAAAGAAAAGAAGGCTTCCAAGAAACCCGCCGCGGAAGCGCCGGCGGTGGCCCAGGTGACCCACTGTGAATTGGCAGAATTGCTGGTGCAGGTCCTCGGCCTGGCCCGGTTTCTGCCGGCCGCCCCTAGCTGCCAGCAATGCTTTGCCGCCCTGCTGGACAACAGCATCTCCCCCTTTAAAGGCTGGGAGGTCGGCAAGGTCGTCACCAAGGCCGACCTCGCGCGCGTGATCGTGCAGGCGCTCAAGAAGCAGGGCGAGATCGAAAATCCAGACGATCCGAAGGAATGGATTGACTACCTGAAGAGCCTCGGCGTGCCGATTGATTCCGTGGGCGAGGCGGTTTCCCACCTCGAGCCCCTGCCGGAAGCGGTGGCCACTCACATCGCCTCGGCGAGCGTGGATCCCCTGGTGAAGCGCCACAAGTTCAATCCCGTGGATGAAACCCAGTACGGCGTGGACATGGAATCCATGGTGCGCTTGTTCAGCCAGTTCGAATTCGACCAAGGCGAGTTCCGTCCGCTGACGCCGGATTAAGGTCGCCGCGGCAAGGCAACGATTCACGACAATCAGGAGGCGCGCGAGCATGAAACGAACAACGTGGATATATTTGGCGGTAGGCGTGTTGCTGGTCTTGGGCGAAGTGGCCGGGGCCCTGGAGGGTGTCAAGCCCTACCAGATCGTCAACCGGCTCCGCCTGGAGTACGACGACAACATCTACCTGGAAGAGAACGACAAGAACAGCAGCCTGAAGATCATCGAGGAAATCGAAATCCTGCTCAATTACAGGCTGGAGCAAACCTTCTTGAGCCTCCGTTACCGTCCATCGTTTGTCTGGTGGGAAAACCGCGAACCGGATGACACCGACCTGCAGCACGAATTTGACTTCATTCTGAATTATGTCTTTACCCCGCGCCTGGCCTTGAGCCTGGTGGACACGTTTCGCCGGGGTGATCTGCCCGAGCTCACGGACCGCGACGTGTTGGTGCGTGAGAAGGATGACTTCATCTACAATACGGCCAACGGCACGTTGAGCTATATGCTCCGTCCGCAGACTCGTCTGGATGTCGCCGGCCGTTACATCCTGATGCGGTATGACAACGACACGACGGCCGACAGCGATGACTTCGATCTGCTCGTGGGCGGCCTCACGCTTCGCCACCAGGTCATGCCCGAGACGGCGCTGTTCGGCGAGTTCCGGATGGAGGATATTGACTACGAGATAGAGGATCGCGGGGCCCAGACGTTGTCGGCCGGCGGCGGCGTGGAACACACCTTCAACCCCAACCTTATCGCGATGATGAGCGTTGGGTACCAGGATAAGAGCTACAATATGGACGCGCTCGGCAGCGACACCTCCCCGTATGCCGACGCCTCCGTAACCTTCGTCCCCTCGCCGGCTACCCGGCTTTCGCTGGGCGGCGGCTACTCGCTGTTTGAAACGGACGTGTATCCTTACGCCAACCAGACCCGTGCCCGCATATTCGCCAGCCTGGCCCATGACTTCACGGCCCGGATTTCCCTCTACTTGAGCGGCGCCTACACGGACGGCAAGTACGAGTCCGCCGATTCCATTGAACCCGGCCAGGTCTCGGACGGCCACGAGAAGGTCACCCAGGTCAGCACGCGGGCCACCTACAAGCTGAACCGGTCCAACTGGCTCGAAGCGGGCTGGCAGTTCGTGGATTTCAAATCGGAACTGAAAGACAGCTTCGGCGGCAACCTGCGTTCCTCGTACGAACGCAATCGGCTGCACCTGGGCTGGAAGACGCAGTTCTAATTCGTCGGGCGCAAGGTGCCGAAACCGGGATCGTAGAGAACTTGAGGCGCTGACAGGGCGTGCCGCCTTGTCGGCGCCCTTTTTCAGCGAGTGTGTTCATGGAACAGCCGAAGGAAGAGCAACTGCATTTTCTGGACTACTGGCGGGTCATCCGGTCCCGCAAGGAAGTCATCCTGGCCGTCACGTTGCTGGTGGTGCTGACCGGCGTGGCGTTCACCCTGATGCTGCCCAAGACCTATATGGCCGACGCCCGCATCCTGGTCCGCGAGGACACCATGGACGTGGATGTTTTCGAGAGGCAGTTCATTCCGGGATACAATCCCTACTTCATGCGCACCCAGCACGAGATGATCCAGTCCCGGCAGATCCTGTACCAGGTCATCAACAACCTCAACCTGCAGCAAGTCTGGGGGGAAGCGGTCAACGACGACGGCGCGCCGCTGGGCCGGGAGGAGACGTATCGCGCTCTTAGCGGCAGCGTGAAGGTTGAGCAATATCGCGATACCAGCCTGATCACCATCCAGGTCTACCGCGAGAGCCCGGAGGAGGCGGCCCAGATCGCCAACGAGGTCGCATCGGTGTACCGCGACCAGCGACTGTCCAGCAAGCGACGCGAGGTGAAACGCGCCATCGAGGCCCTCGAGCAGGAGCTGAAGAAACAGCAGGACAAGGTGGACGAGGCGGAGCAGGATGTAGAACGCATCCGCTCCGAGTTGGGCCTGTCCATACTGCAGACGGGATTCCGGGCCGACAAGCTCCGCCTGCAGCAGTTGGAGGGTGACCGCATCGGCGCCCGCGTGGAGATGATCGTGCGCAAGGCGCGCCTCGACCAGCTCGAGTCCCTAAGCGGCGAGGAGTTGATGTCGGCCTCGGCCTACATGGTGCAGGACCAGGTGCTCGTCAACGTCCGAGCCCAGTTGATTGACTCCGAGGTCAGTCTCAAGATCATGTTGGAGAGCTACGGGCCGAACCATCCCGAGGTCAAGCGTCTCCAGGCCGGCGTGGATGAATTGAAGAAGAAGCTGACCGCCGCGTTGAGCGGTCTGAAGAAGGGCCTGCGAGCCGACTACGAAGTGGCCTTCTCCAAGTTCAACGCCCTCGAGACTGAATTACAGGCCGCTCGACAGGCGGACATTGACATCGAGCGCGAGGGCTACCTGCCCTTTCAGCGGGCCGAGCGCGAGATGCTGGTCCAGCGGGAAATCCTCAACGCCCTGCGCGCGCGCGTGGCGCAGCAGGGGATTGAGATGGAGGTGCCCCGCACCCCGGTGGAACTGGTGGATGCCGCCGAAGCGCCCTCGCGCCCGGTGAGCCCCAACCTGATCGTCAACCTCCTGTTAAGCTTCATCCTCGGTCTGGGCGCGGGGGTGAGCCTGGCGTATTTCATCGAGTACCTGGATACCTCCGTCAAGACCGTGGACGATGTCGAGCACTACTTGGGCCTGCCGGTCCTGGGCGTCGTCCCACAGAAGGTCCGTCCGCTGACGGAAGAGGGCCCCGACAGCCCCCACGCGGAAGTCTACCGTGTGCTCAAGACGAACATGCAGTTTGCCAGCAAGGGCGTCTCCGGCGGGGCGTATGCCCTGGTCAGCGGTGGCGTGGGTGAGGGCAAATCCACCACGCTGTTCAACCTCGCCTACGTCTGCGCGCAACTCGGCGAGAAGGTGCTGATCGTGGATTCCGACCTGCGGCGCCCGGTGCAGCATACTTTCCTCAAGGCCTCCAACCGGTTCGGCCTGACCAATGTCCTGATGCGCGATGTGCCCATCGAGGAAACGATCAAGACGACCAGCATCCCGAACCTGCATTTCCTTCCCAGCGGCAAGCTGCCGCGTTCCTCGTTCGGCCTGCTCGACTCCCAGCGCATGCGCGAACTGATCAAGAATCTCAAGGCGCGTTACGATTACGTGTTTTTCGATTCGCCACCGATCATGGGCGTCACCGACGCCTCGATCCTGGCCAGCGAGGTGGACGGCGTCCTGCTGGTGGTGCAATACCGCAAATATCCACGCCAGATTTCGCTGCGGGCGAAGAGGATGCTGGAGAACGTCGGCGGCAATGTGCTGGGCGTGGTCCTGAACAACATCAACATCTTGCGGGATGATTATTACTACTACTATCATTCCTATTATTCACACTATGAGCCGTCGGAGGAGTCTCGGGCGGAGGAGCCCGGCGCCTCCTCCAAGAAAGACGCGCTCTAACCGGAAACCCAGATCGTGAAACACGCGATACTTGTGGCCGTCTTGGTCCTGTGCGTCGCCGCCGGCGGGTGCGCCCGCTGGCGCAAGAAACCGGGAACGGTCGTCCTGCCCTCGGGGGCGCGCATGCCGCCCGCGACCGTGACGGCCACGGCCGTCCCGCCGGCG
>JAHJJH010000073.1 GCA_018823105.1 Verrucomicrobiota bacterium | reverse complement strand
CTTCGCGGAAGGCCGAGACGCGCACCTCGGACGTGAAAGGTTCGGCCGGAGCCGCCTTCGCGACGCGCGCCGCCTTCCCGACCGACGGCCGGACCTCAAAAGGCCCGTACCGGATGCGGTGGCCTCCGGCCTCGATTTCCTCCAGCTCATAGAGATAGGTCCGGCCCGGCGCGGCGGTCGGATCCACGAAACGATAGATTCCGCCCTGCGGCGCGCCGACCACGGACGGCAGCAAATCCTCCGTGACCCGGACCGTTTCCGCCCCGCCCGGATCGCGACGATACAGGTGAAAGCCCACCGTCCCGATCTCGGCCACCGTCTCCCATTCCAGCGACACCTGCCCATCGACATTCATCCCCTCGAACCGCCCCAGCACGATCATCGTCACGCGGATGGTGTTGTCGGTGCAGTTGTTTGCGCTCACCGGGTCGTATTGATCGGCGGCGGTCACGCAAACCCCGTTGGTAATATAGGAGTCCGCCGTGCCCTCGCGAATCGTCACGTTGATATACAGCGACGTGGAGCCGCCGGACGGCAGCGTTCCGATCGTCCAGATGCCCGAGCCGGAGGAATAGGTCCCGTTGCTGTGGCTGTTGTACTGGACATCCTCGGGCAGGATGTCGGTCAACTCGACGCCGGTCGCCGTGTCGGGCCCATGGTTGGTCGCCGTCACGATGTACTCGATCACCTGGACCTCGATCACCTCGCTGTCCGTGGCCGTCTTTTCGACGGCCAGGTCGGCGGAGGCCAGGCAATTGGTCACCGACGCCTCGACGGGCGGGTTGCCCGCGCTGTACGCATAGGCCGTGTTGAGCAACTGGGTGCTCGCGGTCGGCATGCTGATGACATACTTGACCGTCACCGTCATCGCCTGGGCGGCGGCCAGGGTATAGCCGTACGCCAGCGTCGGCGGCGTGCCGGTGTAGCCGGACGACGGCGCTTGGATGACGATGCTGTTTGTCAGCCACGTCGTTCCCGCCGGCGTCGGGTCGCTGACCGTAACGCCCGTCTGCGTGAAGACGTTGGTGTTGAATACCACGATCGTATAGGTCGCCGTGCCGCCGGGATTGCCGCATCCGGCCAGGTCCGAGGTCTTGGTGATGTAGAGGCCCTGGACGGGATAGATCACGCCGGCATCCCATCGTGTGTCATTGGTCCCCGTGCCCAGGGCAAAGATCTCCGTGCGGCCGGTGACGGGATCGGCGTCGCTGTCCACGGCGTCATCGCCGCCTTGGTTGACCAGGGTAAACACGTATTGCGTGGGAATTGCGAATTCCACGAAGTAATTGCCCGGAGGGAGGTTAGTGAAGGAGTAGTAGCCGGAGGCATCGTTGGTCGTCGTGGCCAGCAGGTTGCTGGAACCGTTGTACAGACGGACCACGATGCCCGTCACTCCCGATTCGCCGCCGTCCTGGATGCCGTTGGTATTGGTGTCGAACCAGACCCAGTTCCCGATCGCGCTGGGCGGCACATAGAGTCCGGCATCCAGCGTCAGGTTCGTGCCGCTGACCAGGTTGGTGATCGCGGTTCGCCCGGTGGTGGTATCCGCGTCGCTGTCCAGCGCCGGGTCGCCGCCCTGGTATTGCGCCGTGAACCAGTAGCCGGAGGGCTTGACGAACTCGACGAAGTATTCGCCAGCCGGCCAGCCGGAGAAGAGATAATAGCCGGTCGCGGAGGTGTTCGTGACCGCCACGAGGTTGGTGGTCCCCGCGTACAGCCGGACGGTGACGTTGCTGATGCCCTGCTCGCCCACGTCCTGGACACCGTTGGTGTTCGCGTCGTACCAGACCCAGTCACCGACCGCCACGCGGACGAGGTGGTCCGTCGCCGGCGCCTGGAGTTCCCCCTGCTGGAGGCTGTACGCGTAGGCGGTGTTGATGAACTGCGTGTAGGTGGTCGGCAGGTCCGCGGTGACCTTCAGCGTCACCGTCATGGTCTGGCCGGTGGGCAGGGTGTAGCCGCTGGCTACGGGGGGCGGGGCGCCGCCTGCGTTCGTGACGGCCGTCCAGAAGACGTTCGTGGTGAAGTTGGTGACGGCCGAGGGGGCGGTGAACTGTATCTGTACATTGTCCCAGGCCATCCCTTCATCGTCCCCAACCGACCCGTCTGCCGAGTAGAAACGAATGCGGGTGTCGGCGGAGATCCAGGCAGAGATGTCGAAATTCGTGGAGGACAGCGCCGGGTCGTTGCCCCCCGTGCCGTTGTATTGAATCAGCTGGCTGTACGAAGATCCGCCGTTGGAGGAAACATAGGCCGCGTAGTAATCGGCCGCGTCCAGCTGGAACCGCGCCCAGTCGAAGCTGAAGACCGCGCCCGTGCAGCCCGAGAGGTCGACCTCGCGGTACGCCCCGTTGTTGTTGTCCTTGGTGACCAGCGTGTAGGTGTTGTAACGATTCGACACCACGACATCATTGAGCAGCGGGTTGCCGTCATCACCCTCCTCGACCCAGTTCCCCGCCCAGTTGACCGTTCCGTCGTTGTTCGTGTACGCCCGGGTATTGAACTCATCCCGCACGGTGTTGGTGATCACCGTGGCCGTGATGTTCGTGACGATATTCGTCACCAGGCCGGGCGCGACGACCACGGCGCTGCCCGGGACGTACGAAACCCCCGCGGGCAGGGCATCCGTCACGGTGATGCCGGTCTGCACGATCTGGCCGGTGTTGACGAGGGTGATGGTGTATGTGTTCGTGTAGTAGAGCGGCCAATCGGCGCCCGCCAGGCTGGAGGTCTTGGCCACGGTCATCCCGACGCTGAAGTCCTGGTGGTTGGTCGCGTACGCGTAGAGGCAGTCCGGATGTTGGTCGCTCTGGTAGCAGACGGTGTTGACCATTTGCGTCGAGGCGGGCGGATCATCCACGAGGGCGTTCAACCGCACGGTCATCGTCTGGCCGGGCGGCAGGTCGTACCGGCCGTCGAGCAACTCCGGCGGGCCGCGCAGCTTGTTGGTGGCCGGCGCGCCGGAATAGGTGATCAGGATGTCGTCGAGCCAGAACAGGTCGGTCGCGTCGACGGTGGCCGACGAGAGAAACCGGATGGCCGTGTTGGAAGAAATGTAGGTGCTGATGTCCACGTTGGTCGTCGCATAACTGCTGTCCGTCCCGGGACCGGCGAGCGTCACCAGGGCGGCGGACCACGTGGCCCCGCCGTTGGACGAGACCTGCAGCGTCAGCGTATCCCCCGCATCCAGGTCGCTTCGACGGTGTTCAAAGCTCAACCAGGCGTTGGTATAGCCCGCGCGCAGGTCGGTCGAACGCTGGAGGCTCGCGCTGGGACCGGCGATGGTCAGCGCGTAGGTGTGGCCCGGGAAGATGCCGTTGTCCACCGCCACCTGGATCACGCCGGAGGTCGGATAGCCGTCGTCACCGGTTTCCGTCCAGGCCGTGCTCCAATCCACGAGCCCGTCCTGGTTGGTATAGACCTTGAAGGAACACAGGTCCTGCACCGTGTTCGTGTGCAGGTAGTTGCGCGACAGCTCCGCGCTCCCCGACACGTACGTCACGCCGACCGGCAGGGTGTCGTTCAGCGTAATACCCGTCTGGCTGACGTTGCCGGTATTGATGATGGTGATCGTGTACGCCAGGTTTGTGCCGGGAGCGACCAGGCCGGCCGGCGTCACGCCCTTCACCATGGACACCCCGGACGTCGCGTGGACACTGTTCGTGGCCGTGGCGTAGAGCCAGACATCATACTGCTGGGCGCGCGCGCGGGCGGTGTTGACCAGTTGCGTCGAGAGCGGCGGATCGTCCACGGTCACCGAAAGCTGGGCCACGATGGTCGTGCCCGGCGGCAGCATCAGCCCCTCCATCAGGTCCGGCGGCGGATTGCCGGCAAAGACCACGTTGCTCCCCGCCGCCTCGATTTTCACGTCGTCGAACCAGACCCGGTTGGTCAGCCCCATGTTGGGCGCCGAACAACTGTGGAAGCGGATCGCGGTGTTCGTCGAGATGTAGGCCGAGA
Source organism: Verrucomicrobiota bacterium (assembly GCA_018823105.1). Lineage (GTDB taxonomy): Bacteria > Verrucomicrobiota > Kiritimatiellia > CAIQIC01 > JAGNIJ01 > JAGNIJ01. The sequence goes on along the minus strand of JAHJJH010000073.1, from coordinate 33,196 downwards.
TCTCGACATTGGTGCTGATGAAGTTGGTATCCGTGGCCGCCCCCTGGAAGCGGCCCAGGAAATTGGAGGACGCCCACCCGTTGGTGGAGATGAAGACGTCCACGTAGCGGTTGATGTCCGGCAGGCTGTCGCGCCGGTACTTGAAGCTCAACCAGGCGGCGCTGTGGCCGGACAGGTCCGCCGAGCGCCAGGCGGCGGCGTTGGATCCGCAGACCACCAGCGCATAGGTCTCCATGAACACGGAGTTGGTGTCCGGCGTCACCCGGACTTTCCCCGAGGCCGGGCCGTCGCTCTCCCCGAACTCCTGCCAGTGGTTCAGCCAGCTCAAGGTCCCGTTGTTGTTGGTGAAGACCGGCTTGTTGAACCGGTCCCAGACCGTGTTCGTCAACCCGCCGGGCGCCCGGATGACCGTGCTGTTGGAGACATAGGCGACGCCCAGGGGCAGGTAATCCTCCAGGGTCACGCCGGTGTAGGTGAACTGCCCCGTATTGACGAGCGTCACCGTGTAGACCAGCAACGCCCCGGGGTCGAGCGGGTTGGTGGCGCTGGAGGTCTTGTACAACGCCAGGCCGCCCAGGAGGATGTTGGTGAAGCCGACCGCGGACCAGTTCGCGTTGGTGCCCGTCACCGTGGCGTTGTTGTGGATATACCCGAGGAAATTGGTCGGGAGCGTCTCCGTGATTTCCGTGACATACCGCACCGTGGAGGTCTCCCCGATGTCGATCGAGCCGATGTCGTAGCCGGACCCGTCGAAGGGGAAACGGGTGGGCCGCGGCGGCAGGTCGTCCGGCACGGGATCGCCGTTGAGCTCGGAGGAATTGTTCACGTAGATCGTCAGGTTGGTCGGCAGGTCATCCCTGAAAATGACGGCGTTCGCCGTGGCGAAGCCCACGTTGATGACGTCCACCATGAACTCCAGTTCGTCGCCGGGGTCGGGATAGCCGTTGGTATTGATGTCCGTGAACAACGTCGCGTACTTGCGCGCGAGGACCGTCGGGAACGGCAGGACGCCGTAGCCCATGTCCAGGTACGGATTCCCCGGCTCGGACGGCACCGGGTCCTCTCCCCACCCCGACGTCAACTGGGTGCCGTCGAGCGTGTAAATGCGCATACCGGTCTGGTCGCCGTCGGTGTTGTCGAAAATCAGCGCCGACTCCAGGTAGCTCACGTTCGTGGAGAAATCATATCGGTTGCCCAGCGGGTCGGTCAGCGGCCCGGTAGTCGGGTCGCTGTCCAGGTCCACATAGATGGTCGTATTGCTCACCGCCATCACCCAGACGGGGTTGCCGTTGGTGCCGTCCGCGGTGGTGCCGTGACCCGGGCCCCAGCTGCAAATCCCCATCGTGGTCAGCGTGTCGCGCGGGATCAAGCCCATGCCCCAGTCATAGCGCTGGCAGTGCTGCACATACCCGTACAGGACCCCCCCCGCCACCCACGTGTCGAACGCCAGCACCCCGAGAAACCGGTCCGCGTTGGTCGTGTAAAACCGGCCGCCGGAATCCAGGGGCATCGTGAACCCATCGGACACGACGCCCGCGGCGACGGCAAAGGACCCGGTGCTCGACCGCGTCTCATAAAACACGGTGATCGCATTGGTGTTGGGATTGAAGCAATAGACGAGGGCCGGATGCGTGTTGCCCCCGTCCTCCCGCGTGCCGGCAAGGCAGTAGTAGTCGGACCCCCACTTGTCCTCCGGCCACAGCTCGTACCAGCGCATTTCATAGGTGGACCCGATATCGCCGGTCACCAGGTGGCACTGGAAGGCCTTGCTGCCCTGTACCGTGGCGCCGGCGACCACGCCGCCGTTGACGAACCAGCTTTCGCCGGCGTCCAAGTACCGCCACTCCTCAAAGTCGCCGTCGTTGTCCTTGTCCAGCTCGACCAGGGTATGGTCACGGTCGCCCATGATGTAGAAGGCCGAATAACTGAACATCGAATTGGTGCCGTTGCCCACGCCCGTGCCCACCCCCACCGGGGCGCGATACATCAGCCCGTGCAGGCTGACGTCGAACACCCCGCACGCCTCGGCCAGGACCTCGCCCGGGTCTATGGCATACAGCGCGCGGGTCATCGAGATCGGCCGCGTGGCCGAGACCTTGTCGCGCCCGTCATATTCGATCTGGATGGCGCTCCGCGTGACGTCGATCGTCGCTTCCAGGTTGATCAGCGTCCCCGCGTTGACCACGTCCTGGGTAAAACCCGGCGGGATGCCCGTTCCGGAATCGCCGTCGCCCCAGATCTGCGTCGTGGCCTGGGTGGGCGATGTGATGTCCGCCTCGTAGCCGTCCTCCCAGTGGTCGTAGTAAATAACCGTCCCGTCCATGCCCGCGATCATGGAAAGCACCGTGCGCATCTCGTTGCCGATGTACCCGCGGTAGGCGTCGATGGCATTCAGGGACGCCTGCATGTCATCTTCGGAGAACGGCGCATAGTATGTCTGAAGGATCTCCGCGGCAAAAAGGTTAAAACCCAGCAAGAACACAGCTGCCGTAATAAATAGGCATCGCGCCATCTTCATTGTCAGATGGGCAAACATGTGGTCGAAGAGCCTTCGTTTCAATGACTGAAACGTAAATGGCCTTCTTGAAAGAAAGTATACACCGACTAGTTGAATTATTCAAAAAAAAAAATATTTGTAATTTCTGCCCTATTTGCCCGGCCGCATCGTTGTGTGAAGCACTGCGGGCAGGTAGCGATTTATGTAGGGCCTCCGCTTGTCGGAGGCCGAAAGTAGGCGCGCCGCAAGCGGCGGCCCTACATTCGTAGGTCTATTCTATTATGGACTGACTGATAAGTTGAGCGATCCGCGGCCAGATCCTGATAAAGACGCAGGCGGCGCCGGGCGATTTCATCCCATTCATAGCGGCGCACTTTCTCGAGGTCCTTCTCCGTCAGCGGTCGCGTGTCTTCGATCGCGCGCGCAAATTCCGCCACGGCCGCCACGCGGATCGGTCCGCCGGCCAGGTCCTCGTACCCGCGCATCCCGGCGGACGTCGAAACCACCGGCAGGCCCCGGGCCAGCGCCTGGATGACCTTGGTGTTGGCGATCCCATCCATTTCCAGCGGGAACACAAAGAGATCGGCCTCGTCGTAGAGCGGCTCCAGGTCCCGGACATATCCCTTCAACCGCACGTTGGCGGGCAGGCTTCGCCCGCGCAGTTCCTCGCAGACCGTGCCCGCGACGACAAATTCCGCCCGGCCGACGCACGAGGGCGCCACCCGCTCCACCAGCTGCCGCGCCGCATCGATATTAGAGGGCGTACGCGTCCCCACCAGCAGGCCGCGCCGGATCGCGCCCGCCGGAAGATCGAGACGCGGGAGGGGGCGAACCGCCGATCCTTCATAGCCGGGCGGGATGACGGACAATTTTTCCGCTGGCACTCTGTAGCGCCGCACCAGTTCATCGCGGTCATTCGGCGTGAGGCAGATCACGTGGTCGGCCAGCCTTACCCCCTCCGCCTCGATCCGCTCGATCCACCGCTGAAAGAACGAAGGCCACCACCGCTGTCGGATATAGTCGCCGTACCAGACCGCCTCTACGTTCTGAGTGACCAGCACCATGGGGAGGCGGGCGGGCAGGTGACGACGCACGGGAGCCAACCAGGGGAGATGCACCTCGATCACGTCCGGATGCTCGGCCAGCGCCTCTTGCGCCAGGCGGCGCGCATAGCCACGCATGGACCAGAGATACGGGACCTTGGGAAACAACCCCAGGCGGTCGAAAGCGATGAGCAGCGAGGTCGCCGCGCGCTTTTCCCTGTAGCGAAACGGCACATCGAAGGATCGCCGGTCCCGAAGGGTCGTCAGCGCGAGGCACAGGAACGCTTCCGTCAACTTCGCGTAGGCGCAGCACGGGCCGAAGATCACCAGCCGCCCCCCGGTGTCCGGCGGCACGATGCGATAGGGGGCTATGCTGACCAGTCTCATTTTCCGGACAGTCCGGGTACGTGCTGTGGATAGCATTTTTTTGACACCCGAAGCGACAAAAAGCGGCTTGGGCGCTGTCGCGCGCGCCTCTATAGTGGCTCCACGCGGACACCCAGCCCATGAAGATCGGTTTATTCATGTTCTATCCGAAGGCCCTCTGGATCGGGGGCAGCGGGGAGGGCATGGTCCGTCGCATCCGCGAGTACCTGCCCGCCACGGGCCACCAGGCCGAGTTCTTCGATCCCTGGAACCCCCGGGATGATTTTGACGTGCTGCATATCCTCGCGTGCAACCGCGAGGTACTCGAGTTCGCCGAGGTCGCGCGCGGGCGAGGCCTGAAGATCGTGATGTCCGTGTTCGAGTACCGGACCTGGTCGCCGTGGCGGCTGCGCGCGGGCCGCCTGGCCTGCCGCCTGCTGGGCTCGCGATCCAGCCAGGTCTTTCGCGCGCGGGTGCTCCGGAGCGTGAAGCGCGTGGTTGTCAATTCCCCGGCCATGGGCCGCTACGTCGAGACCTACTACGGCGTGCCCCCCGAGCGGTGCACGGTCATACCCTGCGGGGTGGCTCCGTTCTTCCTGACGGCTACCCCGGAGTTGTTCGTCGCGAAGTACGGGCTCCGGGATTTCGTGCTGTGCGCGGGCCGGATCAGTAAGCGTAAAAACCAGCTCGGGATTCTGCGATGCCTGGACGGCTCGGGGCTACCCGTCGTGTTCGTCGGCGGGGCTGAACCGCTGGAGCCGGAGTACGCGCGCGTGTTCGAGCGCGAGGTCAGGGCCCGCCCCCAGGTCTTGTGGACCCGGGAACTGCCCCACGAGGCCCTCCCCCTGCTGGCCTCCGCTTGCGCCGCCTGCCGGGTCCACGTCCAGGCCAGCCGCGGCCTGCCCGAGTATCCCGGCATGGCCAACGTCGAGGCCGCCGCGGCCGGCGCGGCGGTTGTGGCGACGGATAATCCCGTGGTGCGGTACTACCTCGGCAATCACGCCCACTACTGCAACGCGGACTCGGAGGATTCCATCCGACAGGCGATTCTCCGGGCGCACGCGCAGGGTGGATCCGCGGCGCTGCGCGCGGAAATCAAGGAACGATTCTCGTGGGAACGCCTCATCCGGGACCTGGCGCAGGTGTACGAGCAGGTTGCCCGCTGATCGTCATCCCCGCAGACAGGATTTGTACGGAATCCTTTTGCCTTGGGAATCCGCTTGCGGGTAGTCTGTCCCGCCGTGCACTTGCCCGAAACAGCCGATTTCAGCCACCTGACGCCCGAGGCCGTGATCAACGCCGTGGAGGCCGTGCTGGGCGTCGCCTGCGCGAATATCTGCCGGCCGCTGAACAGCTACATCAACCGCGTATACGAAGTCGGGCTCGACGACGGCGGATACGTTATTGCCAAGTTCTACCGGCCGGGACGCTGGGATGAAACGGCCCTACAGGACGAGCTGGATTTCCTGGCCGAACTGGCCGAGGCGGAGGTTCCCGTGGTCCCGCCCCTGCCGGGCCGGACCGGGCAACTGCTCCACGAACTGGGCCACACGGATTTCGCCATTTTTCCCAAGCGCGGCGGACGGCCGCTCGACGAGCCCAACTCCAACACGTGGGTCCAACTCGGCCGCTTGCTGGCCCGGATGCACGCGGTCGGCGCGCGACACCGCCCGCGGAATCGGATCACCCTGCACCCCCATCACTCGACGCGCCTGCACTTGGAGTACATCCTCCAGTCGGGCACGCTCCCTTCCGGCCTGGCCCGGACGTATGAGAAGATCGTGGCGGAGCTGGCGGATCTCACGGCCCCGGAGTTCGAAGGTGTGGAGATGCTGCGGATTCACGGCGACTGCCACCGCGGCAACATCCTGCACCGGCCCGGCGAGGGGTTTCACCTGCTGGATTTCGACGACATGGCCGTGGGGCCCGCCGTGCAGGATGTCTGGATGCTGCTGCCCGACCGCCTTCGCGCGGCGCGGTTCGAAGCGGAATGCCTGATCGAAGGCTACGAAACCTTCCTGCCCTTCCCGCGCGAGTCGCTGCGACTGATCGAGCCCCTGCGGGCGATGCGCTTCCTTCACTATACCGCGTGGTGCGCGCGGCAGAAGGCGGACGGCGGCTTCGCGCGCCTCGCGCCTGGGTGGGGCACAACCGATTTCTGGCGCCAGGAGATCGCCGACCTCGAGCGCCAGCGGCAGGAAATCCTGGACGCGTCGTAGAACTCGATTTCCGGCTGCCCCTTGGTTTTCCATCACGATCAGCAGGTAGGGCGGCTTCGCCGAAGCCGCCGCTTTTCGGCGCGTTGAGCCAACGCGCCCTACCCGAAGGCGGCCTTCTGCAACGATCCTTGGTTTGGAGGGCCCGCGGCCTCGCGGGCCGTCTAGTCCATGCTGTCGCCGCGGCGAAGGGCGCGAAACGCAACGAGCGCTTTCTGGACGCCCCGGGCCAGGACGAGTTCCGGCATGCACGCGTAGAAATCGCGGCGCGCCCGCGCCCTCACCACGCGGGAGTAGAGGGTCGCCACGGAACGAAGGATCCTGTTGTTCATTTCGATCTTCTTGCGGTCCAGGAAAAAGCTGATCAACTGGGCCTTGTGAAGTAACGCGGTGTGCTTCCGATCAAAGCCGCGGAAGTTCAGGTTCGCGTGGCCGCACTGGACCCAGCCCTCAAGATCCGCGGGCGGCCGGAGCCCCGCGGCGACGCAATCGTCGAGCAGTTCCGTGCCGGGATAGGGCGCGATCAGCGAGAGACGGGACAGCACCGCGTCGGGATTCTCATCCAGAAGCCGGGACATGAACGCGAGCGTCGTGCGCACATCGGCCGCCGTCTCGTAGGGGAACCCGGCCATGAAGGTGTAATAGGGCTTGATCCCGTGTTTCCGCAGGATGCGGTTGGCCTCCAGGACCTGGTCCGGCGTGATGTCCTTTTTCATCCGCTCCAGGACGCCGGGCGATCCCGACTCTACACCGATGAGGATTTGCGTGAACCCGGCCTTCTTCAGCAGGCCCAGGAGCTCGTCGTCGAGGCGCACCACGGTATCGGCCCGGCAGTTGGCGTTGTGAACCGCCAGGCCCAGGCGCTGCTCGATGAGCAGGCGGCAGACCTCCCGGACACGGCCCAGGTTGCAGAAGAAGTTGTCGTCGAGGAGCAACACGCCCGAAATGCCGAACCGCTCCTTCATCGAGCGCATGCGGCGGACCACCTCCCCGGCCGGCAGGGCGCGCCACGTGCGGTGATTGAACCGCACGTTGTAGCAGTAGGTGCAGCGGAACGGGCACCCCCGGCTGGTCAGGAGCGGCAGGCTCTTCTCGCCCGTCAAAAGCGGGGCGACGCGGTACCGCTCGATATCCACGAGGTGGTAAGCCGGCTCCGGCAACGACGCGAGATCCGCGAAGGGGCGATCGGGCGTGCGTGTGACGCGCCCGTTCTCCTTGAAACAGAGGCCGGCCACCTTCGAAAGCGAGGTGCCGGCCCGCAGCGCGCCGACCAGCTCCACGACCGTGACCTCGCCCTCGCCCACCACGACGACGTCCACCAGGTCGTGCGCGACCGTCTCCTCGGGAAGCAACGACGGGTGAACACCTCCCCACACGATCGGTACGCCCGGGGCGGCGTCGCGCACGACGCGCGCCGCCGACAAGCCGCCGCCGATCTGCTGCCCGGTCATCGAGGAGATGCCCACCATGACCGGGCGTTGCGCGGCGAGTTCGTCTTTCAGTTCCTGCCGCCAGGCGGGATTGCCGCGCTGGTCAATAATACGGACGGAATAGCCATGGGCCTCCAGCGGCGCCGCCAACATAAGCACCGACAGCGGCAGCATCCGGTACTGACCGGACGCGATTCCCGTGCTGGGAAAAACAAGAATCACGTCCGCCATGTCGGACGCTCCCTCCTCCCGCCCCCCCGGGAGGCGGCCGGCGCGTGGACGAGAAATCGTTTCTCGGGCGGAACGGACACGAGCCTGGCGAGATCGGCCGGAAGGCGCGTGTTCATGGCGGCCAAGCTTTCAAATGGGGGTGGTTGTGTCAAGCAAGGAGCCGAAATCCCCCGAGACGCTGCGGCTCCAAAGACAAATGCACGGTTCTCTTACTGGACGCGGGCCGGAGGGACGGCAGGCGAGGCCGCCGGCCTTCCATGAATCAAGCCCTTTGGAGGGCCCGCGTCCCTCCATCTCGACGGCCGGCAGGTACCCCGTGGCCTTCGTCGCGCGTTTTTGACACCCCCCGGCATTTCCCGTAACCTGCCCGCAAAGGAGACTCGAGATTCCGATGGTCGGGACAACCCGTTCGAACAGCGCGCCCCTTGTGGTCGCCGTGGTGATCAACTGGAACCGACCTCAGGAAACCCGGGACTGCCTGCGGTCGTTGAGCGGCACCTCTTACCTCTCCCTGACGATCCTGCTGGTGGACAACGGCTCGGAAGACGACTCCCTGGAAAGCATCCGGCGTGAATTCCCGGCCGTGGGCTTGATACGGAATCCGACCAACCGCGGATTCGGAGCGGCGGCGAACCAGGGGATTGCACGGGCGAGAGATCTCGGGGCCTCGTACGTGTTCCTTCTGAACAACGATGCCACGGTAGCGCCCGATGCGCTCGAGCGATTGGTGGATACGGCGGATCGTCGCGGGACGGGGGCCGTGTCGCCGCTGGTGCTCTTCCCGGAAACCGAGGACCGGATCTGGTCGGCCGGGGCCCGGAGGAACCCCCTGACACTGGGCAACATGGACACGCGCCACCGGCGGCGGTGGCGGTCCTCGTGGCCCCGGATTCTTGAACGCGACTACCTCTACGGCTGCGCCCTGCTGCTGAATCTCAAGGCGCTGGAGGTTGCGGGCGGTTTCGACGAGCGGTATTTCATGTACTTCGAGGACATGGATCTTTGCCTGCGGCTCAAGGCCGCGGGTTACGCCCTTCTGCTGGACAGCAGCGCGCGCGCGTGGCACGCGGGCGCCGCGAGCAGCGGCGGGCGCGGGACGTCCGGGGAACGATACTGGTCCGCCCGCAGTTCGGTGCTGTTCTTCCGCAAGAATGCGCGTGGAGTCCAGTGGTGTGGCATCCTGCCGTGGCGCCTGTTCAGCACGGTGCGGATCATGGTGTGCCTGCTGGCGGCGGGACGGCGCGACGCGGCGGCCGCCTACTGGCGGGGCCTGCGCGACGGATACAGCGCGACGGCGGCTGGCTTCCAGGCGAAAAAGCCCGACGGACCGGAGGTGTAGGATCAGCGAAACTGTTCCATGTCCGGGTTGCGGGGATTCCAAGGCGGCGGTTCTTTTCGAGGGCCGCGACGTCCTGCACGGGGGCCCGGGGGTCTTCCCGGTTCGCCGATGCACGGCCTGCGGCCTGTTTTATCTGAGTCCGCGGCCGACGGCCGACGAGATGGCCGGCTATTACCCTTGTGAATACGAACCTCATGCCTTGCCCGGAAAATCGCCGGAGCGCGAACGGGGGCGGCGGAAAGACAGGGCCCAGCGTATCTCGCTGATCGAACGCCTGGCGCCTGTCTGCGGCCGTGTACTGGACGTGGGCTGTGCCACGGGATCACTGCTCGAGGAACTGCGCTCCAAGGGCTGGGAACCGTACGGGGTCGAACCCGATGCCGCCTCCGCGGCATTCGCGCGAGAGCGCCTCGGGCTCGATGTCCGCCAGGGCACTCTGAAGGATGCTCAGTTTCCGGATGAGCATTTTGACCTGATCTGTTTCTGGCACGTGCTCGAGCATGTGCCGGATCCCCGGCCGACGCTCGCGGAAGCGGCGCGCGTGGCCAGGCCGGGAGCCACGTTGCTGTTGAGCCTGCCCGATCCCGAGAGTTGGATGGCCGCGCTCTTCGGCCCGTACTGGTGCGGATGGGACGTCCCGCGGCACCTGTGCCTGTTTCCGAAACGTGTCCTGGCGCGGCTGCTGGCGGAGACCGGGTGGTCGAACGTACAGATGTTCGCGCGCGGCGGGCGACACTGGTACTTTACCATGAGCCTTGAGAACTGGGCTCGAGACCGCCGGGCTTCTTTTGCACGAATAATCTGCCGGATAGCCTCCTCCGCTCCTGTCAAGGCGCTCACCCTGCCGGTGTATGTCCTCTTCGAGCGGCTGGGGCGCGGGCCGAACCTGCTCGCGATTGCGCGCCGCGGGGAGTCGTCCCCGGGTATCGGCGGACGGAAATCGTAACCGTTCGGCAGGATTTCGTCGGGTTTCTCGCACGTCATCCTGGCGTGCCACTTCCACCGGCTCCGGAAGCCGGCGGGCCGATAGCCGATTCAGCGGGGCACGAAAGGCCGCGTCACCGCATTTCCGTGTGGATGCGATAAAAACGATTGGAGTCCCCGGCGGGATCCTGGATCGTGAGGGTGCCGTCCACCCCTTCCACATCGTTCGACAGGACCTGCCAATTGCCCGCCTCCAGCAGGTTGGTCTTGAACCAGAGGGTGTACAGCCGGTTGGTCCGGGCCAGGAATTGCAGGACGGGTTGGATCGAGCCGGCGGCCATCTCCAGACGGAAGATTGACAGGCTGTTGGTCGGATCAGTGCCGGCGATGTATTCCTGGAGGTTGCTGAACGGGTCCCCGTCAAAATTCCCGTCGGGCTCGGCGCCCCCGGCGCCGAAATAGTACTGCTCCCAGTCATCGTTCATCCCATCATCATCCACGTCGTCCGTCACGATCACGCTGACCGTTTGGGTCGCCGCGTGGCCGGCGGCGTCGCGTGCCACGACGCTGACGAGACTCGTTCCCGTGGCGAAGGTCAGGTTGGTGATCAGCCAGGTGCTCCCGAGATCCGTCCCGAGCGACAGGGCAAAGCTGATGTCGCTGCTCGTCGGATTGGCCTGGTGGATCTCCACGGCGATCACATGCGATCCGCCGGTCAGGCTGCCGGCGGGCAGGGAGGCCAACCACCATGTGCTTTCTCCCGCGCCGGACACCGTGCCGGTGGCCAGGGTGGTATAGCCCACGGCCCCGGAGGGCATATTGTTCCGGTACGCCTCGGTGCCGTCCACGTACAGCACGATCCCGTCGTCGCGCTTCAGCGACACCTCCAGCGCATTGGTGAACACGCCGGCCTCCGCGGTTTCAAACGCGTGGCGATAGTAGGTCGTGATGTAGCGATTGGCCGGATCGGGTCCGAAGCTGTTGGTGGTGGCCTCGTCGCCGTCGCCGTAGCCCAGTTCCGCGGTGCCGGACGCCCAGGCGGAATCGTCGAAAGTGGTGACCTGCCACGCGGTCCCCTGGTCGCTGCCGTCGTCGCGGTATTTCCACGTCGCGCCTGCCGCGACCAGTTCGACGCGGCCGGTGGTCGCCTGGCCCGACGCCGAGCCGGCCCCGGCCATGGAATAGACGACGGAGGTGATGCCGCCGGCGTCCGTCGCCGTCCCGGCGACCAGTACATTGGACGAGCGGGTCCGGTACGCCGCCCCGTTCGTGGGCCAGAGGATCGTCAGGGCGGGTGGCTCGGTGTCGGCCACGGTCGGCGACACCGTGACGGTGGTCCGCGCGTTCCGGGCGATACGGACCTTCACCAGGACCGCCGTATTGGTGGCGGAGTAATCGTATTCCGCCACCTTGTCTCCGCCGCTGACGGTATACCCGGCGTCCGCCTTGCGCATCAGGAACCGGACCCGGCCGTCCCAGAAATCGTAGGCCAGGCTGTTGGTGATCCAGGTGGTGTTGGTGAAGACCGAGCCGTTGTTGGCGTATTGGAACGTATTGGTGACGCGGCAGGGCTGGCCCCAGTCGCCGTAGACCTGGAGCTTGTTGCTCGTGCCGTGAACGGTCTTGTTGGAACAGACCCATCCGCTGCCGTTCTTGTGGAACTCGAAGATCCCGACCGCGCCGTAATCCCAACCCGGGCCGGAAGACAGGATGTAAAAAGGACTGCTGAGTAATGTCGCGAAGGTGTGGTTGTGGCCCACCAGCATCAGGTCGGGATACTGCCCCGCGAGCGGGGCATAAAACGAGCCCCCCGAAATGAAGTGCTGGCCGAACAGGCGGAACGTGATCGCGGTGTTGGTGAACGAGCGCGCGTAGTCGTTGGTGAACCAGGACAGGCTCTCGTTGGCGCCGTAGTCCTTCATGCAGATGTAAAAGGAGCCCATGGTGATCGAGTAGGTCGGCGGGCCGATATCCCGCTTCCAGTCGGCCAGGCTGCCCTGCGCGTCGTTGTTGCCGCGGGTGATCAGCAGGGGCGCGCCGATCGTGTCTATGGCGGCGAGGTAGTTCGGGTACATGCCCGCCACTCCGTTCTCGACTTCGTCCCCCGTGTTGAACATGAAGCGGGGATTCATCAGGCTGTAAGCGGGAGCGGCCCACGTCATCGCCTGCACGCTGCCGTGCGAGCCCCCCGCGCCGTTGGCCGCCGTGGCGTTCACCGTTTCCACCTGCGGATCGGCATAGTGAAGAACATAGAAGTTGGTTTCGTAGGCGGGCAGGATTTTTACGCAGTGGCGGTTCGTGTCCGATCCGGCGGACGTGTGGCTCACCAGCAGATGAAGGACTTCCGGCGGGGCGTCCGGCGGGACGCGCAGGATCATTCGATACCCGTTGGTCGAGTTGCAATAAACGTAGGCCCCGTAATCCACGCGCTCCACGGAGCAAGTCCAACTCCGCAGGTCGTTGAGCAGCAGGGCGCTCCAGCCATTCGACGCCAGGCCGGGCGCGGCCTCGATCTCCGCGTCGAAGGTTCCGTTGGTCAGCGGAAAGGCGGGCACGCCGATCTTCGGGCGGAAAACAGAAACCTGCGCCTGCAACAAGGCCGGGATCAGGAACATGAAAAGCGCAGCAAGCGCCGTCCCGGCGCGACAGGTAATCCTCGGCTTTCGCCGAATGGTCCTCACGTTCGGCCCTCTCTTCTCGATTCTATTTAACTATACCGTTTAAGCTTCCGTATGGATAGAGCAGCTTTCTTGGGTGTTGCGCGATGACGGGGTTCGCGGGTATGGATGGGGGCCTATGCGCGAACTGGAATTGACCGCCGAAAAGATGGTGGCCGAGGGCCGGGCCCTGGCGAGGCCGGACGGCTTCGTGATCTTCATCGAGGGGGCACTGCCGGGCGAACGGGTCCGGGCGCGGATCACGCAGCGCAAGAAATCCTTCGCCTTCGCGCAGGCGCTGGAGGTGCTGGAACCGTCGCCGGATCGGCAGGCCGCGCCCTGCCCGGTCTTTGGCGAGTGCGGCGGATGCGCGTTCCAGCACATGGCCTATCCCGCCCAGCTGCGCGCCAAACACGGGATCCTGCTGGAGGCCCTCTATGGCCTGCCCGGCGTGCCGGGGATCGTGGCCGAACCGCTGGGCATGGTGGAGCCCTTTCATTTCCGCAACAAGATGGGCTTTGCGTTCGGCATGACGGAGGGCCGGATCGTCCTCGGGCTGCACCGGCGCGGCAACTGGCGCTCCGTGGTGACGGCAGGCGCCTGCCTGCTGCAGTCGCCCGAATCGCGCGAGATTCTGGCCCGCGTGCGGACATTTGTGCAGGAGCACGACCTGCCGGTCTATGACGAAAAACGGCGTGCGGGCCTCCTGCGCCACCTGGTGGTCCGCGAGGGCAAACTCACCGGCGAACGGATGGTTCACTTGCACGCCGCCGAGCGGCACCTGGCCTTCGAGCAATTGCCCGCGGTGGTCGGCGATCTGGCGACGACCGTGCTGGCCAGCTTCCATACCCGGGTCCCCGAAGCCGCGCCGCCGGGTTCGACGGTGGTCCTCTCCGGGCCGGGGCTGATCCATGAGCGCTTGAACGGCTTCCTTTTCGAAATCGGCCCGGCCACGTTCTTCCAGACCAATACCCTTCAGGGTGAACGGCTGTTCGGCCTGGTGCGCGACTGGGCCGCGAGCGGCCGGCCGGAGCGGGCGGTGGACCTGTACGCGGGGACCGGGCCGATCGCTATCCACCTGGGCGCGGTATCCCAACAGGTGCTCGGCATTGAATCGCACGCCCCCTCCGTGGACGCCGCGCGGCGGAACGTGGAATTGAACAGCCTGGCCAACGTCCGGATGGTCTGCGCGAAGGCGGAGCGCGTGGGGGAAACCCTGCGCGAGGAGCGCGCGGACCTGGTCGTGGTGGATCCGCCGCGGCCGGGGCTGAATCCCAAGGCCCTGGCCGCGCTGCTGGCCGCCGCGCCGCCGCACGTCATCTATGTTTCATGCAACCCGGCCACGCTGGCACGCGACCTGGCCGGGATGGTCGAGGCGGGCTACGGGATCGAGCAGGTGCAACCGCTGGACATGTTCCCGCACACCTTCCACATCGAGGCCGTCGTGCGGCTGGAAAGAAAAATAAAGGGCGGCTAAGGGGTTTCACCCCCGCCTTCCAGAACTGGCGCACTCCCTGCCGGCCCGGGCTGCCCGACGGGGTTGATGACCACGCGCTTGCGGCCGTCCTCCTCCGTGGGCTCCGAGAAGGTCTCCAACCCGGGATGTTCCGCCACGAGGTGGTGGACCAGCCTTCGTTCGCCCGCCGACATGCCGGGCAGCTTGATGGCCTGGTTCGTCCGCTTGACCTCCTCGATCGCCGCCGTCGCATCGCGAAGCACTTGCTCCTTGCGGCGATCGCGATAGCCCCCGACGTCCACGACAAAATGCAGGTCCCGGCCGCCCTGGCGGAACAGCATGCGGCCGAGCACGAACTGCAAGGCATCCAGCACCTGCCCCTTGCGCCCGATCAGGGGGGCGGCGTCCGGGCATTCAAGCCGCAGGAGGACCTCCTGTTCCCCCTGATCCGAGGCCTCGACCCGGCCCTCGAACCCCATTAATCGGAGCAGTTCCTGCAGCACGCCCCGGGCGGCCTCCCGTGTTTGCGTGCGCGTGTCCTGGTCATTCATGACGACTCCCCTCCCCTTGGCGCCCCCGCCCGGCCTTACCGGGCCACCGCGGCGGCCGCCGCTTTCTTGCGACGCTGTGCCACCAGTTGCTGCGCGATCATCAGACACTGGTTGGTGGTCCAATACAGCGAAAGGCCGGAGGCGAAATTGTAGAACAGGACCAGCATCATGATCGGCATGAACATCATCATCTTCTGCTGGTTCGGGTCGCCGCCGGAGGGCGTGAGCCTTTGCTGCCAGGCCATGGTCGCCGCCATGAGGATCGGCAGCAGGTTCAGTGACAGCCCGAACGGCAGCATCCCCGCCAGCAGGTTCTCCGGCTGGCTCAAATCCCGGATCCACAGGAAACTGGCGAACCGCAGCTCGATGGCGCTGCGCAGAACCACAAACAGCGCGATGAACACAGGGATCTGGATGAGCATCGGCAGGCATCCGCCCAACGGGTTGACCTTGTGCTCCTTGTAGAGCGCCATGATTTCCTGCTGCTGCTTCTGCGCGTTGTCCTTGTACTGCTTGCGCACGGCCGCGACCAGCGGCTGGATCTCCTGCATCTTCCGCATGCTCTCCGTGCTCTTGTGCGTGATCGGCCAGAACACGACGCGGATGAGGACCGTCAGCAGGATGATTGCGAGGCCATAGCTGTGCGGCCACAGGAAGCGATGGATGCCGTTCATCACTTTCAGCAGCAGCTTGCCGATCGGGGCCCAGAAGCCGAACTCCATCACGTCCACCAGGTGCTGCCCGTGGCGGCTCAACTCGTCGTACTTCTTGGGGCCGATGTAATACTGCATCGCCCGCGTGAAAGCATCGCCCGGCCCCAGGGTAAAGTCGACGAATTGCACGGCCACGGACACGCTCTCGATGGCCAGCGGGGGAATCCGGGCGCCCGTTTTCTGCTGCTCCGCCTCCGACACCACCCGGCGGACCAGGACCACGGCCTTCTCCGCGCCGCCCTCCGGCGTCAGGATCTGCGCGAAATACTTGTTCTTCGCCGCCACCCACTCCATGGGGGTGTCCAACGGCCACTCGATCTGCACGGGCGTCTTGGACAGCCCCTTCTCCTTCTTCACTTCATCGAACCAGCGCGCCAGCTTGTTGCCCCAATGCTTCACGCCCTCACCGCCGGGGGACAGGGTATCCACGCCGTGGTTCATCAGGCCCCGGGTGGTCGCTTCGCCCGGCAGGCCGGGCATTGCGCCCGTTTGCAGGTAGTGCAGGGGCAGAACAACGGCCTGCGTGCCGTGGTTGGCAAACCGGTCGGTGACTTTCAGTACATAGCCGGCCTCGAGCTGGAGGGTCCGCCGGAGTTGCAGGCCCGCCGGCGTCGTGCGTTCCAGAACCACCTCGTTGTTGCTCGACGACACCAGGTCAAAATCCCCGGCCTCGGTCAGGCCCGCCAGGTCCGTGTACGCCAGCGCCCGGCGCGCGGAAAAATCCAGTACCACCGGCGCACTGTCCGGGGCCGCGGTCAGCGGATACTGCTTGAGTTCGGCGGACGCCAGCCCCGCCCCGCGCGAGGAAACGACGAGCCGCACCCGCTCATCCTCCAACACGGCGGTGGTTTCCGGCCGCAGCGGCTCGGTCGCGACGGTCTCCGGCACGGGTTCCGCCGCGGGTTCGGCCACGGGACCCGGCGCCGCGGGCTCCGCGTTTTCCGCCGGAGCCAGCGAAGGCGGCTCGGCCGCGGGGCGCTCCGGCTCAACAACGGTCTCCGCCGGCGCGGGCGACGGGGAAGAGTAGAAATGCTTCTTGATGATTTCCCGGTCGATCATCGGCCAGGCCAACCAGAGCGCGAAGAGCGCCACGAGAATCAGGATGTCGTTTCTTTTCATGAGCCCTCAACTCCGGAGCGCCGCCACGCGCCGCGCACCGGGACCGGATCGAACCCGCCGGTATGGAACGGATGACATTTCAGCAGGCGGCGGATACCCAGCCCGACGCCGCGCCACAAGCCATGCTCCCGGAGCGCGTCAATCCAGTAGGCGGAGCAGGACGGCTCGAACCGGCAGCAGGGGCCCACCCAGGGTGAAATCGTCGTCCGGTACAACCGAATCAATGCGATCAGGACATACTTCATGATTTTTCTTTCGCCGGCGCATCGCCGCGCAGCAGGCCGGCCCGGCGGGCCAGCGTCAGCAACTCCGCCGACAGGTCCGCCCACGAGGCGTCCACAACCGCCCGGCGCCCGACCAGGACCACGTCCCAAGCGCCCTCGAACAAATGCCGGTGGCGGCGGAAAACCTCTCTCAATCGCCGCCGGGCCCGCGTGCGCTCCACGGCCTCGCCGACCTTCCGCCCGGTCACCACGCCCAACCGCAACGAGGCGCCCTCACCCGAGCGCAGCCACAGGACCATGAAACGACCGAAGTGACGGCGCCCCTGGTCATAGGCCTCCCGGAACAGCGCCGAACGGATCAGCCGCCGTGGCCGGCCCAGACGCTGATCCGGGCCGGGAGTCCGCCGACTGCCCGCGGCATTGGTCATGTTTCCCCCAGCCATCCGGCGGGCGGGATCAGACGGCAAGCCGTTTCCGGCCGGCTTGGCGACGGCGGGCCAGTATGTTGCGGCCGTTCTTCGTGGCCATCCGGCTTCGAAATCCGTGCGTCCGTTTCCGCTTGGCCCGGGAAGGCTGATAGGTTCGTTTCATGACCGTATTTCCGTATGATTTTCGCTGCGACCCTGCCCTTGTAGCAGCTTTCGCCGCCAAGTCAACCGGGAATGAACTGCGCGGGGGACCCGGCATCTATTGCGAACAGCGTAGGGCCTGCGCTTGCGCAGGGCCGAGAACTCGGCGCGCCGCAAGCGGCGGCCCTACAAAATCCCTCAGACCCCAGATCTCCTATCCCCCTCTATCACCAAAAGGGAGAGACGACAGGGGGCGGATGATCTTCGCGGCGAGGTGTCAGTGGTTGGTTATCCGCACGCGGAAGCAATCGCTGTCCGACAGGGAATCGTCGGCCTGCCACAGGGTTTGTGAGGCCGTGTAAAAGAACTGCGTGGACACGGAAACAGCCGCGAACTGGCCCGTGGCGGATGGGCTGCGTTCCACGGCGAAGGGCGTCCGGTTGCTGGCGTTGAGTGGGCTCTGCCAAGATAATTGGGGGACCAGATTCATGTCCCAGCCCGCGGGCTGGACACTGGTCCGCGCCAGGACCAGCGTGTTGTAGGCGTTGAGGCGTCCCCACCCATAATAATTATCAAAGCCCGGCGTGTCCTGGGCGTTGCCTACCTGGTCGTCCGCTCCCGCCGTCAGCAGCGCGCAGGCCTGCGCCTGGGTCAACTCCGGATAGAAACCGCAGAGCAGCGCGGCCACCCCGGCCACCTGGGGGGCGGAAAACGACGTGCCCCACCAGTTATTACTAATCAGTCCCGCCTTGGACACCAGGGGTATGTTATTCCCTGGCGCCACAAGGTCGATGGCCGAGCCGTAGTTGCTGAACGAGGCGCGTGTGTCATTTGTGTTCGTCGCGCCAACGGTAATGCACGCGTTCATCCGGCCGGGAAACCGGATCGAACTGCTGTAATCATTGTGTGTGATCGTGACGAAGATCACACCCTGCGCGATCGCATCCATGATGGCGTTGCTTAACGTGATGTCACTGTCAAAACCTCCGGCCGAGAGGTTGATCACCTTCGCCCCGTTCGCCACCGCCCAGTCAATGCCGTCCGCCCACCAGGAGTACAATCCGTTGTTGGCGCTGTTCAGGACCTTCACCGGCATGATCCGGCAGTTCCAGTCTACGCCGGCCACCAGGGTGCCGTTGTTCGCATTGGCGCCCAGGACACTGGCCACCATGGTGCCGTGGTTGTGGTCGTCGACGGGATTAGCGTCGCCGTTCGCGAAATCGTAGCCGTTCACGTGTCGGCCCGCGAACTCGGACAGGTTCGTCGCCAGGCCGGTGTCGAGGATTGCAACAACCACACTGGTAGAACCTTGCGTGATATCCCAAGCCAGAGTGGACCGGATGTCCGCGGGTAACGGGTTGTTGGTGTAAACCGTGTTCAGGTGATGCCACTGGGAAGTGAAGGAAGGATCATCCGGCACCGTGGCCCCGCCGGACCCGATGTGATCCGGCTCTGCATACTCGACCGCGGGGTTGGTCTGCAGCGTTTCAACAAGCGCATCGACGGACATGCCGCGCGGGATGCTGACATATACATGCCGATCCAAGTTAATCGCCTTCCTGTCGGCAGCGCGACTGGCCCCGCGCCGCCACCGGCCGAATCCCGTGTCGGTCAGCGCGGCACCGGCGGGAAGCCCGAGGGCGACTTCGGCGGCGCGCGGGGACACGTCAAGCACTCGCCCGAGCCGGCCCGCCACCTGGTTCGTCTTAAATCGGACGATCACGTGATCCGCCGCGTACGGCAGACCGGGAGCCGGCGGGGCAAACGGCCACGCCCCCCCGGCGCAGGCCGCGGTGGCCAACCAGCAGGACAGAAACGCTCGCCTCCCATTCATACTTTTTTTCCATACCCCGGGAAGCTGTCGGCGTTCACAGGAAAAATGCCTCATGGGCCACATTTTGTAGGAGGCCTTGCTCCAGGATCGCCGGAATCAGGCCCGAACGACGGTCTCCGTCCAGCGCTCCAGTTCGCCCATGTGCGCCTCCCACTCGGCGGGGGTGGCGGCCTGGAGAAAGGCAATCATCAGCGGGCGCGGCGCGCCCATGCCCTTGACGAAACGCGGAATCCACCGGCGGAACAGCGCGACGCCGAACCGCTCTCCGTAAAGGGCCAGGTGGTCGGCATACAATCGGCGCATCATCACCAGGCGCTCCGCGAACGTCGGGGGCGGCAGCGGGGGTTCGCCGACAAGGTCGCGCTCGACGTCGCGCAGGAACCACGGCTCGGAAAAGGCATGGCGCCCGATCATAATCGCCGCGCAGCCGGTGCTCCGAAACATCTCGCGCGCGGCGGCCAGGGTGAACACGTCGCCGTTGGCGATCACCGGGATGCGCACGGCCTCAACCACCTGCCGGATGCCGTCGAGGTCCACTTCTCCCGCAAAACGCTGCGCGCGGGTGCGTCCGTGCACCGTCAACGCCGCGGCGCCGGCGCCCTCTAACCCGCGGGCCAATTCAACGGCCACATCCGGCGCGTCCCAGCCGAGCCGGAGCTTGACCGTCACCGGGATTTTCACCGACTCCACCACGCGGCGCGCCAGCGCCACGGCCAAATCCGGCTTTTTCATCAGCGCCGCGCCGCCGCCCCGGCTGCAAATCTTCTTTTGCGGGCAGCCCATGTTCACATCGATCAATTCCGCCCCGCGCGCTTCGAACCATTGCGCGGCCTCGGCGAGAAGGTCCGGATGGGTGCCGTAAATCTGCCAGCCCAACGGCCGGTCATCCGGTGCGGTGGCTACCAGCGCGGCGCTCTTGCGGCTGCGGCCGCGTAGTATGCTGTCCGGGTTTACCATCTCGCTGAAGGCCAGCCCCACCCCCCCAAAGGACCTTACCAGGCGGCGGAACGGCAGGTCGGTATACCCCGCCATGGGCGCCAGGACGACACGCGTCGAAAGAGCCAGGCCGCCCAGGATCCAGCCGTTTTTGGAGGCCGTCTTCGTCCGAGTCATTTTTTCAGTCTTTACGCGCGAAGACAGCAACGTTCAAGGGCGGGCCGGGGCGGGCGCGGTCATGTCCCGGATGGTTTTATTCTCCGGGAATCCCTCCGGATGCCAGGCGGGTTCATAAAGGCCTTTGTGAAACGGGACGCCCGACCGTCCCGACTCGGCGATTTGCCTGAGGTGATCATACAAGGGATCAAAATCCTTGTGCCGGTCGCCGATCCATTTGCCCACGGCATGCGCCTTGTCCACGGCATGGAGATAGATGCAGGGGCGCGCTTCATCCGGCATGCCCATCCGGCTCTCCGTGCGTATGGAAAAGAAATCATGGCGCTGAACCAGATCGTCCAGCCTCGCCCTCTGGTCTTCCGACAACTCGAAGGCATAACGGCTCTCCTGCAGGCCGGCCTCGCCTTCCGCGGGACGCGCGACGAAGCGGCAGACCGCCCGGCTATCCGATGAAATCCAGAGGTCGGCCCCACCCCACAATCCCTGCACGTCGAGTAAAACGACCTGATCCAGTCCGCCGCTCGCGGAACAAAGCCCTGAACACGCAATAAAACTCAGAACGAAAAGAAGAATTACGCTCG
Source organism: Verrucomicrobiota bacterium (assembly GCA_018823105.1). Classification (GTDB taxonomy): domain Bacteria; phylum Verrucomicrobiota; class Kiritimatiellia; order CAIQIC01; family JAGNIJ01; genus JAGNIJ01. The sequence continues at coordinate 12,333 of JAHJJH010000073.1, read as the reverse complement.
CTTTCATATCATTCCCCCGCAGAGACATGACACCATAAACCGCACCGGGCATTCAATTCGCATTTTCCCGTCCCGCGGCCTGATGGCCGGGCGGGCGCAGGCTCGAAAAAACCCAAGACGGTTCTTGCGCGGGCGGGGCGTGTATGCTAGTCGTAGACCGTTTTTTTGTCCTGAAATCTTCAATTCCGAAGACTTTCACACACACAGCCAGGAAACGGAGAGCGCCGGAGATGAGCAGGAACATTACGATCATAGACGGGAACGAGGCCGCGGCCTACGCGGCGCACAAGACCAACGAGGTCTGCGCCATCTATCCCATCACGCCCTCCTCCAACATGGGGGAATGGGCCGACCAGTGGTCGAGCGAGGGGCGCCCGAACCTCTGGGGCACGGTGCCGCTGGTGGTCGAAATGCAGAGCGAGGGCGGCGCGAGCGGCGCCGTCCACGGCGCGCTGCAGACCGGCGCGCTGACAACGACCTTCACGGCCTCGCAGGGCCTGCTGCTGATGATCCCCAACATGTATAAGATTGCCGGCGAGCTGACCGCGACCGTCTTCCACGTGTCCGCCCGCTCGGTCGCCTGCCAGGCGCTCTCGATCTTCGGCGACCACTCGGACGTCATGGCCACCCGCTCCACGGGCTTCGGCCTGCTGGCCAGCGCCTCCGTGCAGGAGGTCATGGACATGGCCCTGATCGCCCAGGCCGCCACGCTCGAGGCGCGCGTGCCGTTCCTGCATTTCTTCGACGGATTCCGCACCTCGCACGAGGTCAACAAGGTCGAACTGCTCGACGACGACCAGATCCGGGCCATGATGAACGACGACCTGGTCCTCGCGCACCGGCAGCGCGCGCTGAACCCGGAGCGGCCGGTTATCCGCGGCACGGCGCAGAATCCGGACGTCTTTTTCCAGGGCCGCGAGACGGTCAACCCGTTCTACGCCGCCACGCCGGACATCGTGCAGAAGGCGATGGACAAGTTCGCGAAACTCGCGGGGCGCGCCTATCATCTGTTCGACTACTACGGCGCCCCGGACGCGGAGCGCGTGCTCGTGCTCATGGGCTCCGGCGCGGAAACGGCGCTGGAGACGGTGATGTACCTGCAGAAAAACGGCGGCGAGAAGGTCGGCGTCGTACGCGTGCACCTCTACCGGCCGTTCTCCGCCGAGCACCTGCTGGCCGCGCTGCCGAAGACCACGAAGGCCGTGGCCGTGCTCGACCGGACCAAGGAGCCGGGCTCGGCCGGCGAGCCGCTGTACCAGGACGTCATCACCGCGCTGGCCGAGGCCCTGGGCGCCGGCACGCTGGCCGCCCTGCCGAAGGTCATCGGCGGCCGTTACGGCCTTTCCTCCAAGGAGTTCACGCCGGCCATGGTCAAGGCCGTGCTGGACGAACTGAAGAAGCCCCGGCCGAAAAACCACTTCACCATCGGCATCCACGATGACGTGGCGAAAACCAGCCTGGACTACGACCCGGCGTTCGACACCGAGTCGAAAAACGTCGTGCGCGCGATGTTCTTCGGGCTCGGCGCCGACGGGACCGTCGGCGCGAACAAGAACTCGATAAAGATCATCGGCGAAGAGACGGACATGCACGCACAGGGCTACTTCGTCTACGACTCGAAGAAGGCCGGCTCGCGCACCGTTTCGCACCTGCGCTTCGGGTCCGACCCCATCCACTCGCCCTACCTCATCCAGGCCGCCAACTTCATCGCGTGCCACCAGGCCGTCTTTCTCGAACAGGTGGACATGCTCCGCTACGCGATCCGCGGCGGGACGTTCCTCCTGAACAGCCCGTACGGCAAGGACGAGGTCTGGGACAAGCTGCCGCGCAAGGTGCAGCAGCAGATCATCGACAAGCAACTCAAGTTCTATGTCATTGACGGCTACAAGGTCGCCCGGGACACCGGCATGGGCAGCCGCGTGAATACGATCATGCAGACCTGCTTCTTCGCCATCTCCGGCGTCCTGCCGCGCGAGGACGCGATCGGCAAGATCAAGGAATCCATCAAGAAGACCTATGGCAAAAAGGGCGAGGACATCGTCCGCAAGAACTACGAGGCCGTGGACCAGACGCTGGCCAACCTGTTCGAAATCCAGGTCCCCGCGCAGGCGACCAGCACACACGACATGCCGCCGGCGGTCTCGCCGGAGGCGCCCGATTTCGTGAAGAACGTCACGGCCAAGATCATGGCGGGGCTGGGCGACGACCTGCCGGTCAGCGCGATGCCCCCGGACGGCACCTGGCCGACCGGTACGACGAAGTGGGAGAAGCGCAACATCTCCCTGACCGTGCCCGCCTGGGAGCCGGACCTGTGCATCCAGTGCGGCAATTGCAGCCTGGTCTGCCCGCATGCCTGCGTGCGATCGAAGCTTTACGATCCGGCCCTGCTGGAGAAGGCCCCCGCCTCGTTCAAGAGTGCAGAGTGGAAGAGCAAGGAGCAGCCCGGCCGGCGGTACACCGTGCAGGTTTCCGTCGAGGACTGCACCGGCTGCGGCCTGTGCATCGAGGTCTGCCCGAAGAAGAGCAAGGAGAACCCCGCCCGGCGCGCGATCAACATGACCGACAAGGAGCCGATCCTCGAGGCCGAACGCGCGAACTGGGCGTTCTTCGATACGCTGCCGGACGCGGACCACGGCGCGCTGGACCTGGGCAGCGTCAAGGACTTCCAGTTCACTCTGCCGCTGTTCGAATTCTCCGGCGCCTGCACCGGTTGCGGCGAGACGCCGTACGTGACGATCCTGTCCCGCCTGTTCGGCGACCGGGCGCTGATCGCCAACGCCACGGGGTGCTCCTCGATCTACGGCGGCAACCTGCCGACCACGCCCTGGACGGTCAACAAGGAAGGGCGCGGCCCGGTATGGTCCAACTCGCTCTTCGAAGACAACGCCGAGTTCGGGTTCGGCTTCCGCCTGACCCTGGACAAGCACCGCGAATTTGCCGTTGAACTGCTGGGGAAACTTCAGAACGAGGTGGGCGCCGCCCTCGCCGGGGAGATTCTCAACGCGACGCAGAATAACGAACGGGAAATCGGGCTCCAGCGCGAGCGGGTCGCCCGGCTGAAGGCGAAACTGGCGGGCGTGAAGAAAGCCGAGGCGCAGCATCTCGCGGCGATCGCCGACGCGCTGGTCAAGCGCAGCGTCTGGGTGCTCGGCGGCGACGGCTGGGCGTACGACATCGGCTATGGCGGCTTGGACCACGTCCTGGCCAGCGGCCGGAACGTCAATGCCCTGGTGCTGGACACGGAGGTCTATTCCAACACGGGCGGGCAGTGCTCCAAGGCCACGCCGCGCGGCGCGGTGGCCAAGTTTGCCGCCGGCGGCAAGCCCGCGGCGAAGAAGGACCTGGGCCTGATGGCGATCAGCTACGGCACCGTGTACGTCGCGCGCGTCGCGCTCGGGGCCAACCCGCGCCAGACCCTGCGCGCGTTTCTCGAGGCCGAGGCCTACGACGGCCCGTCGCTGATCATCGCCTACAGCCATTGCATCGCGCACGGCATCGACATGATCAACGGCCTGCGCCAGCAGAAGCTGGCCGTGGAGTGCGGGCACTGGCCGCTCTTCCGCTACCACCCGGGGCTCGCCGCGCAGGGCAAGAGCCCGTTCTGCCTGGACTCGAAGAAGCCGGCGATCCCGCTGAAGGAGTACGCCTACAACGAGATCCGTTACAAGATGCTCACCCGCAGCAAGCCGGAGGAAGCCAAGCGCCTGATCGAGCTGGCGCAGGGGGACGTCAACGAGCGCTGGAAGCTCTACGAACGCATGGCCGCGCCGCCGGCCGGGGCCCCCGTGGAGCAACTGTAGGAAAGATTCACCGGAAACGAAAGGAAGCCGCCATGGACTTGAGCACCCCGTACATGGGCATGAGCCTGAAGAACCCGCTCGTTCCCTCCGCCGCCCCGGTCTCCGAAAGCGTGGATACCATCCGGCAGATGGAGGACGCCGGCGCCGCCGCCGTGGTCATGTTCTCCCTCTTCGAGGAGCAGGTGCGCCAGGAGGACCAGGTGCTGGATGACCGGCTGTCCGCGGGCGCCGACAGCTTCGCCGAATCGCTCTCCTACTTCCCGTCCGTCGGCGATTACCACGTCGGGCCGGACGCGTACCTCGAGTTGATCCGCAAGGCCGCCGACGCCGTGGACATCCCGATCATTGGCAGCCTCAATGGCGTGTCGCACGAGGGCTGGATCTCGTATGCGCGCAGAATCCAGGAAGCGGGGGCAAAGGGCGTGGAGTTGAACGTGTACTACATCCCGACCGATCCCGCGCTCACCGGGACCGAAGTCGAGCAGCAGTATCTCGACGTCCTGAAGGCGGTCAAATCCGCCGTCACGATCCCCGTCGCGCTCAAGATCGGTCCGTTCTTCAGCTCCATGGCCCACATGGCGCAGCAGTTCGACCAGGCCGGCGCGGACGCGCTGGTGCTGTTCAACCGGTTCTACCAGCCCGACTTCGACCTGGAGAACATGACCGTGGCTTCCACCCTGAACTTGAGCACACCCGAGGATATCCGGCTGCCCCTGCGCTGGATCGCGATCCTGCATGGACGCCTCCAAGCTTCCCTGGCCGCGACCACCGGCGTACATACCGTGCGCGAGGTGGCCAAGTACCTGCTCGCCGGCGCGGACGTGGTGATGACCACCGCCGCGCTGCTCAAGAAGGGCATCCGCCACCTCACCACGCTGGTGGAAGACCTCGACAACTGGCTCGAGGAAAACGAGTACGAATCCGTCCGGCAGATGAAGGGCGTGTTGAGCCAGAAGTCCGTGGCCGACCCCGCCGCGTTCGAGCGGGCCAACTACATCAAGATCCTGGAGAAGTACAAAACCGAGTACCGGATGGGATGAGTCGGAAAAAAACAATGACCAAGCGCCCATGATCCATGTATCCTGTTGGCATCCAACCAAAAAAAGGAGAACAACCATGAAAGCGACGATTGATAAAGACCTGTGCACGGGCTGCGAGCTGTGCGTGACGACCGCCCCGGACGTCTTCGCGATGGGCGACGACAACATTGCCGTGACCAAGGGCGACAGCGTGCCGGCCGGCTCCGAGGACGCCGCCAAGGAAGCGGCCGCCAATTGCCCGGTCGAGTGCATCAAGGTCGAGTAACGCCTGATTCATATGAAGGGAAAAAGCAGGCCCTCGGGCCTGTTTTTTTCTTCCCGTGCGGGAAAGAAACATCCCCTGCGCCAAAAAGCCCCGGATCACAGTTAATTAACTGTGATCCATCCCAACGGCGGCTTCAGCCGCCCGCGGACGATTGCTTGATCATGCGCGCAAGACACTGTACCAGCGGGTGGTGACTTGCCGTTAAGCGGTTTTTTCCTCCGCGGTGCTCCACCAAACCCCGAGCGCGTAGTAGCCGCAGATGCCGATTAAGGGAAATTCGTGGTATGCCGACTCCGTTCAGAAGCGAGAGGGTATCTTGGGGCGCCCACAGAAGTTCCCGAACAATGGCTATACGACGCGGATGAGAAAAGGCCGTTGCGATTTCCGCGAGACGTGTTTCGGCCTCGCGCGGGAAACGCCGGAAAACAGTTTCTGCGGCCTTGAGCAGGGGCTTCGCGCTGGGCACCTGGGGGTCCGGGATCGGCTGGTATCTCACCTGCCGCCCGACCCGGACAGCCTGAAGGAGACCCCGGGACTGAAGCCGGCGCAGTTCCTGGCTCGCGCGCGGGAGACTGATGCCGATGGTGGCGGCCAGGTCCGAGACCGTCCGCCCGGGATTGTTCACCACCAGCCGAAGTAGACGGATCCTCGTTTCCCCGGCCAGAACTCGACAGGTCCGCCACAGAGTTGGATGTAAGGCCATGGAACTCCCCTTCCTTTCCTGGTTTCTCTCGGATCACACTTAATTAAGCGTGATCTGCCCATTCAAGTCATTTAATTAAAAAAAGTCACTATAGCGCCACTGCTCATTCTTCAGCGGGCCTTTTTAGTATTCACGCAATTTTTATGCGTTTATTTGATAACAGCTAAAAAACACATATCGTGGACTATGGGCGTCAACCGGGTTGCGCTCGAACCCGCCCTGGCCTTGCCGCCTTTTCCACGGCGAGAAGGCACAGCAAAGGCTGGATCACAGTTAATTAAGTGTGATCCGGGGGTGTGGACGCTTGGGAACAATAGTCCTGTGAAATGAGGTCGCTCCGGAGCCGGGTGAGCGCTGAACTCGAACCGCACGAGTTGCTCACCCTCACCGCGTATCATTTCTTCCCGTTCGTGTCCTCGCCGGCCAATCTGCCCGGGGCGTCCGAACGCGATGAAGCTCGCCGTTCGAGGGAGATTAACGCTTCAGCAGGCGCAGGCCGTTAAAGATCACCAGCAGCGAGGCGCCCATGTCGGCCGCGATGGCCATCCACAGCGTGGCCCGGCCCGCCGCCGCCAGCGCCATAAACACCCCTTTCGCGCCCAGCGCGACGAAGATGTTCTGACGAACAATGCGCAGAGTGCGTCGCGAATGTCGGACCAGCCACGGCAGTCGCGACAGGTCGTCCGTCATCAGGGCGATGTCCGCCGTCTCCAGGGCGGCATCGGTGCCGGCGGCGCCCATGGCGATCCCGATCGTGGCCGCGGCGAGCGCCGGCGCATCGTTGACGCCGTCGCCGGCCATGGCGACGGTCTTGTAGCGCCCGGCCAGTTCGCGGACGGCATCGTGCTTGTCCCCCGGCAGCAGTTCGGCGCGGCATTCATCCGCGCCGACGACGCGCGCGACGGCCTCGGCCGTGCCCTGGTTGTCGCCCGTCAGTACCGCCACGTGTTGCACGCCCAGGGCCCTCAATTCCCGGATGGCCTCGACGGCTCCGGGACGAATCCCCTCCGACACGCTGATCACCCCGCAGACGTGCCGCCCGTTGCCAACGGCGATCACGGAGTGGCCTTCGTCTTCGAGGGTCTGGAGTTGATCGTGCAAAACAGCGGATTCGCCGCCCTCGTCGTGGAGTAACCGGTGGCTGCCGATCCAATAGCGGCGCCCCTCGATTTCCGCCTCGGCGCCCCGGCCCGGCAGGGCGCGGAAGGCCGTGGCTGTGCGCGGGGCCACGCCGTCGTCTTGCGCCCTCCGCAAGATGGCGCGCGCGAGGGGGTGCTCGCTGTGGGTCTCGAGCGCCGCCGCCGTGGCCAGCAGTTCTCCGGGGGTGTGTCCGTCGAGCGGGATAACACGCTGCACCTCGGGTCGGCCGACGGTCAGCGTGCCGGTCTTGTCCAGCGCGATGGCTTTAAGACGGCCCGCCGCTTCGAGAAACGCGCCGCCCTTCACCAGCACTCCCGCGTGTGCCGCCGCCGTCAGCGCCGCGACCAGGCTGACCGGCGTGGAGATCACCAGCGCGCACGGGCAGGCAATCACGAGCAGGACCAGGCCGCGGTAGAACCACTCGCCCCAGGTCCCGACGCCCGCCAGCGGCGGCCCCACGCAGACCAGGGCCGCCAGCCCGAACATGACGGGGGTGTAGAAGCGGGCGAACCGGTCCACCCATTGCTCGACCGGCGCGCGCCGGGAGCGGGCTTCCTCGACCATGCGCAGAATCCGGGCCAGGAGCGTATCCTGCGACGGACGGGTAACGCGGAATGTGAAGGCCCCGTCATGGTTGATGGTGCCGGCGAACACCTCGTCGCCGACCCGCTTGGACACCGGGGCCGACTCGCCGGTGATCGGCGCCTGGTTGACCGTCGTGGCCCCCTCGATGACCACGCCGTCCAGCGGGATACGCTCGCCCGGCCGGACCACCACCCGGCTATCAGGCTGGATGGCTTCGACCGGTTTTTCTTCCACCTTCCCGTCGCGCGGACCCACTACGCGGGCCACCGGCGGGGCAAGATCCATGAGGGCGCGGATCGCCCGGCGCGCCCGGCCGACGCTCCAGGATTCGAGCCACAGGGCCAGCGTGAACAGGAACGACACCGTGGCCGCCTCGAACCATTGCCCGATGGCCGCGGCCCCGAGAACGGCCAGCGTCATCAGGAGGTTCATGTCCGGGCGCAGACGCCGGGCGGAAGCCCAGGCGCGAGGCGCGACGTGCCAGCCGGCCGCGAGGATCGCCGCGGCGTATAGCGCCCGAGCCACCGGCGGGAAGGCGGCTTTCTCCGCCAGCGCGGCCATCACCCCTCCGGCCATCCACGCGTGGACCACGAAGCCGGCTGACGTGGCGCCGCCGGAGATCACGCAGGCAAAAAGCCGACCGGGGGCAAATCTTTTTGCCGGACTGTTCTGACCGATCGGACCGATCCGCGCTCCTTCCAGTCCGGCTTTCTTGACGGCCGCGAGAACGACGGCGTCGGCAAGCTCTTCCGCCCCGGTCACTTTCATGACGCCGTTGAGCAGGTCGAAATCCATGACCTCGACGCCCGGAATCCGGCCGACGGCGGCGCGCAGGGCGTTCACTTCCTCCGCGCAATCCAGGCCCCGGATTCTGAACAAAGATACCTTCATGCGTGCTTTCTTCAGTTTGTTTAACATAATTCAGCTTGTCCATCTTTTCACGCACAACCGTGAGTCTTTCGGATCATATACGGCAAAAGGCCCTGGAATTGGGGTTCGACCTGGTCGGTCTGGCCCCGGCATCATCCCCGGCTTGCGCCGCAGCGTTGCGCGACGCCTTGGCGCGGGGGTACGCGGCGGAGATGAACTGGCTGGGCCGGTCGGCCGAACGGCGCGCGCGGCCCGGGACCGTCCTGCCCGGGGCCCGGTCCGTGGTGGCGCTCGGTTGCTCGTATTTTGTGGAGTGGCCGGATCCGGCCCTCGCGCAGGATCCATGGCGGGGGCGCATGGCGGCGTACGCCTGGGGCCGGGATTACCACGATGTCCTCCTCCCGCGGCTGCAGGAGCTGGGACAATTCCTCTCTCGCGAAGCGCGCGGTGTTTCCTGGCGCGCGTACACGGATACAGGCCCGATCCTCGAGCGCCATTTCGCGGCGCAAGCGGGCCTGGGATTCATCGGGCGGAATACTCTCCTGGTCAGCCCGCGCTTCGGGTCGTTCATTTCCCTGGGCGCGCTTCTGCTGGACCTTGAGCTCGACTACGACGCCGCCTCGCCGTGGGGCTGCGCCGGGGCGGGGGATGCGCCCGATCATCCGTGCGGACGCTGCACGCGCTGCCTGTCCACCTGTCCGACCGGGGCCTTTCCCTCCGCCTTCCGCCTCGACGCCCGGCGCTGCCTCTCCTATCTGACGATCGAGCACCCGGGCGCGATCCCGCCGGAGCTGCGTGTCGGGATGGGCCGCTGGATTTTCGGCTGCGATCTCTGTCAGGTGGTGTGCCCGTGGGTCCGCCGCTGCTCGCGGCCGGCGGCGCGGCCGTTCCTCCGCTTCGAACCGGAACGCTGGGCGCCGCGTCTGACCGACCTGCTGGAACTTGATGAGCGCGGGTTTCAGACGCTGTACGGCGGTACGCCGGTGGCGCGGACCGGCCGGCGGCGGCTGATCCGCAACGCGCTCGTCGCCCTCGGCAACAGCGGGCGGCCGGAGGCACGCCCGGCGCTGCAGCGGATGCGGCGCGATCCCGACGAACTCCTCCGGGAGCATGCGGAATGGGCGCTGCAGCGCCTCGCGGCCCTTGACGGACCAGGCTCCGTTCCGGAGAATACCGCCTCCACGGTTGAATAAAGCCGGCCCGTACTCGTCGCAATCAGCGGAGGACCTATGAAGACGATACTGTCGTTGCTGCGCACCGCGCTGTTGCCGGTTCTTGCCCTGGGCCTGGTTTCCTGCTCCACGATTGACCCGGTGACGGGCAAAAAGGTGAAGAACCTCTGGTCCATCAACGACGATATCGAACTCGGCACGGATTTCTACAAGGACGTCAAGAAATGGGCCCGGGATGAAAAGGTCGGGGTCAACAAGGATCCCGAACGCGTGCAGCAACTGGAACGCGTGACGCAGCGCATCGCGGCGGTCTCGCATCTGCCCGGACTGCCCTATGAAGTCATCCTGCTGCACACGAACGAGGTCAACGCCATGGCCCTGCCCGGCGGGAAACTGATCGTGCTGGAAGGCCTGTACGATCCCGAGGATGGGCTGGTCCGGGACGAGGACGAACTCGCGGCCGTCCTGGCGCACGAGATCGCGCACGTCAACTGCCGGCACTCGACCGAGGAGTTGACGCGCAACCTGCCCTGGGAACTGCTGCTGCTCGGCGGGGCGTTGTACGCCGAGGCCAAGGACGACGAGGATCTGCAGGCCATCTTTGGCGGTGCGTTCCTGTTTTACCAGGGGCTGATCGTGACGAAGTACTCGCGCAAGGACGAGCGCGAAGCCGACCGCGTGGGGTTGATGTACATGGCCCGGGCCGGGTACGATCCGCGGGCCGCGCTACGGCTCTGGCAGCGGGCGGCCAAGGAGGAGAGCAAGTTCAACCGGGCCTTGAGTTTCCTGTCCACGCACCCCTCCAGCAAGGATCGCGCGCGGGATCTCGAGGAGCATCTCCCCGAGGCCCTGGCGGCCTACGAGGCCGCGAAGGCCTCGCCGACGCACCGCGGAAAAACACTGGCGCAGGACCCCGGCCCGGACTGGGTGCAGATCAAGAATCCGCGGCGCGCCCTGGTAAGCAGGCCCGTGGACGAAATCCCGGCGAAGTAATCGTTATATGTTTGCGGCACGGGACCCGGGCGGCATCGCCCGGGTTCTTTGCTCTCACGGCGCCCCATCGGCCTGGGCGGCGTCCCGGCCTTCTACGACTCGAATGAGTTGGCTCTTCGAGGCAAAACGATAGATGGCGATCGGCAAGTGCACAAAATACAGGGCCAGCCAGATCAGGTTCCAGGGGAACGGCGTGATCGTCACCAGGAACAACAGCAGGAGAATGGCGGTCCAGGCGGCGACGCAGTTCCAGATCACGAAGCGCCGCTCCAGGGGCCCGCGCGAGTTGCGGATATTCGTGTACGTCGCGACCCCGCCAATCCCCAGCGCCACGCCGGTGATCAGGAATCCGAGCCACGCGTTGATCGTCAGATGCGTCATGGTCTTTTCGCGCGTGCCTTTGTAAACCGTCGACCGCGAAAAGTCAAAGGGGCGCCGCTTTCCACTTGACGCGCCCGCGGTTTTTACCGACGCTGCGCCGCTCAACAACAGAAAGACGCCCCATGATGAACAGAACCCCGGTGATGATCGGCCTTTTCGTGACCGCCTTGTGGCCCGCCGCCGGCCGTGCCGGCGTGCAATGGGGACGCTCCACGGAGGGGCGGCGGAGCGCTTCCCTGGCGTTCGCCGCGGGACAGATCACCGCCCTGGACGGGTACGTCCAGGAAACCACCCGACCCTACTACGATATCACGGACCCGGAAAAAAACACGCTGTTCGCCAAAAGCTACACGCTGGAGGAACTCGGCTTCGACGGCGGGTACGGCACCTTCGGCCTCTTGTTCGACAAGGCCTGGAGCTTCTTCACGCTCCATGCCGCCGGCACCTACCTGAACCCGTCCGAGACCAGCACGGCGGACCGGGATTTCTACATCGGCGTGGAGGAGGTGTACTACCAGGGTGAGAAGTACGAGTACATGGTCATCCCGGACGGGGAGACGTTCAAGGCGGACATGGAGGGCGGCACGCTGGAGATGCGCGGGATGCTCACCCCTGTCTCGATCACCGGCGGTGACGTCGTGGAAATCACCCCCTCCATCGGCCTGGGCCTCAACACGTTCGTGAGCACGTTTGACATCGACGCGGGCCGGGCCCGCGGCACGGTCTTCTACGAGGCTCCACCCCAGGAATACGTGGTCGGCGGTCACGGTAAGGGCTGGACCGGCATGATCCTGCCGGAACTGGGCGTGGGACTGGACGTCCGGATGGGGGGGAGCACGGCGGATCGGCGCACCCCGGAGCTCGTGCTGCAGGGGTACTATGCCCTGCTGGATTTCAGCGGCGATACCCGGGACCTCGGGATCACCTCCTCGCGGAACAACAAGGTCCTGAACCTGGAGTATGACCATTTCGAAGCCCGCGCGCTCCTCGGCATTCCGATGGGCCGGGCCGTGGACCTGCTCGTCGGTGTCGCCGTGCAGCACATGAAAGCCAACGCCGAGGTGCTGGCGGAAGACCGGCCGCCCGAGGAAGTCGAGGAGCGGCGTGAGAAATTCAACAAGATCGTCGAGCTGGAGATGACGTCGGTGACGTTCCTGGCGGGGTTGCGGTTCTAACCCGAAGAGCGATCACCGCAAATTAACGCTAATTAACGCCAAATAAGAAAAAGCAATATTCGCGTTCATTCGTGACGGTATGTGGTCTGTCATGCCAAGAGTGCAAAGGTGGCGTGGCGGAGTTATCGTCACAGCCAGTGGGTGTCGTGCAAACCAACTGGCGGCGAACGTGAGACGCTCGAGAATGACGCTGGGGTCACTCCCCGTTT
>JAHJJH010000072.1 GCA_018823105.1 Verrucomicrobiota bacterium | reverse complement strand
GCGGAAAGATTCGAGCGGCCATCGGATCAGCAAACACAGGAGCCCGCCGCCGGAATAGATTCCCGCCATGGCCAGCATCCGCCCGCGCGCGGTCACGCGCGCGAGGAACAGGCCATAGACCAGAACCACGGCGCCGAGGACCAGGCTGACCAGCCCCACCAGCAGCATGACCAGGGCGGTTTTCTTTAACCGGCGCCGCGTGGCGTGAAAACGATGTTCCCCCGTGGTGACGTATGGATCTATGATGGCCATCTCAATGCCGGCATGATGAAGAAAGATTGGGCAAGGTGACAAGGTGAAAAGAAAGAGTGGCAAAGCGGGGCAGGGCAAAGCGTGTTCCGTAATACAGGTGGTTGGGGCTGTCCTCGCTGTAGCCGGCGGACTCCAGCATCTGCGCGTGCCCATCGAGAAAGCCTGCCGCGGTCACCCATTTTCGATCATGCCACCGGGTCCGGGGATGGCCGCGCGGTCGCCGAACAGGGCCGGCTCGAACAGGATGACTTTTCTCTCGGGATGGGCGAAAGCGGTCACATTGCTTCCGCCGACCGCCTGGATGCCGTCCACGGTCCGGACGGGATACATGTAGCTGGAGCCCACGGCGTCGAACACGCTATCGACCCCGAGGACCTGGTCGCCCCGGTCCGAGGGGCAGGCGAAGACGGCCGGATCCGGCAGGAGCCGGTAGAGGGGACGTTCCTCGGCGGGCACGTGGCCGCCCAGGGCGGAGCCCGCACCGGTCTTTCCGCCCAGGCTCCCGAAGTCCGTCGGAGCGGGAAGAATTCGCGGGCGCTCTTGCGCGGCCAGCAGGAGAACGGCCCGGACAATCTGCCGGGTGTTGGCCAGGCCGTGCAGCTGGCGGGCCCGTGCGCGCAAGTTCACAAACGCCGGCAGCAGCAGGCCCGCCAGGATAGCCAGGATGGCCACCACGGCCAAGAATTCGACGAGGGTGAAAGCTTCCCGGCCCGAACGGTGATTCATCAATTCCCTGATTTCAACAATCGTGTATCCGCCTTCCGCCCGTGCGGCCGCTTGTTCAGGGGGCCGGCGGCGTCACGTTCTTCCGCCCGGCCAGCCGTCGTTCGAGCAGACGGATGTTGATAGTGATCATGTCGTTGGACCAGAGACTTCTCGCCTCGCGGAACACGGCCAGGGCTTCCTCGTCCTGGCCCATCGTGCGGAGTTGCAGGCCCAGCTGCGGGAGGAAGAACATGTTGTTCCGGTCCATCCGGTTGATCTCCCGGAGAATGTCCAGCGCCTGCTCCGGCCGACCGAGCATCTGCTGCAGGCGGGCGAGCCCGTATAGGGCCATCATGTCCAGTGGATTGCGGGCGAGCGCCGCTTCATAGCATTCGATCGCCAGGGCGGCGTCGCTCTTCTTCTGCTCCGGGTCGAGGCCCCAGAAGCTGCGGGTCCGGTGCAGGTGGCCCAGGCTCAACCAGGGCCGCCAGTTGGCCCGGTCCACCGCGCGCGCCAGTTCGAGCCGCCGAAGCGCCGGCGCCATGTCCATCTTCTCGCGGCGCGTTTCGCCCAGATGATGCAGGCCGTACGACACAAAGACCCGCAGGGTCACGAAGAACAACAGGAGCACGACGGCCAAGCCCCCGCCCCAGACCAGCCAGGCCCCCGCCCCGCGGAGGGCGCGGGGGCGGCGCGCGCCGGACGCATACAGGCCGGAAGCGGTGACCCCGGCGAGCAGGATCAACATCTGGTTATTCGAGTAGATATGGAGGTTGAAATCGAAGACCGCGTGCACCGCGGCGGCGGCCACGCTGCCGCAGAGCGCGGCGATGAGGTAGGCGTCCTTGTCGCGTTCAACCCGTCTCAACCTGAGGAGCAAGCCCCCCAGCCCCGTCACGAGTACGGCGCCCAACAGGCCCAGGCCGACCAGGCCGTAGTCCGAGGCAAAATGGAGGTATTCGTTATGTGCATAGTTGATCAGGAAGCCCATGGAATGCGTACGGAAGCGTGGATAGACCCATCGGTAACTGCCCGGCCCGTGGCCGAACAGCGGTTTCTCGGCGATCATCGGCACCGTATCGCGCCAGACGTCGAACCGCGCCCGCACCGCGGAGTCGGGATCGTGGATCATCGCCCCGCGCACGCGTTGGCGCACCATCGGGGAGACGGCCCACAGCCCGGCCCCGAGGGCCGCCAACAGCAGAGGCAGCACGATCAGCATCGTGACAAAACGCTTCCTGCTGTGGCGCAGGGCCATCAAGATCCCGGCCAGGCCCAGCCCTGTCGCGGCCGCCAGCCACCCGCTGCGAGACTGGGTCAGGTACAACACGGGAAGCAGCAGGATCAACGTGTAACCGGACAGGAGCCGCAGGACCATCCCGGCGGAGGGCAGACAGAGCAGGACGAGGGCGAACGGCAGCACGAGCGCGATCAGATTGGCAAAGTGGTTGGGGCAGAAGTAGGTGCCGCTGACCCGCATGCCATACTCATCCGGTCGCTCAAGATTCAACACCATCCGCGAACCATGGGCATGCTGGATGACGGCATACCAAGCCAACAGGGTGACGAGAAACAAGGCCAGCCCGATGAGGATGCGCCACCGATGGCGGCGGGCCGCCAGATCCGTCCAGGCCCAGTACGCACCGACGTACCCGCCGACCTTCAACAGCTCGATGCGGGCCTCGTACGGCACCGAGGAGAAGGGAATCAAGATGGCGGAATAGAGGAAGAAACCGAGCCACAGGATCCCGCCCGGAGGGATATGCAACAGGCGCAAATCCGGTCGCAGGAGGGGGCGGGCGAGGTGCAAGGCGATCCCGATCCAGGCCATCATCAGCAGGGGCCCGATGGACCACACGCGCACGGTACCGAACAGGACGGGGCCGACCAGAGGGCCCGCGAGCAGGAGCGTCAGCGCCGTCCATTCGTAGAGCGACTGGCGCCGCGAGATGGGAAGGGCTGTTCGTCGTCGGCGGTACTCGCCGCGCCGGTCATCCTGAAAAACCGCCTGACTAGAAAGCGCTTCGGGGCACAATGATGACGTCTCCCGCTTCCAATTCCTTGTCGCGCGCGGGATGCTTTTCAAGCTCCCGAACGTTCACCACGATGCGCTGATTCCCGCGCAGCAGTTCCACGCGCCTGGAGTTGGCGAACTCGGTGAAGCCGCCGGCGGTGGCCAGGGCCTGGAGGATCGTCATCCTGCCGGTCAACTGGAACCGGCCGGCCCCGCGCACCTCGCCGCGAACAAAGTAGCTCTGGGTTGGGATGATGATATTTACGCCGAGGGTGCGGTAGAAGCCCCCCTCGATATAACGGGTCATGATCTCGCGCTCCAGTTCCGAAGGTGTCTTCCCCGCGGCCTCCACGAAATCCAGGAAGGGGAGATTGATGCATCCGTTTTCATCCAGGATGCCTTCGATATTTTGCTGCCCGCCGGGGTACCCCGGGATGCCGCGCAAGGCAATGAACACGGGATCGCCGGTTTTCATCCGGTAGATCCGTCCGCGCGGCGGCGCGGGCTCCACGGCGGCGGGGGGCGGTGTTCCTCCGGGCTTTTTCCTCCACCAGGAACGGCGGGG
>JAHJJH010000071.1 GCA_018823105.1 Verrucomicrobiota bacterium | reverse complement strand
GGGTCACCACGGGCGACGCCACCCCGCGTCGTCCTCCGGGTACACCTTTGACAGGCGAGAGTAAAAAAGCGCGGGGAGCTTGACCAGTTTCTTTTTTTACGGGTTTACTTTGACATGTCGCGGCGTCATGCGAAAATAAAACACGAGTTGTTCGATGACCTGCTCCCGCAACAGGCCTGTCCACAAAAGGAGAAGCGGAAAACATGAAGAGAAATACAGTTCGAATGATTTCGGCCGCGGCGTTCCTGGTCGTCGCGATGGCGGCGGGCGGATGGGCGGCGGAGGCCGGCCTGGACCTCGTGGTCAACTCACACTACGTGTGGCGCGGCCAGGTGCTGAACGACGAACCCGTGTTCCAGCCGTCGGTTACCGTGTCGAAGGGCGGTTTTTCCTTCAACTGGTGGGGCAACCTCAACCTGACCGACAAAATAACGGGCGATGCGTTCGAGTTCTCCGAGCATGATGTGGGAATTTCCTATGCGCGTCCGTGCCCGCTGACCGGGGCGGAGGTGACGTTGGGCCTGGTGAATTACGATTTCCCCAATACCGCGGTAGACCCGAACGCCGTGGGCGCCGAGGCCCTGACGGAAAATACCCACGAAGTCTATCTGTCCTACAGCCTCACCGAGGTCCCGCTGGCGCCGACCCTGCTGGTGAGTTACGACTTCAACGAGGTCGAGGACTTTTACGCGAACCTGGCCGTCAGCCACAGCTTCGACCTTGCCGAGAAACTGACGCTCGATCTCGGGGCCTCCCTGGGCTTCGGGGGCAAGGACTACAATGACTTCTACTTCAGCTTCGAGCCTGAAGAGGGAGAGGCCATTGTGAACGACAGCGCGGCGCTCAACGACGCGAATGTCTCCGTCGGCCTGACCTACGCCTTCTCCGAGACCCTGTCGCTGGGTGGCGCCCTGCAATACGCGGCCCTGCTCGACAGCGATATCGAGAAGGGCGCCGAGGCGATCTACGGCGAGAAGGACGTGGTTTACGGCGGCGTGACGTTGAGCCAGTCGTTCTGAAAAAGAGCGGAGCCCGGAGCGTGAGCGACGGGACTACCGCTCGCTCACGCTCGCGGTTACGGGGATAGAAGACCAGACGGTTTCATCAGTCGAAATCCGCAGGCAGTTCGTGCCGGCGGTGGTGCTCGAAAAGACGGGCGATCTGCTTCTCGTTGACCCGGGGGATGGAAAGCGGAGGAATCCCGTCTTCCGAAAAAAACTCGGCCGCGTCGGTTTCGATATTTTCAACGGGCGCGCCGTCCAGCAGTTGGCACAGGAAGAAGAGCTTGTATACATGGTAGGGATAAGGCGGCATGGGGCCCTGACGGATGCGGTCATGGACGGCCGCGAGCTTGACGGCGCGGGTCCGGTAGCCGGCTTCCTCGAGAATTTCCCTGGTCACCGCCTCGCTGGGCATTTCGTTCGGATCGGCCCACCCGCCGGGCAGCGTCCATAACCGGTCGCGCTTCTCGCGCACCAGCAGGATCCGGCCGTCGCGGAACACCGCGCCGCGCACGTCCACCTTGGGCGTGGCGTGACCGATTTGCTCCTTGAAAAGATCCAGGATGCGACGGGTATCGGTGCCGGACTGGGCGGCGAACATATCGGCGGCAATGCGCTGAACGGCCTCGTAGCGCTGGCGGTCGAAACCGGCCGCGGAGTAATGGAGTCCATTCTGGGCAATCGCCTGCAGTTCACGGGCCCAGAGCAGCCAGCGGGGCTCCAACGGATTGGGATGGCGCTCGCTCATAACGGTGAATGTACCATGATGGAAGGTTCGGGGAAATGAGAACGAAACCCATCCGGCGCGTTGGGCCAACGCGCCCTACCGGACGACCATCAGACAAGGCCGCAGGTAGGGCGGCTTGGCTCAAGCCGCCGGTGCGCGGTGATTGACACCGCCGGGTGATCGGGCCATAAAAAGGGCATGCGCGTTTTCCCTGAGTACCGGCCCTCCTCGGACACGTTCAGGCAGCACGTGGATCGCGCCCGCCGGCTGGGCCTGATCCCCGTATTTCTGTCCCTGGTGCTGATGCTCGCGGCGCCGGCTGGACCCGGCCCCGGACTGTGGAGCGCGTTCGGCACGACCCTGGGGCTTCATCTGCTGCTCTGGGGATCCACCCGCCTGGCCCAGGAGCCGAACCGTCCTACGGCCGGTTCGGCGGATCGGTGGTTCCCCCTGCTGCTCTTCGCCGTGCAGACAGGTTTCGGCATCGTCATGGCCGTGTTGATATGGAAAACCTTGCAGGACTTGGGCCACTACGCCTCCCCGGCGGAGGAAGTCGTGTTTTACGCGCTCCTGGTCAGCTTTCCCGCACACCGTCTGATTCGTATCCCCGCTCCGGGAGAGGAGGCGGGCCGGCGCCGCCTCCGGTGGGAGTTATTTTTCCGTTACTTGACGAGAGGCCTGACGGCCATCCTGTTGAGCCTGATGCTGACCAACTTGATGAGAGATTCCACGGGAAAGATCGGCCAGGGGGGCATCATTCCGGCCATTGGCCTGTGGGTGGTCACGGTTCTCTTCGTCCTGGGGTGCGTGACGTTTTTCATTGAACGTGCGCTGGTCGTGTCCGGGCCGGTTCAATCCAGCCGTTCGGAGACGGCGCCGCCGGGCGGATCCTGAAGGCGCGTCTCGGCGGCGGGCCGGGAGAGGTCGGTCTCCGGGTAATCGAGGGTGTAATGTAATCCCCGGCTCTCCCGGCGCTGCTGCG
>JAHJJH010000070.1 GCA_018823105.1 Verrucomicrobiota bacterium | reverse complement strand
TTCTGCTCGTCGGGCACGCGGCGCCAGGAACTCATGTGCAGTTCGTACACGCTGATCGGCGCCTCGTGCCAGTTGGTGCGCTGCCGGCGCTGCAGCCAGTCCGCGTCCTTCCACTCGTGCCGATGGATGTTCCAGACGACCGAGGCGGAGCGGGGGCGCAGCTCGGAGAAGAAGGCGTACGGGTCGGCCTTCTGCGCGAGGAATCCCTGGTGGCCCTTGATCTCGAACTTGTACAGGTCGCCGGGTTGCAGGGCCGGGAGGAAAATTTCCCAGAGCCCGGAATTGCCGCGTTGCTGCATCGGATGGTGCCGGCCGTCCCAGCGGTTGAACCAGCCGATCACGCTGACTCGGGTGGCATTGGGGGCCCACACGGCGAAATGGACGCCCTCGATGCCGTCGAGCGTCATCGGGTGCGCGCCCATTTTCTCGTACGTCCGGTAGTGGGTGCCCTCGCCGAATAGGTAGAGGTCGAAGTCCGTGATCTGGAGCGGGAAGCGATAGGGGTCCTCCAGTTCCCACTGGTGCTCGTCATAGCCGGTCATGCGCAGCCGGTACCCGAACGGGGCGCGGTCCGGCAGGAAGATTTCAAACAGCCCGTCTTCGTGGATCCGCGCCATCTCGTGCGCGTCGCCCGTCTCCTTCTCCACAAGTTCCACGTGCTGGGCATAGGGCTGGAACGAACGCGCCACCACGCCGGGCATGTCGGCGCCCGTCACGTGTATGCCGAGCACGTCGTACGGCGAGCCGTGGGTGCCGTGTACCACGGAAAGGATGGCGGTATCGTGCAGTATGGGCTTCATCTCGGGTACCTCACAAAGGTTGGGCCGCATTGTAGAAAACGAGCGGGAAACTACAAGCCCGCTTCTGGGGGGCTCATCGTCCTCGCGTCTTCTACCGGCTTTTCGAGGACAAGCATGAGAACGGTAAGCCTGGGGTGGCCCGCGCGCTCCGCCGCGCGGGTCTTGCCCGCCCACGGAGTGACCGGGCCACCCTCCTCTTTTCCCCGCTTGCCGCGGTGCGCCGCTTGCAGGACAATGAGCGCGCCATGGGACGACGCCGGAGAACGTTTAACAAGGGCGCGTGGGAACTGCAGCGGGAACGGTTTCGCATTGACCGGAAAACGCCGGCCGCGAGCTTCCAAGCGGCGAACATCCAGGACGTGTTGCCCGGGGTCGTGAAGAAATGGGGCCTGGCCGCCCCGTTCTGGCTGGAATCGCTGCGCCGTGAATGGGTGCAGATCGTCGGGCCCGACGTGGCGCGTCAGGCCCGCCCGGGCCGGCTGGAGAACAAAACATTGACGATCTTCGTCTCTCATCCGACCTGGCTGCTGGAACTCAAGCGAATGGAGCGGCAGGTCCTCGAGCAGATAAAAAGTTGCTGCGGCGGGGAACAAATCCGGGCCATCCGGCTGACCTTGGACCCGGGGGATCGCTGATCCCGTACGGGTTGCGGGGTTCCCGCGTTATGATGTTGCCAAGACGGGCTTCCGCGTTTCATTATCGCGCAGGGAATGTCGGGACGACGCCCCGGTAGCTCAGATGGACAGAGCGCTGGATTCCTAATCCGGAGGTCGCGCGTTCAATTCGCGCCCGGGGTGCCAACAGCGGTTGGATGCTTCGGTGCCTGTCGCGCTCCCGCCTGTGGCGGGACGAGGTTCAATCTCGCCCCGCGTGGCGCGGGGTCGCGCCCGGGGTGCCCTGATCGGTGGGCCGCAGGTCGCATCAAGAAAAGAAATGAGCACAGCTTCGCTACCCAGCGGGGGCGCCGCCAGAGAAGCGGCCATTCGCGTGAGCATGATCACCGGCGGGATTGACACGGTCATCACGCTGGGCGCCATGGTCGCGGCCAATTCGGCCGTGCTGCTGGCGGACTTTTTCAAGACGTTCCTGGAATTCCTGGCGGTGGCGCTTTCATGGCTGGCCATCCGCCGGATCAACCGGGGCGGGGGCGCGACCTACGAGTACGGGCTGGGCAAGCTGGAGAACCTCGGCAGCCTGCTGGTCGGAGTGTTGATGACCGCCTGCCTGCTGATTATCACCGGCAACGCCGTTCGCAATCTGCTGCATCCCGCGCACATTCGGGGCCTCGGGGTCTGGATCAGCATGGCGGCGCAGCTGCTGTACGCGGTCATCAACGGGAAGCTCGGCCTGCGCGGATGGCGGATGGCGAAGGCGGAAGCCTCCCCGCTGATGGCCTCTCAGGCCCGGTTACTGCTGACGCGCGCCGTGGCCAACGTGTTTATCCTGACTTCGCTGGTGCTGAGCCTCGCGCTCAACCGCTTTCACTGGGCGCAGTACATTGACCCGCTGTCGTCCCTGGTGATCGCCGCGTCCATCCTGATGGCCGCCCTGGGGATCTTCTCCTCGTCCGTCTCCGACCTGCTGGACCGGACGCTGGAGGAATCCGACCAACTGGTCATTCTGCGTGAACTGGCGCGCTACTTCGACGAGTACGAGGTGTTGCACGGCATCCGGTCGCGCCGGTCCGGGACGGACGTGTATATCGAGATCCTCCTGGAGTTCAACGCGGAGCGCAAGGTGGGGGATGTCCAGGAAGCCGTCGAGCAGATGCGGCGCCGCATCGAGGAACAGATTCGCGGCAGCCGCGTCACCATCGGCCTGGCGCGGTCCGGAATCCCCGCGGCGTAGGGGCTATTACCGGTCCCGCTCCAGCCGTCTCACCTGGTCTTCCAGGTCGTCGACGCTGCGCTCCAGCTTGTCCAGCCGCTTCTCGATATCCTCCAGCCGCCGCTCGATGCTGTTGAAAACAGAAGGGCGCTCGAAGCTGTCTCCCAGGCGCGCCTGCAATTGCTTCACGGCCTCTTCGAGGGTCTGGATCTGCTCGGCGAGTTTCCGGCTCAACTGGTCCACGCGCTGCGCGAGCGCCGCCCCCGGATCCGCGGGGGTATCGACGGGCGCCGATTGCGCCTGGCTGGAAATCCCCGGCAGGATCAGGCAGGCCATCGTCAGGAGCACGGCAGGGATCCGGTACATGATCATGGGCTGGTTCTTCCTTTCTTTACGATTTGTCTTTCTTGAGTCTCCTGCATTTCGAGAAAAACAACAGACTAAAATCGCGATGAACGCGGGATCAGTCAGGAGTACGCCAGGCTTTTTCAGGATATTCATGCGGCCTGACCTTGCACCATGGAGATCACGTCCTCTTCCGGGTTGCACCTTTTTCGTGCCGGTGGCACGCTTACTATCATGAGTGCAGAATACGCTCGAATAAATAAAAAATGCGGGCGGCCGCGACCGGCTGGCCGCGGCTCCAGGGGGAGCCCTTGAAGATGCTTTTTCGATGCCTGGGCGGCTTACTGGTGGCGATCGGATTGATCGCCCTTCCATTGTTCGGTGTGTGGGTGAAGGGCGCTCCGGTTTCGCGGTACACAGAGTTCCCGCCGCTCACGCATTACGTGGAACACACCGGCTTCTCCTGGATCGCTTTCATCCTCTGTGCGCTGGCCGCGCTGGTCCTGTTGGTTCCGCTCGTCCTCTTCCTGTGCCGCGCCTGGGCAGGCCGCCCGCGCGCGGTGCCGGCCTGGCGCTTTCCGGCCTGGGGGTGGTTCGGGGTGGGCTTCACGGCGGTGGCCTGGGGGCTGGCCTGGACCCGGTTCCCCTGGTTCGCCCCCCTGCAGCCCTATACCTTCAGTCCCTTGTGGCTCGGTTATATCCTGGTCGTGAACGCCCTGACGTATCGCCGCACGGGCGCCTGCCTGCTTACCGCCCGGCCGCGCTTTTTCCTGGCGCTGTTTCCCGCCAGCGCGGTCTTCTGGTGGTACTTCGAATACCTGAACCGCTTCGTGCAGAACTGGGTCTACCTGGGCATCGAGAACATGACGCCTGTTCAGTATTTCTGGGAAGCCACCCTCCCGTTTTCGACTGTGCTTCCTGCTGTGCTCGGCACGCACGAGTTCCTGGCCGCCGTGCTGGGACGGCCCGCCACCTCCTTCCGCCTGCCGCCGCCCGCGCACATTCCGCGCCGGGTGCCCGCGCTGCTCATCGGAGTGTCGGCGCTGGGCCTGGCCTTCCTGGCGGTTTTTCCGGATCTTCTTTTCCCGCTGCTCTGGCTGTCACCCCTGCTTCTCATTTCCGGCGCGCGCATGCTCGCCGCCCGGCCGCCCTTGGATGCCGGGCCGGATAACGACGTCGTGCGCCGCGCGGCGCTGTTGGCCGCCGCCGCGCTGGGCTGCGGGTTTTTCTGGGAGATGTGGAACTTCTACAGCCTCGCCCGATGGGAATACGCCGTCCCGTTCGTTAACCGGTTCCATATTTTCGAGATGCCGCTCCTCGGCTACACCGGTTACTTCCCCTTTGGCATCGAATGCGCCCTGGTCGGCGACGCGATCCGGTCGTGGATGGATCGCCGGGCCGCCGCTCCGCATCCATGAATGATCAAGCCCGTCGGTTTGCCAAGGCAGCCCGGCGCGTGAACTCGGGGCTGCGGCTGTAATAAGCCTGCACTTTTTCTTCATTCCCGGGTTCGTCGTTCTTCGCCATCTGGCGGATCCTGCCTTGCGGTCGGACGCCATACCCAGGACCGCGTGGCGGCTTTTTCGGGCCCTGACCCTGCGCTACGAGCGTTGGGTAAAGAACCGGCCGATCCTGGACGCTACCGGCGCCGGGGATTCCGACTTGCCTCGGCGCAGCCCTCGGGGCGAAGCCGGGCGTGCCTCGGCGTAGCCCCCTGGGCGAAGCCGGGTCTACGACGACCTGGTCCGAGTGTACCCGAACATCACGCCCTTCAAGCCTGTCCTGCAAGGCAGGATTCACGGCGCACAGCAAGGTCGAACTGATCCAGCGGCTGGTTGTGGCGGTGGAGCAAGGGCGGGTGTCGTGGCCTGCCCCGAGCGCAGCCGAGGGGCCGCGGGCGTGGGAGATCCTAACCAACGAGATGAAGCGGTTCGAGTACCGGCTCTCGCCGTCAGGGCAGATCAGCTATGCGGCGCCGGAGGGGTATCATGACGATTGTGTGGTGGCGCTGGCGTTGGCGAACAAATACCGACATGAGTATGCGCCGACGGGGCAGATGTTTCCGTTTACTAAGTTGTCAGGTCTATGGCAGTTATCAAGCCGTTGTCGGCATGTTTTTGGCTGAACATCCAGCCTCTACGGCGAGCTTGACTTCCCGGCTCCGTTCTGACATCCTTTTCCCCTAGGGAGCGCTTTTTCATCATGGCCTCAACGGGCGCGTGCCCGCACCGCCCGAAAAGCGATTTCTTATCAGTGGAGGGAAAACGATGCTTCAGGTCCGTCCCAATGGGCGTGTGCCTGTCCCGCCCGAAAAGCGATTTCTTATCCATTCCATATTTTTGGCGGGTTGCGCACGAACTCATGGGTACGCGGCAGTCATATTCCGGGCGAGATTGACCCGAGCGTTAGCGTTTTAGCATAACAGGAGGAACTCAGATGCAGACGGGACGGAACGTTGAGAAGACGGAAAGACGGAGTTGGGGCGTCGCGGCGGGCACGGTCGTCGTGTTGCTGTTGTGGCTGTGCGGGGCTGGACAGGCGCTCGCAAACAGCCTGGTTGTGACCAACCTGACGTTGGTCAACAACGACCCGGTCGGCATGACCGTGGACCTGCAGTTCGACGTCAGTTGGTCGAATTCCTGGCGCGCATCGTGGGATGACGGAGTGACGATCACCAACTGGGATGCGGCCTGGGTCTTCTTCAAAGTGCGTCCCGGCGGCGTCGGCGCGGCGTGGTATCACGCCCGCCTGACCCCCACCGGTCACACGGCGCAGCCAGGGATTTCGGTCGATGTCGGGCAAAGCGGAACCAATGTCGTCGGGGTCTTCATCTACCGCTCCGAGGAGGGGGAGGGGTCGCTCGTCTGCACCAATGTGCGTGTCCGTTGGAACTATGGCGCCCATGGACTGGTGCGCGCCACCAACGGCGTGGACGTGAGCGTGCAGGCCGTCGAGATGGTGTATATTCCGCAGGGCAGCTTCTACGTCGGCGACGGAGCCGTCCTCAGCATCTACGGGCAGTTCGAGGCCGGCACGAACGGCGCGCCGTTCCTCGTCACCAACGAGGCCTACCAGATCACGCTGGGAGGCGGCGGGGCGGACAGCCTCGGCAACAACAACGCCGCGAGTATGCAGACAGCGGACGACTTTAACGATACCACGAGCAAGCTCCTGCCGGCGGCTTTTCCCAAGGGTCATGCCGCCTTCTACTGCATGAAATACGAGATCACGCAGCACCAGTACGTGGACTTCCTGAACAGGCTCA
Source organism: Verrucomicrobiota bacterium (assembly GCA_018823105.1). Classification (GTDB taxonomy): domain Bacteria; phylum Verrucomicrobiota; class Kiritimatiellia; order CAIQIC01; family JAGNIJ01; genus JAGNIJ01. The sequence continues at coordinate 1,130 of JAHJJH010000070.1, read as the reverse complement.
CGGCCGTGCAGGCCCCAAGCTACTTGCCTCGCGTGCCCGGGAGTTGGGCCACGAGTTCCTGGCCCAACTATGCCGGCCCGGCGCGCGACCGCGCCGCCGACTGCTTGGATTGGCCGCGCGTGAGCGCGTATCTGGATTGGGCCGGGCTGCGGCCCATGACGGAACTGGAGTTCGAGAAGGCCTGCCGCGGGCCCAAGACGGCGGTACCCTACGAGTATGCGTGGGGGGATGTCGAGATCGTCGCACAAACGGGGCATAGTGGAACATACGGAAGCGGCACGGAAACGGCTACGCCGGCCAACGCCAACTGCAACGTGGGAGCTGCGGTGGGCGTCGTTCGCGCGGGCATCTACGCCGCGACGAGTTCCACCCGCCGCCAGGCAGGGGCAGGCTACTACGGTGTCATGGAGTTGAGTGGGAACTTGTTGGAGCAAACCATCTCGACCGGAATCGCAACGCTCCGCAGTTTCACCGGCACTCACGGCGACGGCGACATCGCCATCGCGCCGGCGGGATGGCCAGCGACGTGTGGTCACCGCGGCGGCTGCTACAACACGGTATTTCCATATTCCTCCACGACGCTTGAGGCACGCACCTCCGATCGCGGCATGGTCAACAAGCAGTACTCCCGCTACTACACATGGAATGAGTTCGAGACTTGCGGTGGCCGTGGTGTTCGGACGGCCCCGTAGCGGACGGCTGGCGTTGCGCTGCCAAGGCGGCCAAGAGGATGTGATGGGTATGATTTCGGAGAGACGACCGTGAAGCAAACAACGGCACTACTCGGCGTGATTGGCTCAGTTCTGCTCATGAATCCGTCGCATAGTCTGGCGGCCGTCGGAGATGAGCGCTTTCTCGGCGGGAACTACGACGGCTACGACTCCCAGGTCCTGATCCAACCGTCTGACCCGCATCATGTCTCGATGCTGTTCGCGGGCGGGAGTTATGACGGCTACGACTCGCAGACGCTGGTGCAACCGCCCGACCCGCATCATGCCTCCGCGGTGTTTGCCGGCGGGAGTTACGATGGCTACGACTCGCAGGCTCTGATCCAGTCACCGGACCCGCATCAATCCTCGGCGGCGTTCAGAGGCGGGAACTATGACGGCTACGACTCCGGGGCGGTGGTG
>JAHJJH010000004.1 GCA_018823105.1 Verrucomicrobiota bacterium | reverse complement strand
CTCGTCACCTTCGCTGGCACGGGCCGACACGGTATAGTCCATGAGACTTGTGACCATCTGGCGGACATACGCCTCTTCGCCTTCGGCCAGACTGCGCGACAGGTGCTGGAGGACTATGTCAGACCACTCCTCGAAATGCGGTTGCGAAGCTATTTTTGCCAACAAGAGATTGCAGACACGTGAGACAAGACCATCCAGTGCGCGGGAGTGGAGGGCCGGATCGCGCTGTGTGACGTTGCGAATCGCCATGACAACGGCACTAAGATCCCAGAATCCTGATTCTCCCGTGACTGCGAAACAGATATCCGAATACACCCAATCGTTGAGACTGACGTCGTAGCGCGTCAGTTCGCGGATCGCTTCTTCCGCCATTCTGCGCCCGACGACAAGATCTTCTTTCACGCGCGACCGGTAGGCGGCCAGGGCAACCTTGGCATAAAATCCAATCCATGGGCGCGTATCGGCCGCCCATTCTTCGAGCACCTCTTCGCGAACCGCCTTCAGGGCGTCCCAAGCCGGACTTTCGGGCTTCTCATATGGATAACCGATAGAGCTGAGCAATTCCGGCAGGAAATCGGCGGTATGTGGCATCGGCCGGCCGACGGGCGCCGCGCACGCCTCGTCCAGCCAAACGACGTCTTCCAGCAGCATTCGCAAGTGCTTTCGAATGTCGTCGGGGCGATCAAAGAGTTCGTCATTCAGGAAGGCCCTCATATGCAGATGAATGGCGTCTCGATATCGCCTCTGCCACTTTTCATCGCAACCGGAATCGACCAGGCGCTGTCGGAGCCAGCGCCTATGGGCCGACCATGCATCGAGATAGGCCGTGCGAGCCTGTCGCAACAGTTCCTTTTGCTCGGACGCCCAACACCCCCGGCCGAAGACCGCGGAATGATACAGCCTGTCATCTCCTATCTTTTCCAGCAACGGATCGTTATTTTCCAGAAGTCGTCGCCCGTCTTCGACGGCCCGTATGAAATAACCAAGGCGTCGTGCAATCTCGCGCGGGTCCGCGCTCCAATTGATATATCCGCGCATCACATCCTGCCTCGCCCGAATGACCCGCTCACGATAAACCGGGTTGTCGGGCTCCAGATAAAAAGCGGTTTCCGTCATGTCGGCCGCGGACAGAAAATCCTGCTGATCGCGGAAGAAAGCGGCCTTCATCATGAACCGGCGAGCCTCACGGCCTGCGCCCAACTCGGCTTCGGGTCCCGCGCCAAGGTTGAGGCGCCGGAGCAAGGCTGACACGAGATCACGGACAAGCGTAAGCGGGTCTTCCGCCTCGCCTTTGACACGAACTTCTGCAACCTGCTCTCCCGTTCGCGTCCTGACCAGCACATGCGTTTCCAACCGATGATGGCCGGCCCGACGATCCGTCCGGTAGTCTCCCTCTATGAGCAACATACCCTCCTCGTATCCTTGCAGGTCCGCGCCCTCCCAAGCCTTTTCCTGGTCCAAGCGAACCAGGTCTTCCCGTTCCAGCAGAATCATGTTGGGTACGTCGGATAGAATCCGGCTCATGAGCTCGGGCAGAACCGTCTGAAGGGCATCGTATTCGCGGGTCACATCCCTGTTGATGAAACGGGCCACGCTGATGAGCAACGTTTTATCGCGCGGCAGCCGCGCTTTGGCCAGGCCCTTGGCGATTTCCCCCGCCACAGACGCTGCCTCCGCCTCATCCGGTGAAACCGGTTGAGGCAGGATATGGAGTCCCAGTAGAAATCCGGTGCTGACGTCGATGATCCGCCAGGAAAGATATTCTTTCCGATCCGTCGCCAAGATCAGAACATCCGCGCCCAGCAGCCTCCCCGCTTCCACCGCCTGGTCGCGATTGAGTAGTCCGCTTACGGACAAGGCATGCTCGGCGAGCACTTGATTCAGGGAGGACCGATCGAGCATCGCCACGTCCGTCAGCCGACTGAGTCGGACTTCGACCTGTTCAATCAATGCGACAACAAGGTCATGCCGGCCGTCCACCAGAATCGCCACCCGAATCGGCCTGACATTCGTTACCTCTCCGTGTATGACGGTTGCCAGCAGGAACAGGCACAATCTGATCATGCTCCGCACCCAAGACGCCAGGGCGGCGTGCTTCTCGATTGGACTATCAGCGAGAAGGGGGGTTACTCTACACATGGTTGTAAGCCCGCATTCAATAGGGCGTGAGGACGATCTCGGGCCATGCGACATGCCAACACACCCCAATGTCCCAGTCTTTTCAGCGCGGGTCCACGGTTTGATTCAGTTTCCGCATATTCCAGAAGAGGAATCATGCGGGCCTCATTTTCTGTATGGATGACGACCAAGCGCCGGCAGGCTCTGTCCGTCATGTGCATCGGCTAGTCTCGGCGACGGATCGATTGTCAACGCGTCAGTTTCGGCAGCATCCGCTCCGCGATCGCGGCGGCGGCTTCCTGCAGGGCGGCCTTGCCGGCAAGATGTTCGGCCAGGTCCACGACCACCGCCGTCTGGCGATCCACGGCCAGTACTTTGCCGGTCTGGCGGTCCACGGCTTTGATCTCCACGCGTGCCTTGACGCTGACCAGGTTGCCGCGGCGCACGGCGAACTCACTGAAGCCCTCGCCTGTGATCAGGATGTCCGCCGGGCGCGTGGCGCCCGCGGCACCGTCCACCACGTCAAAACCCGTCTCCTTGCAGAGCAGGGCTATCTCCGTCTGGGCCGCGGGATCTACCGTGACCTGGCCCACGTGACGCTCCGTGACACTCACGGCCACCGAGGGACGAGTCGCATTCCAAAGCTTTTCCTTCAGCGCGGCCACCCGGTCCTCCCGCTTCACCACCGGGGCCACCAACTCGGAAGCCCGGTTCACAATGGTTTGGGCGACGGACGCCGCCAGCGATTCGACCAACCCGCCCAGTTCATCCGTGGTCTGCCCCTTGACCGACTCGCCCAGGATGCGACTGGTTTCCGTCCCGATGATTTTCGCCACGAGGTATAGCGTCCTGTCGGCCTCAATGACCGACCCGGTCACCAGCAGCTTCGCGCCCGTCAATTGCCCCACCTTCGTGGCCGTGGCCGGCTCCACCATGCCGGACAAGTTGAGTTCATGTTCACTCAGCAACTTTTCGATTTCGGCCCTTTCCACCAGCAGGAGGTTCGGATTGACCGTCAAGGCGGCAAAGAGCAGATCGCTCACTTTCTCCCCGTAGCCCTTCACCCCGGCACCCCGCTCCTGAAAAGGAAGGATCGCCGTCGGATATACCGCCGGCGCCTTTTCCTGCGCGAACACGACAGACGACGCCAATCCTCCCCACAGCGCCAGGCCGACGATCCAACAACACATGGCTTTCTTCATGGCTCTTTCTCCTTCCGAGGTTCCATTTTTTCCAATAACCGCAAGAGCAAATAGCGTGGAGTCGGCCCGCATTCCCAGGCGGAGACTATGGGGATTCCGCAGAAATTGACCCCACCCCCTCCGGTGTAATCCATCCGGACCCACGCCCACCCCTTCGTTTCTTCGCCAGGGTCCAACACCGTCATCACCCCGGGATCCTTCATGGCCAATCCCCTGACATTTATGGGACCACAGTCCTGCCAATCTTTCGCGTCCAGTCGTTTGTCCAATTCGGCAATGACAGCAGGACCGCTCAATCGAATGCTCACCGGCCACTCCTCCTGCCCACTCCCCAAGCCGGGAACGGCAAGCGATCCGGACGCGGGGGCCATGCACAGCACCTGTCGGCCAAGACTCGCGGCTTGAAACAGGGTTTGCGCCAAGCCTCGGTATTCATCGAAGGAAACACCTTCCCCGACAAGCCACAAGCCGGGCTCGTTCGCCGGAAGGTTGTAATCCCGCAGCAACCGGTGGGGAATACCGGCCTGCTCGAACAGCGCCGTGGTACGGCCCGTGGGATCGAAAAGCAGGATGTTCAGATTCTTCAACCATGCCCCCCGGTCCGCGAATGGATTCTCGTGAAATACGCGCAACGCCTTGGACGCCGTATCGAGCGTCGCGCCGGCCGCGTCGGTCAACGTCACCGCTAAAACGCCGCCCAAGATAACCCCTTCCTTGACCTCGGGAAGAGACATGGCCAACGACGCCACGGCTGGTTCTCCGGCCTTGGCGCGAACCGCCATCTCGCGGCGAGCGACCACTCGATCACCGAAGGAAAGGCTCCAGCCCAGGCGGCCCTCCCACTCCTGATCCGAAGTAACAATTTCGACCTCGAACGCTACTTCGCGCCCGCCAAAGACCGTGGACCACGGATCCCGCAGGCGCAGGCTGGGAGCCGAACCAGCGTCGACGGCCAGGCAGGCATACCATAGGCCTAAGATCAACACCACGGCCATCGTCACGGGTTTCATCCGCAACCTTTCAATGCTTCGAGCGTTTGATACAGCCGGTATTCCACACCGGCCGTCCGTGTACGGGTAATTTCCCGCGGTTGCCCCACCCGGAGGATCGCCTCCGATTCCGCGGCAAGACGAACCGGCGCCGTGAGGGCCAGGCCCGACTCCATCACATACGTACCGTCGCTGTTTTGATGGAACCAGAGCCGGATTTCATCCTTCGGTCCCGGCCCGACGCGGAACTGCACCCATTCCTGCCCGCGCACCAGCACATCGGTTTGCCAAACATTTTCCCATTTTTTTCCCGAAGCCATTTTCCTGACCACGACAAATCGGATCATCATCGGCCCGGCCGGTTCCCGCACCGAAGCAGGTTCCGGCTGTATCTCGAGATGAACGGAGTTCCCGCTCTGGACAATCCATTTGAGATGTTGGGCAAAAAGCGATTCCGATTCCTCGAAGAGGACTCGTTGGGTAGCCAACTCGGCCGGCGCCACCATAGCCCAGGTCGCGGCCGCGGGTAGGGTCCGACCAATATGGGATCGCACAACGAGGCCGGAAACCAAGGCGAGCGCGCAAACTCCCACGGCCCAGGCCCATATCCAGCGGGCATGGACAGGAGCCCCATCGGTCGCGGAATGGGGCGACACGGCGCCGAGGTATCGCTCAGAAGCAAGCGCGCGGGTTACTCTTTCCTCCAGTTTCTGCAACGCTTCCGGACCCCTATGCTGGTGCGTGCGCCACTCTTTCAACAGTTTGTCCAGCTTTGGTGTGTTCATGTAAGGTCTGGGCCCAGGAGGACCTTAAGTTTTTTTCGCGCCTGATGAACTCGCCAGTACATGGTGGCCGTACGGCACCCTTCGATGCGCGCGGCCTCAGCAACATCGAATTCCTCAAGCACGGTCAGCGTAATCGCCGCCCGGAGTGAAGGTGACAACGACGCCAGGGCAGCGCTGATCCGGCCGTCTAACTCACTGGCCATCATCATCCGATCGGGCCGCGCATGACCCGGAGCGGACACGGTGGAGTCAAAGGGCTCACCCGTTGGCTGGGTGCGTACTCTCCGGACCAGGAAACTCCGGGTAGTATTCAGGGCAATCGCGTAGAGCCAGGTGGAGAATTTCGACTTCGCGCGAAACGACGCCAGCCCGCGCGCCATCCGGACAAAGACTTCCTGGGTCAGGTCGTCGGCATCGGCATGGTTCAAGACCATCGCATGGATCATACCGCGCGTCCTCGGTAAATGCCGCCGAACAAGTTCATTGAGTATCGCCGCCTCGCCTGTCTCCCGGAATCGAACAACCTTTCTTTCATCCGATTCACAGTCCGGATTCATGGTGTCATTCTAAAATATTAGACGCGCCTTGGGGGAAAATCTTTGATCCTTTCTTTTCCCGCCCGGCAGTAAAGTAAAGCTTCTTGTTGCCGCCAACCCAATGGCCGCCTAGGATTCCGTTCCATGCGTGCAGCTTGGTTGATTCTTCTACTCCTTTCCGCCGGCGGACAGAGGGTTTCGGCGGCCGAACTGGCGGCCCGCACGGCGGTGAGCCTCGCGCCGAGCCTGACGGAGCTGGTGTTTGCGCTGGGATTGGGCGACCGGCTCGTTGGGCGATCCTCGGCCTGCGACTACCCGCCGGAAGCTCAAGCCCTCCCCGTGCTCGGCGATTTCGGACGGCCCAACTGGGAAGCCCTGCTGCAGGCAAAACCGGCCCTGGTGCTGGCGACGGATCTGGAAAAGCCCGGCCTGCTGCGACGCCTGGAGGGTCAAGGTATCCAGGCGCGGCTTCTCCCCTGTGAAAGCTGGAAGGACCTGATGGAGGCCGCCCGAGTGATCAGCCGGGAGCTCGGCGACGAGGACGCGGGTCGCCGCTGGGTGACGGCCATGGAAACCCGACGCGCCGCTCTGAAGCAACGCGTCGAGACTTTTTACGCCGCACGGGAACGCCCGCGCGTCTACTTGGAGGTCTGGGGCGATCCGCCCATGACCGCCGGCCGCCCCTCCTTCGCCGATGACCTCATCACTCTGGCGGGCGGACGGAATATAGCCGCCGCCCTGGACCGGCGCTACGTCGCCACAAGCACCGAATGGATCATGACGGAAGATCCCGACGCGATCGTGGTCGCCTACATGACCACCCACGCGCCCGCCCTCGAGCGCATGGCCCAGCGGCCGGGATGGGACCGGCTCCGGGCCGTGCGCGAGAACAGGATTTGCGCGACGATCAACCCGGACTGGCTGCTGCGGCCGGGCCCGCGTATGCTCGACGGCGCGGAGGCCCTGGCGGAATGGCTGATGAAACAAGAGCGTAACGCACAGTAAATGCACCGCTCGCTCACGCTCGCGGCCACGAAGTCGGCCTCGTAGCCCCGAGCGTGAGCGAGGGGCCTTGGTAGCCGCGAGCGGAAGCGAGCGGAAAAAAAGATGAAACCCGAACCCCGTCTTCACAGCCACCTGCCCCGCCTTCAGAGGGAATTTTACAAGGGCCATGCTTTCGTTCACTGGATACTAACCACGGACAAGAGAAAAACGGATTGGCTTACTCCCCTCTTCCATTCGCGCTGGCGGGAGATCCTTGTTCATGCCTCTGCGCGTTATTCTCTCGCTTGCCCCGTTTATTGCCTCATGCCGGATCACGCGCACGTGTTATGGCTTGGACTTGCCCCGGAATCGGACCAACTCATGGCGATGGAGTTCTTCCGCAAAAACACACGTCTCGCTCTGGCCCCCTGTCGGTGGCAAGCCCCAGCCTATGATCATGTCCTGAAAGAAAAAGAACGTGAGCGAAACGCCTTCCAGGCGACCGCCTACTATATTTTGGAGAATCCGGTGCGCGCGGAATTGGTTGCGACGGCCTCGGAATATCCGTATTCCAGTACGGTGGTGGCTGGATATCCGGACCTGGAGCCTCATGGGGAAGAATTCTGGCCCCTCTTCTGGCGGATATATAAAAAAATGCGCAAGGAGTAGGACACCGCTCGCTCACGCTCGCGGCCACGAAGTCGGCCTCGTAGCCCCGAGCGTGAGCGAGGGGCCATGCATGATGAATAGGCAACACAGTTTTCTGATCCTCCTGATCGCCTGCCCCCTGCTGGTGGCGCTGGGGATTTTCCTTGGCCACGGGTGGACCGAACCGTTGAGCCTTTTTGAGCCGGCGCGGCGGGGGATCCTCGAGGCGCGGCTTTGGCGGGTAGCGCTCGGCGCGGTCGTCGGCGCCTCACTCTCCGTCTCCGGCACCATTCTCCAGGCTCTGTTGCGCAATCCTCTGGCGGAACCGTACGTGCTGGGCCTCTCCGCCGGCTCCGGCCTGGCCACGGCGTTTGGCATCCTCCTCGGCGGGCTGGCGTTGAGCAGCCTGCTGCTTCCCGTGGCGGGATTCGTCGGCGCGCTCCTAAGCCTGGTCATCGTCTATCGCCTGGCCTCCGTGGGCCGCGTCACCGGGCCGCACACGCTCGTCCTGGCCGGCGTCGTCTGGGGCTCGCTCTGCGGCAGCCTTCTCATGTTCATTGTTTCCCGGTCGAGCGTCGAAGGGCTGCACGCCGTGCTGTGGTGGCTGCTCGGCGATTTGCAGGTCTTCGATGCGCGCCTGGTGCTGATGGCCGCCGCCCTTGCGCTCCCCGCCCTGGTGGCGACAGGCCTCCTGGCGCGGGACCTGGATGTCCTGCTGCTCGGCGAGGAGATGGCCGGGCACGTCGGGCTGAACGCCGAGCGCGCGAAAACCGTCTTTCTCGCGCTGGCCGCCCTGCTGACCGCCGCCTCCGTGTGCGTCAGCGGTTTGATCGGCTTCG
>JAHJJH010000069.1 GCA_018823105.1 Verrucomicrobiota bacterium | reverse complement strand
TACCACGCCGCCAGCGGCGGCATCAGGCATTGCATCAAAAGCCATGACCATTTCAGCCCGCGGTATGCCTTGCCGTGCCGCCCATCTCTCATGATGCGATTCTACAGGTTCCCGGCCGGGGCGATCAAGCAAGCCCGCGGCGGCCGCAAACAACCGATCATCTCGCTGATTACTAATCAACCCCGCTTGATTGGATCTGCGTGTAGGGCCGCCGCTTGCGGCGCGCCGAAGTCTTGCGAAGAACAGCTATAAGGCGGATGCGGCACGCCCAGACCCCGGCCCTGCGCAAGCGCAGGCCCTACAAATGCGTCTTTTCTGTTTATGAGACGCGCGGGACGCCAGCCGCGTTAAAAGGAAGCAGTCCTTCCTTTCCGCCGTCCGGGCTCCTGCTTGAAGGAACATGCGGATGGGGCTATGTTGCCGCCGTACCTATCTGGAGAGACATGCGCTATCGACCCTACGGGCGAACCGGGAAAAACATTTCCATCATCGCGGCCGGTTGCATGCGCCTGAAAACCCCGCAGACCGAACGCGACGTTCAGGAAGCGGCGCAGGTTTTGCTCCACGCCTACGGAAAAGGTGTCAACTTCTTCGACACCGCGCCCATATATTGCGGCGACCGCAGCGAGGAAATCGTCGGGGTGGCCATCCGACACATGAAACCAGGGACCTACTATGTATCCACCAAATGCGACGAGGCCGATGCCGAGGGGTTCCGGCGGGGTCTCGAACGGTCCCTCGACCGGCTGGGTCTGGATCGCATCCACTTTTTTCACATCTGGTGCCTGATGACGCCGGCCCAATGGGAAGAACGCAAGAAGAAGGGGGCTGTCCGCGCGGCCGTCCGCGCGAAGGAGGAAGGGCTGATCGAACACCTGGTCTTCTCCTCGCATATGAGCGGCGAGGAAACGGCTGCCGTGATCGCGGAGGGCCTTTTCGACGGCGTGACCCTGGGCTTTAACGCGACCAACTTTCCCTTCCGGCGCAAGGCGTTGCAAGCGGCGTCGCGGGCGGGCCTCGGGGTGGTGACCATGAATCCGCTGGCGGGCGGGCTCATTCCCAACCATCCCCAGCAGTTTGATTTTATCCGCGGCCGGGGCGATCCCGACGTCGTAACGGCCGCCCTACGCTTTAATCTGTCCCATTCGGCCGTCACCAGCGCCCTGGTCGGGTTCCGGCGCCAGGACGACGTGGACGGGGCGTTGGCGGCGCTGGATGGCTTCACCCCGAAGAGTAACGAAGAAATCGTTCAACTGGAACAGCGCCTGGAGCAGAAATTCAACGGCCTGTGCACAGGCTGCGGTTACTGCCTGCCCTGTCCTGCGGACGTCTCTATACCCAAGCTCATGGATGCCTACAACATGCTGATCCTGGAGGGGCAACCCCAGGCCGTCCTCGACCGCCTGCATTGGCAGTGGAGCCTGGACAAGGCGGATGCGGGCCGGTGTACGGCGTGCGGGGAGTGTGAAGAAAAGTGCACCCAGCACTTGCCGATCATCGAGCGGCTGAACCAAATCAAGGCCCTGTAACGCTCCCCCTGCAAAGCAAGCGGCCGCTCAGAACAGGCCCGTGATGGTGCCATGCTCATCGATGTCGATCTTCAGCGCGGCCGGTTCCTTCGGCAGGCCGGGCATGGTCATGATCTGGCCGGTGTAGATGACGACAAAGCCGGCGCCGGCGGAGACCCGCGCCGAGGTCACGGTGATCGTGAAATCCTTCGGACGGCCCGGGATCTTCGGGTCGTCGGTGAGCGAGGCAGGCGTCTTGGCGACGCAGATCGGGAGGCGGCCGTAGCCGAGATTCTCGATCTGCTTGATGTTCTTCTTGGCTTCCGTGGTCAGCTCCACTCCCGAGGCGCCGTAGACCTTCGTCGCCACGGCCCTGATCTTCTCCTCGATCCCCGCGTCAAGGTCGTACAGGTAGCGGAGCTCGGACGGCGCCGCGCAAAGCTCGCACACTTTCTCCGCCAGCCCCCCTCCGCCCGCCCCGCCCGACTCGCGGAAGTCGGTGACCGCGGCGTCCGCGCCCCGGTCCCGGCAGGCCTTCCGAATGGCCTCGAGATCCTCGTCGCGGTCATCGGCGAACTTGTTGATGGAGATGACCACCGGCACGTTGAACTGCCGGATCGTGTCCACGTGCTTCATGACGTTCTCAATCCCGTGGACGTCATAGGCCCTGCGCGTCACGACGAGGACCGCCGCGGACGGCTGGAGCCCGCCCGCACGGCACTTGATGTGAAAGAACTTCTCGGCGCCGAGGTCCGCGCCAAACCCGGCCTCGGTGACCGTGTAGTCAGCGAGCTTCAGGGCCATCCGCGTCGCGATGAGCGTGTTGCACCCGTGGGCGATGTTCGCGAAGGGGCCGCCGTGGACGAAGGCCGGTGTGCCCTCCACGGTCTGAACGAGGTTCGGGTGCACGGCCTGCTTGAGCAGCGCCGCCATGGCCCCGCTGACGCCCATATCCGCGGCGGTCACCGGCTTCCACAGGTCGTCGTAGCCGACGATGATGTTCCCCAGCCGTTTTTTCAGGTCGCCGATGTTCCGTGACAGGCAGAGGACGGCCATGACCTCCGAGGCCGCGGTGATCGAGAAACCGTCCTCCCGCATCACGCCGTTGGCGCCGCCGCCCTGCAGGCCGACGATTGTGTGGCGCAGGGATCGGTCGTTCATATCCATCACCCGCCCCCAGACCACCCGGCGCGGGTGGATCTCCGGGCGGTTTTTGTGGTGGAGGTGGTTGTCCACCACCGCCGCGAGGAGGTTGTGCGCCATCGTGACGGCGTGCAGGTCGCCCGTGAAGTGGAGGTTGATGTCCTCCATCGGCAGGACCTGGGAGAACCCGCCGCCGGCCGCGCCCCCCTTGAGCCCCATACACGGGCCGAGCGACGGCTCGCGCACGCAGATCATCGCTCTTTTCCCCAACCGAGCCAGCGCCTGCCCGAGGCCGATGGTGTTGGTGGTCTTGCCCTCGCCTTTCGGGGTCGGCGTCATCGCCGTCACCAGGATCAGCTTCCCTTCCCCCGCTTTCTCCCGCCGCTCCACGACGTCGAGGGGGACCTTCGCGATGTACCGGCCGTAGGGGATCAGGTCGTCCTCGGCAATGCCGATGGCCCCGGCGATCTCGGCGATGGGCCGCTTCGGCGCCTCCTGCGCGATCTCGATGTCTGATTTCACGCTTTCGGAATCCCAAAGCTCCCCAGCAGGCCCGCCATGTTCTCCTTGCTCACGATGCGCTTATTGTAGAAATCCAGCAGTTGCTCGAGGTCGAACTGGAGCCGGATGCCCGGCGGCTCAGGCGCGTCGCGGTCGGTGATGACCTTGATGTCGTCCTTCGAAAGCGACTCCTCCCTCGTCAGGCGGGCCATCGCGGCGTCCAACTGCCGGTCGAGGTACGCATCCGCGGGAAGCGCCCCGCCGATCGCCCCCGAGTCGTCATCCACCGCCAAGCGCACGCCGAACGTATGCTCGACGCCCAACCGGTCCCGAATGGCGTCGGTGAACAGGGAGAATCCGTTGGACGCCAGGGCGATCCGGTAGCCCATGATCTTGAGCGTCTGCAGAAGTTCCATCGTGCCGGGCGTCGGGGTGATCCGCTCGACGATGCTGCTCATCACTTCGACAGGAAGCCCTTCCAGGTTCGCCGCGGCCTCAGCCAGAGACCGGGGGACGTCGCTGAGGGAATAGGCCGCCGCGAGATCCTCCGCCCGGAGACCCGTCTGCGCAAGCACCTCGGAGCGGAAAGCCTGGCCGATGAAGCTGGTCGCGAAATCAAAAAGGATGATCCTCTTCTTCTTGTTGAACACGTCCGCGGTCTGGAACACCGCCTCGACCCCCAGGGCCGACGCGTGTTCCCGGATGACCGACGTGAGATTCTCCAGCGGAAGGTTGCAGTGGCTGACGTCGGTCAGCAGTTCCATCAGGAAGATGCCCTCGCGCGCAATGGTCTGCGAGAACTCGATGTTGGCCCGGTACTTCCCGAGCGTCTGGCAGACGGAGGCGATGATGCCCGGCCGGTCCGGCCCGAGGATGATCACGAGGATGTTCTTCTTCTCCGGGCTCCGGGCCATCGGGACGTACTTGTCCACCGAGAACTTCAGACCGGTGTCCTCGGCCAGGTCGTTGACCATCGACTGGAGCGCCTCGATGCGAAGCCTGGAGGCCGACAGGTCCACGACCATGTAGAGCGTGAACAGGCCGTGGAGCACGTCCTGCCGGAGATCCACGATGTTCCCCCCCGCCTCGGCGACCGGCGTGGCGATCCTTCCCACGAGCCCGACCGCGTCGCGCCCCATTCCGTGGATGATGTATAGCCGCTCGCGTGTCATGACCGGCCTCCCCTTGGTTCTTTCACAGCAGCTTCCGTTCGTGGCGAATGCGCGTTCAAAATTATAGCTCAATGGACCCGGTGGGGAAACCGGAAAAAAGGCGGGCGCGCCCGCCTGCGGCGCGTGCAAGCCTAAATACACCCAGCATCTCCCGATCGTCGAGCGTCTGAATGAGGCAATGAGTCGGTGTAGGCTTTCTCTGCTTATTATTCTGCTATAGTTCGGCTTCTCGGTGACGGGCGGCGGCTAAGGAGGGAAGGATTTCATAGTAGGGCATCCACCAAGGGCCGCGGCCGCGCGTGGCGGCGCTGTAGCCGGCGCGGTGCTGCTGGAAACGGCGAAGCAAATGATCGGTCGAG
>JAHJJH010000068.1 GCA_018823105.1 Verrucomicrobiota bacterium | reverse complement strand
GGGCCACCTCCGGAGGTGGCCCCTGATCTCTTTCATCCTCTTCTCTGTGATCACCTTTACCCGGGGGGGTGGGTCACGATGTACCTGTCGGTTCCCAAAGGCAACACGTGTTGCGCCTTGCACTCGGCGCTCTTTTTTGCGAAAATTAATAAAGCGCGGGAAACGTTCTCTGCGGATCGTCCCCGCCGGTACCCTGAGGAACTGAAATGAACGCATATCATTCAATGCGGCTCGCAGCCTTGACCTTGCTCCTCTCTTCGTCGTCGTTGGCCGGCACGGTCTATGTCGCGACCAACAGCCCGGCCGACGGGCCGGGGACGGAGTGGGCGAATGCGTTCCACGAGATCCAGGACGCGCTGGATGCCGCCGGCCTGGGCGACACGGTGCTGGTGACCAACGGGGTCTACGACAAGGGCAGCTACGTGGTCAGCGGCGTGACCAACCGCGTGGCGCTCGTCAGGTCCGTCTCGCTGCAGAGCGTCAACGGGCCCGCGGTAACGTTCATTCATGGCGCCGGCCCGCTGGGCGCCAATGCGGTACGGTGCGCCTATCTTACCAACGGCACCAGCATGGCCGGCTTCACGCTTGCGAACGGCCATACGCCGACATCGGGCGCACTCCGGGTGCAGAGCGCGGGTGGCGTCTACCTCGATGGAGGAGGCACTGTTTCGAACTGCACGATCCGGGGCAATTCAGCGAAGTTCTACGGCGGCGGGGTGTTCTGCGACGCAGGCGGCACGGTCCAGGGCTGTACGGTCGTCAGCAATACGGCTGACGACGGCGGCGGGGTGCACTTCCTGGCCGGCGGCACGCTGAACCACTGCATCATAAGGGATAACATGGCTTTGACCTCCGGCGGCGGGGTGAACTGCGAGCAAGTCGGTACAGTCAGGAGCTGCATGATAAGCGGCAACGAGGCCGGATCTTTCGGCGGCGGGGCCAATATCTACAGAGATGTGTTGATGGAGAACTGCGCCTTGCTGGACAACAAGGCCAACAACGGCGGGGGCGTGGTGTGCTTGGAGACCGGGATGGTCAGGAACTGCACGATCAGCGGCAATGAGTCGATTCAGGCCGGCGGCGGGGCGTGGCTTGGCTCCAACGGCAGGCTGGAGAACTGCATCGTCGGCGGCAATTCGGCCGCCGCCGATGGCGGCGGCGTCTTCATCCACACCTCCGGCGGCACGATCAGGAACTGCACGATCAGCGGCAACACGTGTGTGGACGACGGCGGCGGGGTCATGTGTAACGCCGGTTCGACCATCCAGAACACCATCATTCACATGAATGCGGCCGATAGATACGGCGACAACTGGTACACCAATGGCGCCGGGATCGCGTTCACGTACTGCTGCACAACGCCCACCAACAAGCTCCCGGGAGGGACCGGTTGTATTGACGTCAATCCCAAGTTCGCGGACCCGGTTTTCCACCTGCAGTCGGACTCGCCCTGCATTGACACGGGCACGGAGATTGCGGGAGTCACCAACGACCTCGACGGCTCGCCTCGGCCGATGGATGGGGATGCGACGGGCGGGACCAACACCGATATCGGCGCCTACGAGTACGCCCGGGCCGACCTGGACACGGACGGCGACGGGCTGGATGACTGGGAAGAAGTCAGCATCCACGGTACGGCCATGAACAGCGCAGATATCGACGGTGACGGGATCACCGACCCCGACGAGATCACCATGGGCTTCAATCCGAGGGTGAACAACTCCGATGCCCTCGCGGGGTACGGTCTCTACACGTCCAACTCGATCTATGATTTGAGCATGGGCACGCTGATGGGCGCGGTCATCAGCGGGGACATGAACCTGGATCTCCAGCTCCAGGGGTGCACGAACCTGGGCCAGGGCGCCTGGACCAACATCGGCGCCCCCGTGCCATGGTCCGAACCGGCCGACGACGGCAAGTCGTTCTTCAGGGTCTGGAGCGGGCAGTAGCGCCCGCGAAGAAGGGCGGCGTGGTCGGGCTGACCCCGCTACGTCGATTAGGGGCCGCCGGAAGCGCTTACGATGTGCGGCGTCAGCGTGATATCCAGGGCTTGCCGGTTTCCGCTCCGGTCAAAACCGATCAGAAACCGCGAATAGAATTCACTGTCCTTGTCCAGGCCGCCGATCTGGAATGTCTGGCCATCCTGCACCGTGACCTCCGTCGCGACCCGCGCGAACCGGGTCCTGTACACATTCCCATCCACGAGCCCGCTTAGCTCCGGAGTCAGTCGGATGCGGACTAACGGCCCGTCGCCGATCACGGTCGGCTCCACGATCAACGATGACCCGACGTCCCGGTAGCTGATCCGCTGCTGCAGGTAGCCCCATTGAAGTCCATAGTCCACCAGCCAGTCCACATATGGGACGCTCTCCCCGACGCGAAGGATGCCTTCCCTGCCGCTCGCCACCAGGAGCGTCTGGGTCACATCCGACGATGTGGTAATGGTCGTATTCTCAATCCGCGGGCTCACCCGGATCCTTGTTCGCGTAATGCCTTCTTCCCGTACCATCCCGCCCGAGGCCCCGATCCCGGCGCCTGTATCCTGCCGGCGGGAAGTGCCGCTGAATCGCACGTCGATCCGGACATTCTTTGGCGCCACGTTGAGCTTCCGCATGAGGTTCGCCACTTCGTTGTGCTTTTCCTCCGTCGTGAAGACCAGGAGCCGGCGATTTTTCTCGTCGAGCGAAACGTTGCCCGTCGAGCCGACCATCGCTTTCACCATCTCCACCGCGGACCGGCCGTCCGCAAACCCCAGGGGATAGACTTCAAAAAGGTTCTGGTCCTGCTGGGCCAGGGAGGCCAGCGAGACGGCCGAAAGCAGCGCGATGATTAGGAGTGCTTTCATGCGCGTAACTATATCATCGGTCCTCCCTTGGGCGAACTTGTTCGCACCGAGGCGCACTGGCGGATTAAAAGCAGAAAAGGACGTTAAAAATCAGTTCTAAGGCATGTTCTGTGGACTTATCTGCGCCCAACTCTCTGCGAAGCAACAACTTCCTATGGTCCGACCCCGAAAGATGCCCATGGTCCGACCCCGAAAGCAGAAACCAGCGTGAGGATGAGGAGTGCTTTCATGCGCGTAACTATATCATCGTTCCTCCATTGGGCGAACCTGTTCGCACCAAGGCGCGCCGGTACAGCTCCCTTGTGGAAGAGTCTGAACGACCTGGAAATAAACGGGATGGCCTGCCGGCGGCGTCACTTACGTGACGTGGGTCCCGTTCACCCGCGTGTTCGCCGCGCCGCCCCAAGCAGTCCATTCCCCGGACACGGTTATTTGATATTTAAGGGCTGGTCACCCTAAGCCCCCCGGTACGGCGTGCGCACCGGGCTCCTCGCGCGCTACACCGCCGAGAGCGTGAGCTGAAACCCGCCGTCCCCGCGCAGCCTCCTTTTTACCGCCCCTTTTCGCCCCCGGAAAACGCTTCTAAGGCACCCAAACGCTCGATTCGTCACCGCAACTCGTTGATGTCCTAGAAGAACCTGTGGTCCGACCCCAAATCACGAACGGCCTTGCGTAACCCATTGGATCTGCGCCTTCGCCGCGTCCAGCCCCACCAGGGCCGCCGCCGTGAAGGTGTCGGGATGAATATCCAACCCGATGACTCTGCGTTCGATCGTCGCTTCCTTCATCTTCCCTCCTGCGAGAATTCG
>JAHJJH010000067.1 GCA_018823105.1 Verrucomicrobiota bacterium | reverse complement strand
CCCGGCGCCGTCGTGCCGGCGCCGGTGACGACGCCGCGGGTCGTGAGCGTGCAGACGGGCCGCGAGTCGGCGGTGCGCACGCCGCCCCCGGGGCTGGCGTTGATCCCCTTTGATGGACAGGGCCGCGCGGTGCAGCTTGACGGTGTGTTGAAATATGCGGGGCACCTGTTGAGTCGCCCTGCACGATTCCGCTTGGTGTCCAGCGAGGGCAACCAGTTGGAGACGCTTTGCTACGTGCATGGCAATGACAGCCAGCTGAGTACTTTTCTGGGTCGCCGCCTGCTGATCCGGGGCCGGGAGTACTGGGTCCGCGGCGTGCAATATCCCGTGGTGGTGCCCGACCAGATCATTCCTCGGGCCGCGCCCTGAAAGAGGAAAGCGACCTTTCCATGTCAGGACTCAACGCGCTGCATCGCTGGTCCATCCACCGGTTGCTCCGGTGGCTGCTGCCGCTGGTCATGATGATCAGCGTGCTGGGGGCGTTGCTGGTCGAGCGCAGGGCCGCCGGCGGGTCGGCCTTCATCGAGGACCGGGCGTACGCGGACATGGCGGTGGCCCGCACGCTGGTGCTCGACGGCACCTACGGGTTGCAACCGGGCGCGCCCTGTCCCGCCGTGCACGACACGCTGTGGCGGTTGGCGCTGGCGATCGCGGGCTGGCTGGTCGGCAGCGTTCGCACCGCGGCCCTGCTGCTGGGCACGCTCTGCGCCGTGGGCACGCTGCTCCTGGCCTTGCGGCTGGCCCGCCTGCTGTTTCCGTTTCCCCCCTTCACCCTGTATGCCGCCGTGCTACTGACGGCGGCGCCCGGCCTCCTGACGAATGCGCTCTCCGGGACGTCCCTTCCGCTGGCCACGCTCCTGGTCACCGCCGCCTGTCTCCTGCAGGTCGAGGCGATGCGCGATCGCCGGCCGGTGCTGTCGATCGGCAGCGCGGCGCTGGTCGGCCTGCTGGCCTGGATCCGCCTGGAGTTCGTGCTGGTGTGGATCGTGTTCTGGGCGCAGGCCGTGATCCGGCTCACGCCGGAAGGGCCGGGCAAGGGGCGCCGCGCCGCGGCGGCGGTCAAGGGCGCCGCCGGCGCGCTGCTGATCGGCCTGATGCTCCTGCCGCTCTTCGCGTGGAACCTGCATCTGCTGTCCGTCCTCTGGCCCCAGGCGGCGGGCGCGCCGATGACCTTGAATGCCTGGGCCACCCGGCCGCCGGGCGACGTGCTCGATCAGGGCGTGTCGCTTACGCTCCGGGCGATCCCGGCACTCTTCGGCTCCGCGACGGGAGTTCCGATGATGCAGGGCGTGGTGGGCCGGTTGTTCGTCTGGTTCGGCGCGGGGCTCATCCTGGGGCTGACCGTCCGGCGCGGGGAGGAATATCCCTACCTGCTCATTCCGCTCCTGCTCGTTCTTGTCCCGGCGGGGCTGGCCCTCTTCTATCCGTACATGGGCGCCGATTCCGCGGCGGTGGTCCTGGGATCGCTGGGGCCGCTGTTCCTGATCGCCGCGGCCTTCGGCATTTTCCGCCTCCCTTTCGCCGTGGAGAACCTGTACCGCAAGTGGAAGGCCGGCCTGCCCGAGGCGACGGGCTTCGACATCTGGTGGACCGCCGCCGGCGGATTCCTGCTGCTGCTCGCCTTGGTGGGCATGGGGAGGTTCGCCGCCCGCACGGCGGTGGAGCGGACGGACGCGATGCAGGCGCGACAGTTTGTATCCGATGTGCTGGTTTCCGGGCGGGTGCCCGCCACGCGCATCGTCACCGATGCCCCCGGCTGGCTGGCGTTCACCCATGCCGTGCCGCTACTCGACCTCGGGGGTGAGTTCACGCCCGACCTCCTGCCGGCCCTGGGGCCCGACGGGCGGTGGCGGCAGGACGCCCTTGAGGAATTCCTGTTGGAACAGCCGGCCGACCTGCTGATCCTCTGGAAAGAAGATCAGGACGACATCAAGGAATGGCTGGGCGGCCAGCCGCTGACTCCTCCTCCGATGCGCCGGCTGTACCCCCCGGTGGTGCGGCCGTTGCACCCGCCCGCTGCTTTCTGAAGAAATCCTGCAGCAGGTTCCGGCATTCCTCCTCCAGCACACCGCCTTCGTAGTCCACGCGGTGGTTCAGCCGGGGATTCCGGAAGATATCGAACAGCGAGATCGCCCCGCCCCGCGCGGGATCGGCGACGCCCCAGACCACGCGCGGGATGCGCGCGAGGACAATGGCGCCCGCGCACATCGGGCACGGCTCCTTGGTCACGTACAGCACCGTGTCCGCCAGCCGCCAGTCGTGCAGCGCGGCCGCCGCCTGGGTGATGGCGAGGATTTCGGCATGGGCGGTCGGGTCCTTCAGCAACTCCACCTGGTTATGCGCCTGGGCGATCAGTTTCCCCCGGTGGAGAATCACCGCGCCGACCGGCACCTCTTCGCGATCGGCCGCCGCGCGCGCCTGCCGGAGCGCCAGTCGCATAAAGCGTTCATGGGACGGGGCCGGCGTGTCCACGTCCCCGGTTTTGGGCTGCAGGTTCATACTTTAAAAACGGTCGCCGGTGAGCGGTGCCCATCCTCCCGTAGGGCCTTCGCTTGCGAATGGCCATGAGGCGGCGCGCCGCATCCGCCTTCGTCAGACTTCGGCGAGACAAGAGCGGCGGCCCTACTTTGATAAAGCCGCTCCGGCTTTGTAATTTGCTCCAATAGTCTTTAGCGCTACTCCCCCCTGAGTTGTACACTATATATAGGAACACCGGGGCCGTTTCCAGCACGAGGAAAGTTGGGTATGCTGATTTTAGGGAATTGTCCCGTGTGGCAGGTCGGCGTCGGCGAATTTATGAAAAGAGGCGTGCAGCGGTCATCCAGTCTGTGGCGTCGGGGCCGAAGGCTCCTGGGCGTCGGCCTGGGGCTGGCGTCATTGGCGCGGGCCGCCGATCCGGAGCCGGAGGACAAGCGGCCGGTTTTCCCGCCCATGCCCGCTGCGGCCTTGTTCGCCGCCCGCCAAGCCGTCGAGCCGCCGAAGTATGAGCAGGCAGTGCTGGCGGAAGGCTTGCAGGGGCCCGACGGGCTGGCCGTTCATCCGTTGAGCGGCGAAGTGTTTTTTTCCGAGGAAGACAGCGCCCGCGTTCTCGTGCTGCGCAACGGCAAGACGATACCCGTAATCACCCGGGACACGCCGCTCTATCAACTCCGGGACGGACGGCGCACGGCCGAGGCCACGGAGCCGCTCCGGAGTCCGGAGGGACTGGCTTTTTCGCCGACGGGCGATCTCTACGTGGCGGAAGATTATCCCGGGTGCCGCCTGGTGCGCTTTCCCGCCCGCCCGGACGGCCGCTACCCGGAGGGCGAGGTGATCGAGATCCCGGGGAACTGGCGGACCTTCGGGTGGGAGGGCGTGGCGGTCGGGCCCGCGGGCGACCTGCTGCTGGCGGGATCGGACATCGAGTACGCCTTGGGCGGCAGCGGCGCGAAACCGTTCATGGGCGCCATCCTCTACCGCGATACCGTCGGCCAGTGGTGGGCGCCGTACCGGCGCCCGTTCGCCAGTTTTTCGTCCGTGCAGTTCACGCAGGGCGGCCGCCAGGCCGTGTATACCTGCGAAGTGTCCGGCGAGGTCGGCTGGCTGGACCTGCAGGGCCGCCGCCCGCTCGGTGGTTGCAGCGCCACGGCGGTCAAGTCGCCCGAAGGCATCGCCGTAATGCCGGACGGGCGCCTCATGGTGTCGTTGGAGACGGGCGCGCTGGTCTGCGTGGACCCTGCCGTGGACCGGCATACAACGGTGGCGGACGGCTTCGGATCTCTGGAGTCGGTGCAGTGGGATCCGTTCGCCGGGCGCCTGTTGCTCACCGAGCAAGCGCACGGCCGCGTGCTGGCGCTGAAAGCCCGGCCCGACTTCGCGCCGAACGAAAACCGCATGGACCTGGCGGTCTATCATCCGCTCTTCAATCCGCGCCACGTGCCGGAGTCCTGCCCCACGTACCTGGCCCGCATCCTGGCGCTGGGCGGGCTCGACTACAACCGGGTCGGCCTCCCGCCGCTGTCCTTCCGCGAGTTCACCGAGCGGGTGCCGCTGATCGCGGCGGACGCCGGGACGGTCTGCCTGGCGCCGCCGGACGCCGTCGAGGATCCCCTGGAGCGGGTGCAGTTCGTCGTGTTCAAGCCGAACCAGATGGTCATGGGGGAGACGGGGCCGCGCCCGTCCCTGGCTTTATTCGCCACCCGGTCGCGGTCGGGCCGGATCACCGCGACGAGTGTGCTGCGAGCGGAGACGCTGGGGATCAGCTTCGACCGTCCGAAGGCCGAGCGGATCGGGACCGCCACGCTGGCCGTGCCGACACCGGCCGGCGTGGGCGTTTCGGCGCTCGGGATCGCCTCCATCCACTTCATGGGGCTGGGCCGGACGCCGGACTACTCGATCGTGCTCAATCCCGGCCAGCCGTTCGAGAGCTATTTGGTGGTATACCAGCCCGGGGGAGGACGCGTACACTATCGTTTGGAACTGTCGGCGGAGGGCGCCGGCCTGGAATCGTGGGTGGTCGCGTTCACGGAATCGCGGACGGATGAATGGTTGTCCCTGGGCCGATAAGGGGACGATGACCATGCGGACAGAAATACCGCGGGGACGTTGGCGGAGACAGGTGGCCGTGATACTGGCCGCCGCCGCGTGGCTGGCCGTGCGGCCGGGGCTCGTGCCCGCGCTGCGATTGGAAACTTCCCGCGAGTTGCTGGCCGTCGAGCTCGAGGCCTTGGGGTTGCAGGAACCCGGCGGTCTGGCGGCGGACCCGCTATACGGCGAGATTTACGTGGCCGAGCGCGGCGCCCACCGCATCTCCCTGATCCGTGACAAGCAGAGCTTTCCGGTCATCGAGGGCCGGTTCGCCCTGGTCGCGAACAAGCAGGGCACTCCCAAGTTCTCCGAGCTGGATTCCCCGTGTTCCATCGCCTTCGACGCCGAGGGGCGGCTGTATGTGGCCGAGAGCCGCGGCCCGGCGCGCCTGCTGCGCTTCGATCCGCTGTACGAAGGGTTGCGGCAGGCCTCCGTGATCATCACACCGTGGTACGAGGCCCCGCAAGTCTGCACGAGCGTGACGGCGGATCGCGACGGACGCCTTTTCGTGACCATGCAGAACCGGGACCAGCGCGTCGTCACCATCTTCGGCACCGTCATGATGAGGGACCTGAAAGGCCACTGGCGGCTGGTGGATTACGGGCCGTTCGCGGACTTCGCCAACGCGGCGGTGGACCCGGAGGGCCGGACCCTGGTGGTGGGCGAGCGCCGGAACGCCGACGTGAGCTGGTACGATGCCCGCCGCCAGGTCGAGTTGCGCAGCCTGGAAAAAATGGAAGGCTTGCGGCACTTGGCCGTGCTGTCGGACGGTACCACGCTGGCCAGCCTGCACCGCACCGACGGAACCTGGAGCCTCGCCGAGGTGGACGGGCTGTCCGGGATCGTCTGGGAGTGGGTCGGCGGGCTGGGTGAGATCGGCGGACTGTTCGCGCATCCGAAGACGGGCGATGTGTATGTGGCGCTGACGGGCGAGGGGAAGATCATGCGGGTGCGCCGGTTGGAGCCGCGCGGGAAGCCCCCCCTGACGGGGACCCCGGTCGGCCGTATGATCCGTGCCTTTGAGCTGGAAAACGCGATCCCCCCGCCCGAATGGCCCGAGTTCTTCCGGACGTTCATCGAACGCCTCGGGCTGGTCCGGGCCGTCAACGAGCACACGCCGCGCGACTCCGCCAGGGCCCGGCCGCACGATGGCATCCCGCTGACGATCGCGGAATTTGCCGCCGCCGTGCCGGTGGTGGCGGCGAAAGTGCGGGCCCGTCTGGTCGGCCCGGACAGCCTGGAGTCCGACCCGGTCGAGGAATTGAGCTTCCTGCTTTTTTATCCGAACCGCAGCATGCTCACGCGGCAGACGATGGCGCCCAGCTTGAGCCTTTTCTGGGCGCGGCACCGCAGCGGACGCATCACCCGCAGCCAGTTCCTGCCCAACAAGCAGGGTCACGAGTTGAGCGAGGATCTTTCCTGGGAGGAGTTGCCCGAGATGCTCGTCTCCTTCCCTGCCGGCTTTTACGCGCCCGATACGGACCTGTCCGAGAACAACAGTCTGTTGCGGGTCTATTTCCTGGGCATGGGCCTGGGGCCGGACTACTGGATTGACCTGGATCGCGACGACATCAGCCGGAGCCGCATGGTCGTCGAGAAAATCAATGGCAAGCGGGTGGACTATCTCCTGGAACCGTACCTGGAATCCCCTTCCGCGGGCGGTCACACGGTGCTGGTCGCCGGCCTCAAGGAGGTGGACATGGGCTGGCACGACCTCGGCCAGGAACAGATTCCGTGGAAGATCGTCCTTTCCGAGTCCCCCGCGGTACGGACGAGGCACGCCGTGGATATGGGCACTTTGCGTACCACGCCCATGCCAACTCAGCCGGCCATGGCCGACACCTATACGCCGCAATTCCTGCTGCCCGTCACGGACCTGTCCCGGCGCCTCGTGCTGCGCGCCGCCTCCCGCTGGGCCACGGAGGCTTTCTGATCCGGGATTCACAGGATAAACGGCGCATGACCGCCTTCAGCGAAGCCGGGTGTTCAGGGGCAGAAAAGCGACTCTGTAGCCGGGACCGGTGGTCCCGGCTGCCGGCTTCAACGAAGCCGGCTACAAATCTTGTAGCCATGATCGGTGATCGCGGGCATAACTCCCAAGGTAAACAAACGCGGACTTTACTCCGCCGGCGCGGCTTCGGGTGCGGCGGGCGGGGTCTGGGCTTCGATCGGCTTGGCCGGCCTCGGCGTCGGCATGGGCCTCGGCGCCGGCAGGCTGGAAGCGCCGGGGAACTTGATGTCCGCCTTGGCCTTGAGCCCCTCGACGTAGTCGCGGATGGCCAACTGGCGTTTCTGGGCCTTCATCCCGCGGACAAGGTCGGCGCGCACTTCGTCCAGCGTCATCTCGTGAGCCTCCGAGTGTTCGCTGACCTGGATGACGTGGAAGCCGAACGGGGTCTCCACCACCGGCCCGATGTCGTCCTTCTTCTGTGAAAACGCCGCGTCTTCAAACGGTTTGACCATGTCGCCCCGGCCGAAACGGGGCAGGAGGCCCCCGCGTGCCTTGCTGGGGCAATCGGAATATTCCGCCGCCAGGGCGGCAAAATCCGCTCCCTCCACCAGCTTGGCGTGGACCTCTTCCGCTTTCGTTTTTGCCGCCTGCTTGGCCTCGTCCGTGGCCTCGGGCGGCACGGCGATGAGGATGTGGCGGGCGGTCACGGTCTCGGGCACGTTCATCCGGTCGCGGTTTTCCTCGTAGAACTTGGCGACTTCCTCGTCGGTGGGCTCGGTGATGTCGCCGGCCTGCGATTCCACCAGCTTGTTGATGCGCACTTCGGTGGCGAACTCGTTGTCAAATTCGTCCTTCGTGATGTTCTGTTTGGCCAGGGCCTCGTCCAGGGTCATGCCCGGCGGAAGCCGGGACATGAACTGGGTACGCGCCGTTTCGATTTCCTCGTCGGTCAGCACGACGTTCGTGCGGTCCGCCTCGCGCAGGAGCAGGCGCTTGATGATCAGCGTCTCGGCGGCTTGGCGCGTGAGCTGGCCGCGCATTTGCGCCATCTGTTCGGGAGGAACCTGCCGCTGTTCCGCGATCTTCATGGCGCGATCCACTTCGCGGCGGACGTCGCCCCAGGTGATGTCCTCGCCGTCCACCGTGGCGATGGCCGCGCTGTTGTCCGGCTCCGGCTCGCCGCTCCGGACGGGCTGGCTGAACAAGTCCCCCGGCTGTGAAAGATCCATCTCCTGGTCCGCCACCGGTTTTTCCTTCTGCCCGCAACCGGTCAGCGGCACGGCGATGATCACCGCCGCCACGAAGGCCAACCGAGCTGTTTTCCATGTCCACTCGCGATACAACTTCATCTGCATGCCCATCCTTTCCTTGGTTTCACTTCGACAGGCGTTGCCTGTTTTCGTTCAAAACGCGGTTTACTCTGGACCTGCGCGTCCCGTCTGTCAAACACACATTAAAACGAGTGACAAAGCGGCAAAGTGACAAAGTGCGCAGGTGGGAAGGGGGGCGGGGAGGCTTTCTCCTTCGGATGCCCCGCTTCGGCCTGAAACCTGAAACCCGAAACCCGAAACCTTCTCTCTAGTCACGGGACCGGCCAGCGAAACGCCCCGGTTTTCAGGAAGCGGACGACTTCTTCGGCCGCCTGTTCGGCCTTGCGCCGGACCGCCTCTGCCGTGTTGAAGGCGTTGTGCGGTGTCAGCAGCACGTTCGGGCGCCGGGCCAGTTCCAGCAGCGCGCGGGCGGCGGGATCCCGGCGGCGCGAGGCCCGGAGCGCCACAGCCGCCTCGTTCTCGTCCTCGAACACATCCAGTCCCGCCCCCCCGAGAAGGCCGCGGTCCAGCGCCCAGGCCAGGTCGGCCGTCGGCGCCAGTTCGCCGCGCGCGATATTGACGAACACGGCGCCGGGCCGGACGAGCCTCCAAGCCCGGCGGTTGAAGTAGCCGCGGTTCTCCGCGGTGAGGTTCATGGCGCACACGATCACGTCCGCCCCCGCCAGCCCCTTCTCCGGCGTGACGTACTGGATTTCAGGATGGCGACGAACGAGGTCCACGCCCCGCACGCGCATGCCCAGCGCGCCGCCGAGGTGGACCACCTCGCGCCCGATGTTCCCGACGCCGACAACCGTCAGCGTGCGGCCGAGGCACTCGCCGCCGGTCAGCCCATCCCGGTCGAAGCCGGCGAACTGCCGGAGCTGGAGGGGCAGGCGTCGCAGCAGGGCCAGCCAGAGCAGCAGCGCGTGCTCCGCCACGGCGCGGGCGCAGTAGCGGGGGAGGTAGCCGCAGGGCAGGGGGTGGCCGGCCTGCTCGCGGTAAAGCCGGACGTGATCGTACCCGGTGCTGCGGGTCAGCAGGCCGGCCAGGCGCGGGGCCCATTCGAGGGGCGGGACCGACTGGGTACGGATGCTGACGAGAGCGGCCGGGGGCACGGCCTCGCCCTCTTCCTGGATGGTGCGAGCCGTCAGGACGGCGCGCAGGCCGGCCGGCAGCCGGCGCCGCAGCGCCTCCGCCTCCTCGGCGAAGGCCTCATAGAAAACCACGGAGGCTTTTCGGCTCCGCGCCGCCGGGCTCCGCGTCCGTCCCGATTTCATTTTTTCTCCCGCGGTCCCGCCGCCGGGCCGCTATTTCACTCATTGACTTGAATAACCGCTTGGGTGATGATAAACAATACTAATGGAAGAGTTCCGTATGGCCGCGGAACCGGCATAGACAGGCGGAGTGGTATCCTTTTCATTCGAGGTGCGCAATGGCGGAAGAAGCAGTCACCGGCGTAACCGAACTGGCCGAGCCCGAGCTTCAGGTTTCCAGGGGGGGGCGCCCCGGCACCGATGCCAACGTGGTGGTCCAAGTGCTCGCGGGACTGATCGGCACTATCCTGGTGGCTGTGGCCGTGATCCCGCTGAAGGACCGGGGGAACTTCGGGTACATTTACCAACTGATCCGCGAGCGCGGCCCCATTCAGTATATCGAACTTTTCATGGCGTTCATGGTGGCCGCCCAGATCTTCCTTAAATCCCGTATCCTCCGCGGCCAGTTGCGCGTGTTCACCGAGAGCCCCGTGGACTCCACCATTGACCTCAACGATGACGTGCACGTCCAGGAGCTGCGCAAGCGCATCGTCGCCAATCCGCTGTTCACGGAAAGCATCGCCTTGAGCCGCATGGACCGTATCCTGGCCCTGTGGCTGGCCACCAAGGACGTGGCGCGTATCTCCGACTGGGCCGGCGAGGAATCCGACCGCGATTCCTCCTCCTCCGACTCCTCGTACGCCTTGTCCCGCACCCTGATCTGGGCCATTCCCATCCTGGGGTTTATCGGGACGGTGCAGGGCCTGGGCTCGGCCGTGTCGGGGTTCGCGGACTTCCTGAAGGGCACCGCCGAATTGAGCCAGATCAAAGGCGCTATCGCGGGCGTCACCATCGGCCTCGGCGTCGCCTTCGACACGACCTTCCTGGCGCTGATCCTGGTGACCCTGCTGATGTTCCCCCTCTCCTCGCTCCAGCGCCGCGAGGAAAACCTCTTCGTCGAAATTGACATCTATCTGGACGAAGTGCTTATCTCCCGCCTGCCGTCGCCCGAGAGCAAGCCGATCGTCATCGAGAACCTCGAGGACTCCATCGAGGCCGCCTTCCGCCGCTACATCCCGGATCCCGACCGGTATGACGAGGTCTTCACCCGCTCGATTGAAAAGGCCGCCGCCAGCGTGGAGCAGAAGTTCGACGGCTTGAGCCAGAATTACGTGGCCACCCTGCAGGGCCTTAGCGAGCACCTCTCCAGCAGTTTCGGCAACGTGGGCGACGCCATGGAGGCGGCCATGCGCAAGGTCACCGCAGACCTTCGCGCCCAGGAGGACGCCGTGCTCGACAGCCGCCGGAAGCTGGCGGAAGAAGAGGCCGGCCGCATGAAGGGCGTTTTCGCCGGTGTTAACGACGCCGTGGTCAAGGCGGCGGGCGAGTACACGCGCAGTGCGGACGCGCTGACGACCGCCACGCGCGAGAGCTCCGAGCAGTCCTTCCAGGCCGCGCGGGAACTCGTCACACGCATGAGCGAGGTCCGGCAACTGGCCGCCGGCATCCAGGACCTGTTCAAGATTCAGCAGGCGATGGAAAAAAGCCTGGCCGGCATTGCGGCCTCGGCGGAGTTCCGCACGGCGCTCGAGGATTTACGCAAGCATCTGGCGACGACCGACGCGCTGTGCGGCCGGTTAAGCCGGCCCCGCGTGATCACCCTCCGGGAGGAGGCCAGCGGGTGAGCGCCCCGCCGCCGGCGCGCCGGGGAGAATCGGCAATGGCCAGCGATGTGCCAGCATTCCGATCCGGTGCGCCGCGAGGCCGCAGATGGTGCGGGGTTGCGCTGGTGGTCCTGCTCGGCGGCCTGCCCGTCAGCGCCCAAGTTGTCGGCTCCACAAAGGATGAGTTCTCCTTCCAGGTCAAGGTCCGAGGCCTCAAGAATCCGGAGGGCTTGGCGCTCCATCCCCAGAGCCGCGACATCTATATCGCCGAGCGCGGGGCCAACCGCATTGTCGTCCTGCGCAACAACAGTCCGTCCCCGGTGATCGAGTCCGGGTGGACCGTGGAGCCGGACTACCCCAAGTGGGCGATCAACAAGAGCCGCCCCAAGGCGGCGATCGAGCGCGGCCAGTTGCAGAGCCCGGGCGCCATCGCCTTTTCGACCAACGCGCACCTGTTCGTGGCCGAGCAGGTCCCCTGGGGCCGCATCCTGGAGTTCATCCCGGACCCGTCGGGTCAGTATAAGACGGCCCGCATTATCCCCGTGCCCTGGCTGGAAAAACCGTATATCTGGGAGGACATCAAAGTCGCCGATGATGGGCGCCTCTTTATTACCGGGAATGACAGCGCGGCACGCGGCGGCCTGACGTTCGGAGTGGTCCTGATGCGGGACGTCGCCGGCGACTGGTGGGTGGTGGACTACGGGCCCTTCATGCACTTCAGCGGCGTGTGCCTGTCGAGGAAGCAGGATGTGGTGGTCATCAGCGAGCGGCCCGAGGGCGGGATCGTCTGGTGGGATACCGTCCGCCACCTGCCCATCGGAACCGCCGGCAACCTCACCCCGCAATCGGAAGTGGAGACGGTGGCGCTGCTCGGCAACGGGGCCATCGTGCTCGCGCAGCGCGCCAGCACGAAGGGCAAGGACGCGCGGTTGCTGTCGCTCGACCCAACCAGCGGGAGCCTGAATCAACTGATCGAGGGCCTCGACGGGCTCGGCGCCATCCTCCTCGTCCCCGAGTCCGGCCACCTGCTGGTCACCGACCCCCAGGCGGGGCTTCTCGCCGAGTGCGCGCCCAAGAATCCGACGCCGCCGGGCGAGTACCTCATTCAGCGTTCCCTCGAGGGCTACGAGATGGCCACGGGCTTCACGCCCCGCTCCTCGCCGGAGTTCCTGCGCAGCTTCTTCAGCCAGGCGGAGGTGGCGCTGGACCAGCCGACGCGGAAGGGTTCCGCCTCGGGCGAGGACGAAGGCGAAGCGGGCGGCGGCATGGCGGTCTCGGTGTCCCTGCGGGACTTCGCCAGCAAACTGCCGCTGGTCGCCGGCAAGGTCAAGGTGATGGAGTCCACCAGTGGCGAGGGCGAAGACAAGGATCCGGTGACGGAAATCAACTTCGTACTGCTCTTCCCGGGTCGCATGGTGCTCGGCGGGGAATACGCCACGCCCAGCATGAGCTACTTCGCGGCCACGCGGCGAAGCGGCAAGGTCGAACAGACCCGCGAGCTCTTCAAGGGCATGTTCATGGACCACCGGAGCCAGGGCGAAGGCTGGACACGCCTGGGCAACGCCGGGGCGCTCACCGTACCCCTGGTCACCTGCAGCATGCAGAAGCGCGACGAGGGCATGGAGATCAACCTCGTGTTCCTGGGCATGGGCTTGTACGACGACTACTACCTCTCGCTCGGCAGCGGGATGGAAGAGGAGAGCGGCACACTCGTGGTGGAAGGCTCGCGAACCGGGCGCCGGGTCTACAAGACCTCCTACCGCGAAGTCGTCAACGACGGGTCGGAGGTCAAGAACCTGGTCGTCGCCGGGTTCGATCCCAAGGAGAAGATCGGCGTCGGCTGGCTGAACATCGGCCAGTGGCCGGTCGGCTCGTATGTCGGGCTGGGCGAGATGCAGTCCGGCGCATTCCAGGGGATCGGCGAAGATTTGGCGAGGCTGATCGAGCGTAAGCAGATGGAATGGCGGACGACGGAAGTGGAGGACCGTCCGGCGCCGGCCCCCGAAGAGGGCGCGGCCCCTGGACAGGGCGAGGAGGCCGGAGTGCCTCCCGCGGAGACGGGGCCGACTCCCGCGCCGGAGCCTTAAAGACTTGGACCAAGACGGAAGAGAAGGAACCGGTAATGGCAAAGAGAACTCGAATGGCCACATTGGACCTCTCCTCCTTCATGTGCGTGATTCTCATGCTCATCGGCGTACTGATGATTTTGTTGATCAGCAATGTGCTCACGATCATCAGCAACCCGGAGAACGTCCAGATCAGCGCCCTGATCAAGGGCGCGCTCTATGCCGAGGACACGCAGGACGAGGACGCGGGCCAGTTCCTGGTGCCCAAGTTCGGGAACAGGAACAAGGATCCCACCTACATTGATGTGTATGGCGACCAGATTGTCATCTATCCCGAGATGCGCATTGTCCCGGTCGTGGAATTGGAACGCGCCGGGAACGCGTTTGAGCGGCTGTTGAACGCCGTGGCCTTGAATAAGGAAGAGCGCTACATCGTGCTGCTCGCCCGGCCCCGTTCGGCTCGCGTTCTACGCCGCCTGCGCACGGCCATCCGCGACCGGGAAGTGGATATGGGTTTCGAGTTGTACGAGGAGGGGCGGTCCGTGGAGATCGCCGGTGCGCAGACCCCGACGGAGGGCCCGGAGGAAGAAGAAACCCCGCCGCCGGAAGGCGAGCCGGTCCAGGAAGCCGTCGAACCGGGCGCGGGCGCGGCGGAGCCGGGCCCTGTCCCGTCCGAACAGCCTGTGCCGAGCGAACAACCCGTGCCGCCCGAACAGACGACACCGCCCCAGGAGTAAGAGCCCATGGCCAAGAAAGACCGAGGCGCGTCGATCAACCTGGATTCGTTCCTGGACATCATGACCTGCATGCTGGGCATCCTTATCCTGATGATTCTCATGACCGGTATTGACGCCTCGCAGATCAAGGTGCTGGTCCCGACGCCCATGGAGCAACCCACCGACAAGCGCCCGATCTTCATTGAGTGCCGGAACAACGAGCTGTTCCTCGTGCCGATCGAGGACATCACCCGCATGGTCTACGACGAGATGGGCGCGCTGGCGGAGAAGGCGAAAGGGGACCAAGCCGCGTTCGCCGAACTGCTCGAGAAGGCCATGGTCAAGACCGATTCGCATCAGGTGGACCTGGCCTTCGCCCTGATCAGCCAGTTCGCCCTGCAATCCCTGCCCGGGGTCAGCGGGTATCGCCTCGAGTCCGTCACGCGTGAGACGGCCCAGGACTGGTACGGCAAGATCCTTAGCGGGGTCAAAAAGGACGAAGAAATCATTACCTTCCTCGTGCGCGATGACAGTTATGTCGTCTTCAAGAAGGCCCGGGCCCTCGCCTGGCTGGCCAACGTCCAGGTCTCGTGCGAATTGCTCGATGTCAACGAACCCATCAAGTTCGGCCTGGGCGGCACCCGTTCCATGGCGCAGTAGAGAGTGAATAGTGAATGGTGAATAGTGGCGCGTTGTGCTGTTCACCCTGATTTCAAGTTTGGGTATTGGACGTTGGATGTTGGGCGTTGGATGTTCACCGGTCCCAATCCAGCCACTACCCTGAACCCTGAACCCTAAACACTGAACACTGAACACTGAACACTGAACACTGAACACTGAACACTGAACACTGAACACCTCCCTCCCATCTTCGCCCTCCTTCTCCTGTCTCTGTTGCGGTGCGTGTTGCCGGTGGCCTGGGCATGTGCTGCTGACCGATGAAGACATCACACGCCTGGCCGCCTTTCTCGCCATTCCCGAGCGGGATTTCATCCGGCATTACACCGTCCTCGCGGCGAACCGCCGGCAGTTGAGCCTGGCCGAACAGCCTGGCGGCGCCTGCGTCTTCCTTGAAGACGGCCGCTGCCGTGTCCATGCCGCCCGTCCGGCCCAGTGCCGCGATTTCCCCGTCGCCTGGTCCGTCCCCGGCTGCCCGGCTCGCGTGGCCCCGCCTTCGCCCCGGGGCTTCGTCGGACAAGCGCTCGCCCTCCATCCGGGATCATGGAGGGCGAGGCTCTACCGAGCCGCTGGCGGGGCGATTGACAGCGGGAAAGGGCGAGGGTATCGCTCACGGTATATTTTCAGGCGCCGATGCGGAGGAAATGCGTGTCGTGAAGGTTTTTTGTCTTGCCTTTCACTCGACCGCAGTCTTTCCTATTGGGTATTCAAGACTGGAATATATTCGGCGCAAGGAGCGACCCTATGAGTTGCTGGAATGCAGCGGTAAGACCTGTCTGCTTTGTCCCTTTTTTCCTTCTTCTTTGCCTTCTTATGGCGGCGCCGTGCTTCGCGGAGGAAGCCGCGGCGCCTGCCCCCACGCCGGAGCCGGCCGTCGTCCCCGACACGCTCGAGACGAAAGTGGCGGAGCTCGCTTCGTTGGCTCTGGACGAACTGCGGGCCAAGGCGCAAGCCATCGAGGAGAACATCCCGAAGCTGGCGGCCGCGGCCCAGGAGCTGGCCGGTCAGGTGCGCGAGTTGCGCATCGCCGCGCAGCAAAGCGAAGCCGTGCTCGCCGTGCGGGAGGAAATGGCCGCGCTGCAGCGCAAACTGGAGCAGGTCATTGACGAACTTCCGGACGTCAAAGCCAAGGCCGAGGAAGCCGTCAAGGCCAAGGCAAAGCTCTTTCAGGAGATGCAGTTGCGTACGCGCGTGCTGGCGGTGATCGCCGCCGCCGAAAGAAAAGCCGCCGAAGAGGGAAGAGCCGTTGAGGAAGCCATCGAGGAACGAAAAACCGAGGCGATGGAAGGGCCGGAGTAATTGCGATTGTTACGTGTTCCACGATTTTGAACTCAAACGCCTGATACAAAGAGGTCCCCATGAAACCCAAGGCCGTCCAGAATATTACCCGTCGGCCCGTGTTCTTCCGCCTGGTGTTGTGGGTCTGTTGCATCGGCCTGCTTGGCTGGAGCGCTGCCCCCGCCTGGGCACAGTGTAATTACGTGCGGGCCGATTCCTACCTGGCCTTCGCCACGGCCAATGATTATGTCAGCCCCTCCACGGGCGATTACCTGGGCGGTTATGGCCCCGGCGACGACAAGGACGGCGACGGTCTGACCAATCGCCAGGAGTGGGACGGGTGGAGCACGGACGTCAACGGCGTATTGACCTATTTCGGCTGGCGCACCGCGGCGACGGCGCCCGCGGGGGCGGTCCTGGAGCCGGGGGGGTGCCTGGAGGACGTGGACAGCGATTGCGACGGCATGTCGGACTACGTGGAACGGTCGGCGCTCACCAATCCCCAGAACGGCGATACCGATGGCGACGGGATGGGGGATGCCTGGGAAGTCTATGTGGGCCTGGATCCCCGCGATGACGGAACCGTCAATCCCGATAATGCGCCCGGGGCCGATCCGGACGGCGACGGCTTGACCAGCGCGGAGGAAATGCTCGGGCCGGGCTGTATCTACAGCGGGCTGTCCTGCGCGACGAAGGAAAACCCCTTCACCCAGCCCGCGTTCGGCGAAGATGATTTCACCTATCCGCTGCATTACGACAGCGATGGCGACAAGCTCATTGACTCCTACGAGTATCAATCCGGCCACGGTCTGGATCCCGTGGTGGCGGATGACTCCGGCGCCGATCCGGACGCCGACGGCCTGACCAGTTTCCGCGAGCAGTGCGTGCATCCCCTGCTGGCGAATTTCTGGGGAGCGAACAGCTTTGCCAGCGGTGAGTT
>JAHJJH010000066.1 GCA_018823105.1 Verrucomicrobiota bacterium | reverse complement strand
CGTCCATCCGGGAGAATGGCCGAACCGCGGACGAAGCCCGGGGGCTCCGCCAGGAGGGTTAAGCCATTCGTCGTCGAATCGCGGACCTGCACCCGGGCGGCGGACAGAAGCCCGCTTCGCAGGGGAACCCATTCCTGGCCGTATACCCCGGGAGGGCATAGGGCCAAGGCCAGTAGTATAAAACCCAATCGGCGGCCATCCATGATCAACGACGCCTCCCTGCGCGCGCCGGGCCACCCCGGGGACTACACGCGCAACTGTACCGTATAAGTAACCGGGAAAGCCGCGGAAGTTAAACGGTCCGTTGCGCGCCGCGCAGGGTCTGCTGATCGTATCCCCACCCCTTGCAGGAAGGCACGTCAACAAGGATCAGTTCGGACGGGGCCCGCGCCTCGATGGCCAGGGAATCCTCCATGTCGATCCGGGCCTGGGCCTTCTCCTCCAAATCCTGCCCGTTGACCAGCAGTTCTCCCTGGGTGAGGTACACGAAGATGCGTCGACCCCGGGTCTGTTCGAACGCGATCCGGCGGCCCTTCTCCAGGGCGGCTCGGTAGATCGTGGCGTCGGTGTGAAAAGTCACGGCGCCGGGCATGCGCCGGCCGGAAGCCACCGGGCAGAGGGTATTCTTCCATTGGGCGGGATCAAAGGAGCGCTGGTCATAGCTCGGCTGGAGGCCGGGGGTGTCCGGGAAAATCCACACCTGGTAAAAATGCACCGGATCCCGGGCCAGGTTGAATTCGGAGTGCGTCAGCCCCGTGCCGGCGGACATGCGCTGAACGTCGCCCGCACGGATCATCGCCTTGTTGCCCATGCTGTCCTGGTGGGTCATCTCCCCGGCCAGGACAATCGTGATGATCTCCATCTCCTCGTGCGGGTGGGTGGGAAAGCCGTTCCCCGGCGCCACCACGTCGTCGTTGAACACCCGCAGGGCGCCGAACTGGATATTCCGGGGATTGAAGTAGTCGGCGAAGGAAAACAGCCAGTAGGTTTTGAGCCAGCCGAAGTCCGAAAAATGCCGGTCCCGCGCCTTGATGATTTCGATCATGTGGTGTGTCTCCCCGGTTACGCGGCCGGCCCGCACAGGTCCAGGGCTAGATCTTCAGTCCGAAAAAAAGCCACCAGATGCCGTACGCCACGGCGGCCAGGGGCGGGCCGTTCAGCAGAAGGAGCCCGGCGGCTTCGCGCCTGCGCACTTTCCATAGGGAAAGGGCCATGACCAGTCCGAACAGATTGGCAAGACACGCCAGGGGAAACAGCGCCTTGATGAGCAGCCCCACGTTCGGCCGCGACAGATACAGGTCGCTGTAGAGAAAGATCCCGAATATCACCCAGTAGATCAGCGCCAGCCAACTCATCCGCTTTGACATGAGGTCCCCTTCGCCTGCGTTCCCTCAAGGCAGGATGTCAAACACGCTCCCGGCGTCGTGCGGCGCACCGCAATAGACGCAGGTGTCCCTCCCGCGCTCCAGAGGGCGATGGCACTTCGGACAGGGCGGCGCGAGCTTGCCCTGTCGGCTCGCCGCGGTCTGCTCCGCCGCAATCGCCTTGAGCCGCTCTTTCAGGTCCTGCTCCGTGAGATTGGCCGCCTCGCTCAAGATTTCCCAGATCGCGCGATTAAGGTGGGCCAGGCGCTCGATGGTTTTTTCCAGGCGCTCAAGGCGTTGGACCAGGCTGTCCGCCTTGGCCGCGGCAAACTCCGCTTTCTGTTCGGCCTTCTGGGCGCTCCGGAACTTCTCCACGGCACCGAGTAGAGGGTCCATGACCGGCTCCTTTCCCCACGCAGGCGGTTAACCTTTTGTACGATACCCGTCCCGACGGCTTCAGGAAAGGCCATCCTGCCAGCTTGTTATCGTGCGGCCGGTTTCTGCGCCACGACCATGATCTCCATCTCGTCGAGTTCGAGCGGCCCGCGCCCCCAGTTCCCCGCGGTCCCGCCCCAGAGGTGAAGGACCTTCAGGCCGGCCGCCCCGAACAGCAGCACCAGTTCTGTCGGGACAAAGCCCCGTTCCCTCATGGGCGAATCTCTCCCCGGGGCGCACTGCGAGGCTTCCGTCAGGGTCAGCGGATCGAACCGGCCGGCGGCCACGTCTTCCTGCTTGAATTGGCGGGCCATGCGGAATCCGTTGAGCACCGTGAAGAGACATTTCGCGCCCGGCTTCATGGCCGCGGCGGCATTCCGGAGAATCGCCGCCGGCTGGCCCAGGGCATCATCGTCGCCGCCCAGGAGCCCGAAGGCCCCTTCGCACAGGCAAATGACCGCATCATACAACTCGTCCGCGGAATAGAGGGCGGCGTCCGCCTGGCGCCAGGTCACGTTGACGCCGGCCGCCTCGGACCTTTTCCGCGCCTGCTCCAGCATGCCCGCCGATATGTCCACCCCCGTGACCCGGCAACCCCGCTGGGCGAGTTCGACAGCGTGTCGGCCCGTGCCGCAACCGACATCCAGAATCGCCGCGCCGGGCTTCAGATCCAGTTCCCGGGTCAGGAAGGAGACCTCCGCCAATGTATTCTTGGTAAAAGGATTTTCATCGTAGATCGGCGCATGCCCGTCAAAGAAGTCCGCCCATTCGCTCGCGCTCATGTTCCTCCTCCGGCACCTTGAAAAGTCACCGCTTCGGTGGGGGAGTCTTCCGCGGGCTCGACCAGGGCCAACGCCCGGAGGATAACCTGCGACAGGCGGTGAGCGCGGGGAACATACGTAAGAACCACGCAGGATTCATTGGTGCCGAGAATATAGAACGG
>JAHJJH010000065.1 GCA_018823105.1 Verrucomicrobiota bacterium | reverse complement strand
GAGCCGTGTCTGGGGTAGCAGCAGTTCGGATTGGGGCGGTCCGGTCACCGTTGGCGCCGCCGGAAACATCCACGTCGCCCTTAACGCGTGGGGCAGTTTCGACGGGCAACCGTATGCCGGACAATTCGACAATGCCCTCTGCAAGTTCAATCTCCACGGCCAAAGACTCTGGACGCAGATGTGGGGCACGCCCGAGATGGAGTTTGCCAAGGCCATCGCCTTGGATGAGGCGCGCGGCTGCCTGTATGTGTCGGGAGAGACAATGGGAACGCTCGGTGGTCAAACCAATGCGGGCCACTATGATGCCTGCCTGACCCGGCTCTCTTGGCAAGGCTCGCAAGAATGGGTTCGCCTCTGGGGTACCGTGGATGAAGAACGCACCTTCGGTGTCGGCGTGGACACGGCGGGCTGCGTGTACGCGACCGGATATACGATCAATCCGATGGACGGGCAGCCTTTCAATGGCTTGATTGATTGCTTCCTGACCAAGTTCAGCCCGGAAGGCGACCGGCTTTGGACGCGCCTCTGGGGCTCAACGGACGCGGATGAGCCTCGGGGCGGCCTCGTCGTGGATACCCAGGGCTTTGTGTACGTGGTCGGCCGCACCGACGGCTCGTTCGGTAGTCAGACCAATAATGGCGGCCGCGATGCCTTCGTGACGAAGTTTTCCCCCGCCGGCGACCAGGTCTGGACCCGCCTGCTGGGCTCCGGCAGCACCGAAGAAGGGCGAGGGATTGCCTTCGGCCCGCAAGGCCATCTCTACATCAGCGGGCGAACGTGGGGCTCGTTCGGCGGCCAGACCAACCAGGGCGGTCAGGATTTCTTCGTTGTCAAACTGACGACGGACGGTGACGAAATCTGGACGCGCGTCTTGGGATCGCCATACGACGACTGGGGTGCGCAAGTGGCGGTGGATGGGGAAGGCAACGCCTACTTGTTGGGCGGCACAAAAGATCCATTTTACGGCCATGAGCCCATCGGCGACTACGACCCGGTCGCCTGCAAGATCGGTCCGTCCGGCGACCTGATCTGGACCCATCGTTGGGGCTCGACCAACTACGAAAACACCGCGGGCATTGCCGCCGACACCTGGGGCAACGTCTATGCTTCCGGCTTCACCCTCGGCAGCTTTGACGGCCAGACCAACAGCGGCTACTACGACTACGAAGTCTTCCTGACCCGGCTAATTTCCGAAGGCGGCGCCCAGCCCATCGGCCCCGTGGCCGATGGCGCGCGCAGCCCCGACATCGCCTACGCGGGCCCTCCCCTGACTATGGGGGCCACCCACTACTGGCGCATCCGCTTCTTTGATCCATCCGGCCAGCCCAGCTTCTGGTCGGAAGGCGCGAACTGGTTTATTTACAGCGACGGCGATCTGGATGACGATGGATTGCCCGATTATTGGGAGCAGCAACACGAGTTGGATCCTTTTGACGACGGGGGGAATAATCCGGACAACGGTCCCGAGGGCGACCCGGATAGTGATCGGTTTCCAAATTCCGGCGAATGTATTGCCGATACAGATCCCCGATCGCCCGCTTCGCTCTTCGAAGTCATGCGGTTGGTGGTGGGGGCGACCAATGTGCTCACCTTCCGGGCCTCGACACAGCGGCTCTATACGGTAAGCTACTCGGCGGACCTGATGACGTCGAACTGGCTGGACCTCCTGGTGCGCTGGCCCGCCACCGGCGAGGTCGTGTCGGTCACGGACACCAACGGCGCCGCGCACAGGATCTACCGCCTTGGCGTGGAGCGGCCGTAGCGGCAGAGGAGGGGACGGATGGAGGGGCCCATACCAGAATCGCTGGGGATCATTGCCGGGCGCGGCGCCTACCCGCGCCTCCTGGCGGAAGCGTCGCGCCGCGAGGGCGTGCGCCGCCTGTTCGCCGTGGCCTTCCGCTGGGAGACCGACCCGGCGATCGCGCGGGTCGTGGATGAAGTGGCCTGGATACGCCTCGGCCAGTTGGGGGCGATGCTGGACGCCTTCCGCCGGAGTGCGGTGCGGCAGGCCGTCATGGCCGGCCAGATCAAGCCGACCCACCTGTTCAGCCTGCGCATGGACCGGGCGATGATGAATCTCCTCGCCGGTCTGCGCGAGCGCAACGCGCACACCATCTTCGGCGCCGTGGGCGAGGAACTGAAAAAGAACGGCGTCGAATTGCTGCCCGCGCACCTGTTCATGGAGTCCGCCATGCCCGCGCCCGGCCTGCTCGGCCGGCGCCCGCCGACCGACCGCGAGCAGGCCGACATCGAACTCGGCCTGAAGGTGGCCAAGATGACCAGCGGCCTTGAAATCGGGCAGACCGTGGTGATCAAGAACGGGACCATCCTGTCCGTCGAGGCTTTCGAAGGGACGGATGCCGCCATCCGGCGCGCCGGGAAACTGGGCGGGCCGGGCGCCGTGGTGGTCAAGGTGGCCAAGCGCGGACACGATATGCGGTTCGATATCCCCGTGGTCGGACTGCACACCTTCCGGTCACTGCGCAGGATCAAGGCCTCGGCGCTGGCCGTGGAGGCCCGGCGCACCATTTTGCTGGAGCGCGAGAAAATCATCGCGCAAGCTGATCGTCAAGGCTTGTGCCTGGTGAGCGTCTCCCTTGATGAAGCCAAGACGTAACCACTCATTTCCACTTATCCGCATTTATAATGAATATGGACGAGCTATTCAGCCGGGAGGGATACCTGTTGATGGGCGCCGCCTTCGAAGTTTATAACGATCTCGGCCATGGGTTTCTGGAAGATGTTTACCAGGAGAGCCTGGAGAAGGAATTGACGGCTCGCGGTATTCCCTTTCAGACCAAGCCCGGGTTGCAGATACGATATAAAGGAGAACCGCTTCAACAGCAGTACTTCCCTGATCTGGTTGTTTATAGCGGGATCGTGGCCGAACTGAAGGCCGTTCAGCAACTGGGCAAGGAGCACGAAGCCCAGCTTCTCAACTACTTGAAAGCCAGCCGCATGAAAGTTGGCTACCTGATTAATTTTGGATCTGCCGGTGGTCTGGAATGGAAACGGATGGTCTTGTGATTGGAATCAGTGGTTCCCGGTTTTGGATGAAGAGAAGATGTAACCACTCCTTTCCACTTATCGGCACTTATAACGAATGTTCTTATGACTTGAATCAGTGCTCATCAGTGTGAATCAGTGGTTCCCTATTTTGGATGAAGAGAAGATGTAACCACTCATTTCCACTTATCGGCACTTAGAACGAATGTTCTTATGACTTGAATCAGTGCTCATCAGTGTGAATTAGTGGTTACAGGTTTTGGATGAAGAGAAGATGTAACCACTCATTTCCACTTATCGGCACTTAGAACGAATGTTCTTATGACTTGAATCAG
>JAHJJH010000064.1 GCA_018823105.1 Verrucomicrobiota bacterium | reverse complement strand
GCCTCACCCTGACCGGCACGCCCGATAAAGTGGCGGTCAGCGGCACGCACGCCGCTGATTTCACGGTGTCGGTGCAACCCGGCTCGCCGGTGGCGACGAACGCATACACCACGTTCAAGGTGGTCTTCGCGCCGGGCGGGGCGGGATTGCGCACGGCCGAGTTGAGCATCGACAACGACGACATTGACGAGAACCCATACAACTTCACTATCCAGGGAACCGGCAGGGCCACTCCCGAGATGGATGTGTGGGGGCACGGGCTGGAGATTGGAGATGGGGACAGCGCGCAGAGCGCGGCCGACGGCACCGATTTCGGAACGCTGACGTTGGGCAACTCGATCACGAACACCTTCGTTATCACCAACTCCGGCAGCGCGAGTCTGACGTTGACTGGGACGCCCGACCGGGTGGCGGTCAGCGGGACGCATGCCGCCGACTTTGCGGTGTCGGTGCAGCCTGGCTCGCCGGTGGAGGCCAACGCCGGCACAACCTTCAACGTGGTGTTTTCGCCGGGCGGCACGGGGTTGCGCACGGCTAATCTGAGCATCGACAACAGCGATAGCGATGAGAACCCGTACAATTTCGCCATACAGGGAAAGGGGCATCTGTGGGGCAAGCTGACTGCTTGGGATGGCGCGGCGAGCAACTTCTTCGGCTATTCGGTGTCGGTGGACGGTGACGTGGCACTCGTCGGTGCGACCCACGATGCCATAGGGGGGGGCCGGTTCCGCATATATTTTCGAGCGCAACGCCGGGGGCACGAACGCATGGGGGCAAGTGACCAAATTGACCGCCTCGGATGCCGCGACAGGCGATTCTTTCGGCTGTTCGGTCGCGGTGGCCGGGGACGTGGCGGTGGTCGGCGCAGACGGCGATGATGACGTGGGAAGTGCTTCCGGCTCCGCGTATGTTTTTGAGCGCAACGCCGGGGGCACGAATGCATGGGGCCAGGTGGCCAAGCTGACGGCCTCGGATGCGGCGGCGGGCGACTGGTTCGGCTATTCGGTATCGGTAGCCGGCGATGTGGCACTGGTCGGCGCACGCCGGGATGGTGACGCAGGAAACGCGTCCGGTTCCGCTTACGTCTTTGAGCGTGACGCCGGGGGCACCAATGCGTGGGGCCAAGTAGGCAAAATCGTGGCCTCGGATGGCACGGCAAGCGATTACTTCGGCTCGTCGGTTTCATTAGATGGCGACGTGGCGGTGGTCGGCGCATACCAGGATGATGATGTGGGAAGCGCTTCCGGTTCAGCGTATATATTCGAGCGCAACGCGGGGGGCACGAACGCGTGGGGTCAGGTGGCCAAGCTGACGGCTTCGGATGGCGCTGCGGACGATTACTTCGGCCATTCGGTATCAGTGGCCGGCCACGTGGTGGTGGTCGGCGCATACGGTGATGATGACGCGGGCGGCGGCTCCGGCTCCGCGTATGTCTTTGAGCAATGGTT
The DNA here is from genome assembly GCA_018823105.1 of Verrucomicrobiota bacterium. Lineage (GTDB taxonomy): Bacteria > Verrucomicrobiota > Kiritimatiellia > CAIQIC01 > JAGNIJ01 > JAGNIJ01. The sequence goes on along the minus strand of JAHJJH010000064.1, from coordinate 1,199 downwards.
CCCGCCGCCGGAAAGTCTATTCCTTGAAATCTCCTTCCAAGGAAGCGGTGACCTTGTTTGTGCGTGGACGTCGGCGGTCCCCGTGGACTACACGGTGCAGTTCAGAGACTCGCTGTTGGTCGGCGCGTGGTCAAATCTTGCGGGTTGCGTGGTCCTGCCCGGGGAGGACGGCGTGATCGTGGTAACCAACGCGGTGGACTCGATCCAGGAAGGCTATTATCGCATCAAGGCGGTGAATTCACCGTTGAGGTAAGGCCGCGATGAAAAGGATGAAAAGGGGTCGGGAGTCTTTTCTAAGAAAAAGACTCCCGTCCTGTTTTCCTTACTAACTTGGCCAACGAGCAGGCGGACACCAACCCCGTCGAACGGTTGAAGATGTACCGTGTCGTCGCGCCCTACGCCCCGCCGCCGGGGCCGTGAGGGGAAAAAAGTTGTAACGGCCAGCCCGTGCGGGTTTGTCATCCCGAGCGAAGCGAGGGATCTCCATGGCCTGCCGGCCGGATGCCGCGGGGGCCGACGTGTGGGGGAGGAGGAGATTCCTCGCTTGCGCTCGGAATGACAAGACTGGGTTTTAGATAAACCCCACGTTCTCTTCCTTGAGCAGGCCGCCGGGGATCTCCAGGACGAACCGGGAGGGGGTGTGGAACATCACGCCCCCGTCGCGCGTGCGGCGGATTTCGGGGACGCACAGGAAAAGCTGGTCGCGGGCCCGGGTCGTGGCGACGTAGAAAAGCCGCCGCTCCTCGGCCAGGCCCCCGGTTTCCTCCATCGCCCGGCTGGAGGGGAACATCCCGTCCGCCAGCCACAGGATGAACACCACGTCCCATTCCAGGCCCTTGGCCTGGTGGATCGTGCTCAACTTGATGGCGTCCTCCGGCTCGCCCTGCACGGTCTCGGCCTCGGCGTCGAGGTTCGTCATCAGCGCGGTCTCGCTCAAGAACGCCTCGGCGGTTTCGAACTTCGTGGTGTAGTCGATCAGCGCGTCCAGGTCCTCCAGCCGGCGCTCGGCGTTTTCGAACGTCTCGACGGCGTACTCGTCGTAAAACACCTTGATGAACCGGTAGAGAACCTCGCCCGGGTCCTCGTCCAGGTGCTCTTCGACGTACGCCGCGGCCAGGGGCTCGATCTCCTTCCAGGCGTCGCGGGCGGCGGCGGGCAGGCGCTCGCGCAGGTGGGCGGCCTGGGCGGCATCGCGCACG
>JAHJJH010000003.1 GCA_018823105.1 Verrucomicrobiota bacterium | reverse complement strand
CTATTCCGGCGGCGGGCTCCTGTGTTTGCTGATCCGATGGCCGCTCGAATCTTTCCGCGAACGCCACTTCCGACACCGCCGCTCCGCTTCCGGACGGGACGGCATGGTCCTGGTGCTGGTCCTGCTGGTCCTGGTCCTCGTTTCCGCCCTCGTCCTGGAAGCCCAGGTCTCCGCCCGCCTCGCGTTGCGCCGCGAACAGCAGGCCCTGCTCCAGGTCCGGCTCGAACTGGCGGCCACGGATGCCGCCCGCCAGGCCCTCCAGCGCCTCGCCGACGACCCCGACCTCGCGGTGGATTATACGAACGAAGCCTGGGCGGCCTCCGTCGAGGTCAGCGATCCCACCGGCCTGACCACGTGGACGTGGGTGGAGGACGAGAACCGTTTCTTCGATCTCAACAACCTGGCCCTGCCTCCGCGTCCCGCCCGCCGCCCGGCGGCGGAGATACTCATGGACCTGATGACGCTCTGCGGCGATTTCGAACCCGTGAGCAAGGTGGACGCCCTGGGGGACTGGCTCGATGACAACGAGGAAGGCGCCTGGGAAAGCGATTACTACCGGGAGCTGAAACCCCCGTACGCGGCGGCGAACCGATGGCTGTTCTCATGGCCCGAACTCCTCGCCGTGCGCGGTTTCGACCGGAGCGTTTTTGTCCGCAGGCCCCGCTACGCCGCCCGCGCCGCTTTCCAGGCCGACCTCGTGGACCAGGTGACCGTCATCCCGGCGCAGCGCGATGCGCCCGTGACCGTCAATCTCAACACCGCCGGCGTGGACGTGTTGCGCGGCGTGCTGGGGATCAACCAGGATCAACTGGTCAGCCTGATCCTGGTCGGCCGGGCGCGCGCGCCGTGGCGTTCGGTGGATCCCGTGCTGGCCATGGCGGAACCGGCGGTGCGCCAGGCCGTCAGCCCCTACCTTTCCGTGCACAGCCGGTTTTTCCGCATCGAGGTGCGGGCGGATGCCGAGGATCAGTCCGCGCGCCTCCGGGTGCTGGCCTTTCGGCATCCGGATGGACGCGTCATGGTCGTGCAGTGGTGGGCGGGGAGGGCGGCCGGATGAACGGGGCCGGCACCCTCGCTCGCGTGGGCCTGGCCGTGGACCTTTCGGCCGGCCGGCTCCGGATCGGCCGCTCGGAGCGGCTCCGGCGGACGCTGCGCCACGAGACGCTGCTGGACGTGTCGCTCGACGATGCGGAAGCCGCCCGCGCCCGGGTGGCGGAATGGTCGCCGCGCGCCAGGGCTGGCGACGCCGGGGGGCGCGCCGGCGGACCGGAGGTGATCGTTACGGCCTGTCTGCCCGTTCACGAGTGCCTCACGCGCTGGCTCCGCGCGCCGTTGGCCTCCGTCGCCAAGGCGAAAAAAGTTCTGCCCTCGCTGCTCGACATCCAGCTTCCCTTCTCGATCGAGGACTGCGTTCACCTCTTCCCCTGGATTCGACGCACCGCGCAGGGGGAAGTGGAAGCCCTGGCCGTCGCGGCACGCCTTTCGGATGTCCGCCGGAAATTGGAGACCCTGTCCGCCCTCGGCGTAGAGCCCGTGATCCTGGATCACGAGGGCCTGGCGATCTGGAGTCAGAGCCTTCTGGAGCAGCCGCCGTGCGGACCGGGACGGCGCGTGGTCGCCGCCGTCTACCCGGACCACCTGGCCCTGGCCCTGGGCGAGACGGGCGTCGGGGGGCAGGGGAACGACCGGTTCATCGGGGCGCACAGCGTCCGTCCGGTGGAGTCCTTGTGGCAGGCCGCCGGCCAGCCCTCCACCGACCCGACGATCCAGCGCGTGATCAGCCGGGTCCGACAGATTCTCCAGTCGCAGGCGTCCGAGGCGCCGTCGTCCGTCGAGTGGGTCTGGACCGGTCCCGGCGCGGAGGACGTGGCGCTGCTGGAGGAGTTGCAGCATCATTTGCTTGAACTCGGTGACTTCTCTTTCCTGCGGCATGCGGAGCCGGCCGCCTTCCTGCAGCGCGCCTTGGCGACCCGGGCCCTGCTGGGCGGCGGGTGGCCGTGCAACTTCCGGACCGGCCCCCTCACGCATCCGGCGATTGAACGGCAAAGACTCCGCGAGTCCCGCCGGACCTCGGCCGCCATCGCGGCGGCCGGCCTGGTGCTGTGCGGCTTGGGCCTGGCGTGGCCCCGGGTGTTGGAAACCCGCAAGGCGAATGTCCAGGCGGAGTTGGAGACCGTCGCCGCGTCCCTGGCGCCGGATGTTCATCTGCTGTACGGCCAGGAACTGCGCGTAACGCGGCAGGCGTTGCAGGACCGCGCGGGACTTTCCCGGCCGTTCCTGGAGGCGTTCGAGCCTTCCCTGGCTTCGCTGCTGGTAGAGACGCTGCAAACCGCCCGGGCCCAGGAACTGGCGCTCGATTTCCTTGATCTTTCGGCGGGGGCCGTGACGCTGCGCGGCGCCGCTGCGGACTGGGATCGCTGCGAGCGGCTGGCCGAGCCTTTCCGGCGGCGCGGTCTCCACGTCGTCGTCGAGCGTCAGGACGCCGGCTTGGATGAGAAGGTTCATTTCAGCCTCAAAGGAGGACGCGCGCCATGAACCGGGACCAGGGCTTCCGGGTCGTGGCGATCGCGCTGCTCCTGCTGGGGATTATCCTGGCGGCGCGCGCCATGTGGCGGACCCCCCCGGTGGCGGAGCAGATCCGGGCAAAACTGGAGGACCTCGCGCAAATGACGCAGTTGCAGGCCGGGAAGCGCCACGAAGAAGGGGCCGTGGCGTTTTTCGAACGGATGCCGAACCACAGCCCGGTTCCCCTGCGGGAAATTGTCGGCCGCGTGTTTCCCGGCCTCCCGTCAGCGGTCCATTCCAGGGAGGAAAAAGAAGCGGCGTCCGGCTGGGTGGCGCGTCGTGCGGAGTTCAGTCTCGACCCGGTAGCGCTCGCCGACATCAGCCGGCTCCTGGCCGAATTACAGGGCGACGGGACCCGCCCGCCCTGGCAGCTCATGGATTGCCAGATCAAGGTGTCGGGGCAAACCCCGGGCTATGGATGCGTGACCCTGGGGGTGCAGGCGCTGGAGAAGTGACAAAGTGGCAAAGTGCAAAAGTGTGAAGGTGCAAAGATTGTTGGACGTTCACTCTTATCCTTTCTTGCCGCCCCCCCCGAACACTGAACACCGAACACTGAACACTCCTTCTGCACAATGACCACTCGAAAAAAAGGAACGGCCTCAGGGTCCGACATCATCATTTTTATCGCGGCATTGATCGCCGCCACGGCGCTCGGGATTTTCATCTGGATGGGCGTGGCCCAGGTGCGGCAGGAGAAAAAGCCGTCGCGAATCTCCCCCCGGCACTTGCCGCCGGGCGCTCGCGTTATCTCCGGATCTGGACGTGATGCCGGCGCGCCGCGCCCGACGGTTAAAATGGATTTCTCCAGGCCGGCCCCGCCGCTTCCCGAGTCGCCCCGTACCGCCGCACCGCCGGCCGTGGCCCAGGTTCCCGTGGTGCTGGAAACCGGTGCCCTGGTCATCGCCGTTTCCGCCCCGCCCGCGCTGGCTCTTCCGCCCGTCAGGCCCGGCGAATTGCAGACCATCCGCCTCCTTGCGCTGGCCGACACCTGCATCCAGGTCAACCCGGGCACGGCGCCGGAGCGCAACGCAGGCCGGCTGGGCGAACTGCCGGTGAAAGGGAACGAGAGCTTTGTCCTCGCGCGGTATGATACGGCGTCGATCCGCGGATGGACCATTCACCGGGCTGCGTGGCGCGCCCGGATCCGCAGTGGCCAACCCCACACGCTCGGATTTTCCACCCTGAGTGCCCCGTGGGAGGAAGGTACGTCTACGCCGGCCGAGGCCCCCTCCGGCGGGGCCACTTTTCGCTGGGCCCATTTCAACCGCGTGCCCTGGCGGGCGGACAGGCCCCCGTTTACCCATCTCCTTCGCGGCCAACCCGGCTACCTGTTCGCGGTGTCCAAGCCGCGTGCGCCTTCCACCGGGGAGAACCCGTGGGTCGAGGTACCGCTCAATCCGGTCCTCGTCCAGGCGCTCGTCTGTGGCGCGGCCGACAGTCTCGCCATCAGCGACGAAAAGGGCCAGATCGACAGCGCCTTCGCAATATCCAGCCGCGAGATGTCCGACGAGGCGCATTTCATCGAGGTCCAGGGCGTCCCGCAGGACTTCGTGCCGCCGGCCGCCCCCGCCGATCTCAAGGCTCGCGCACACGTCGCCCTGCGCCGACCCCAGGCTGCCGGCGTGGTGCTGGAGTGGACGGCGCCGGGTGACGACGGGCCGGTCGGCCGCGCCTTCCGCTATGACGTGCGCTTTGCGCCCGCTCCGGCCACATTCGAAAAAGCCGCCTCCGCTCCACCGCACCAGGTGCCCTGGCCCGCCGCGGCCGGCGCGGCCGAGCGGATGATCCTCCATGGGTTGAAGCCGGATACCGCCTACACCTTTTTCGTGCGCGCCCTGGACGAAGGGGGCACGCCGGGGCCGGTGGCGGAGACTACGACGAAGACCCCGGCCCGACTTTCTTTTCCGGTGGTCGAGAAAGCGGCCCTGTTTGACGCCCGGCCCATCGAGGTGGTCGGCGGCGCGCTCGCGTTCCGCGTGTTGGCGGAGACGGACGGGCTGAACCCCGGCAGCGGCGAAATCCTCGATGGCCCGCCCGACCTGGCCGCCAGGCGGACCGACCAGTCGCTGCTTTGGGATCGAAGCTCCCGGACGATCCACCTCCAGGCCGCCGCCGGCGAAACGGTCGGATTCCAGATGATGTTCAGCCGGCTGTGGACCGCCTTCCCGCCTCTTCATGTGCGGTCTTCGGCCTTTGAAGCCTCGGCCGGGCCCGTCTCTTCCCTGGCCTTCCGTTTTTACGAAAGCGGCTGCACCCATTTTCCCACCCGCCGCTCGCCGCTGGCCTGGCACGTGGATCAGCTCCTCCCCCTGGCGGATCGTTTTGATCCCGAAAAATCCGTTTTTGCCGGGCGCATGCCTGACCAGGCCCATCACGTCGTGTACGCGGAGTTGCCGGTGCCGCCGGACGCACCGCCGGGACTCTATCGCGGCGGGTTGGTCCTGGCTGACGGCAAGACGCCGGAAGTGAATGTCCTGGTGTTGCTGAAGATCCTGCCTGTCCGGCTACCCGACCGGCCGCGATTCACCGTGGAATTGCAGGCGCCGCCCGTCCTGGCCCGGTACCACAATCGGAAAGAATTGGTCTCGCGGGAGCAGGGGGTGCAGATCGAAAACCAGTATCACCAACTGGCCCGCGAACATCGTTGCGTGCTGTCCGTGCGGCCTTACCTCAGCCAGGGCGCCGCCGCGCCCTGGCTCTGCCCGCCGCTATCCGGCTCCGGCACCGGCCTCACCGTGAAGACGTGGGCCCCGTGGGACGCTCAATTCGATCGCCTCCTCACCGGCCGCCTCTTCGCACCTTCCCACCTTCCCACTTTCCCACTTTCGCACTTGTGGCTCCCCGTCTTCGAAAGCTGGCCCACGCCCCTGGCGAAGGGGCTGACCTGCGACGACGCGTTGACGGCCCGCCCGGATGGCCTCCGTCTGTTCACCGGCGATACCGCGCAACTCGCCGAGTGTCTCTCGCCCGATTACCGCGCGGCCTGGACCACGATGCTGGATCGATTCCAGTCCCACTTCAAGGACCGGGGCTGGACCGGGACCGCCGTGCACGTCTGGTTGGTCAACATGCCGACCAACACCTATCGTGGCCAGCCCCCGCCCTGGTCCCTTGGCCAACCGCTTTTCCGCGACGATTTCCTCGCCTTGGAAATGTACGCGCGAATGGTCCCGGCCGGCCCGCCCTTGGTATTCCGCGTAACAGTTCCCGACGCCGCCGCGCTGGCGGGTTATGGACGCGGCCTTTTCAAGGTGCTGTCCGTAAGTGACCGCAGCACGGCGGCCTGGGATCTCCTCCGCGCGCGCGCCGCGCCAGGGCTGGCGACGCCGGGGGGCGCGGCGTCCGGCGAGACGCTCTGGATTCAAAACGAGTTCATGCCCCTCAACGAGACCCCGCTGTCCACCCTGGCCGGCGTCCTGCGGTCCTTCCTGAAGGGCGCGGACGGCTGGACCCTCCGCGAGACCACGACGACGGTGGACGATCCCGCCGCCGGCCAGCCCCAGGCCCTTATGCACAACGGGCGACTCTGTGGCGGCGACGGCCCGCTGCCTTCCCTGCGCCTGAAAGCCGTGCGGCGGCTCCAGCAGGACATCGAATACCTGCTCCTGCTCCAGGACAAGATGGGCTGGACCCGGGAGCAACTGGCCGACTTTGTCCAGGCCGTGCAGCCCAACGTCGGCAACCCCTACAAGATGACCGGTGAGGACTTGGCCCGCCTGCGCCTGGCCGTGCAGGAGTTGCTGGCGCAGTAAAGCCGGAGCCTTCCCAGGACTTGGGATCTGGAACTTGGGACATCCCCCTACTTCGTAATCCGGTAAACATTTACCGTGGCCGATGACCCGGTATTCCAGTAGGGCGTCACGTTCAGACCGAAGACAGGCGCTCCCGTGG
>JAHJJH010000063.1 GCA_018823105.1 Verrucomicrobiota bacterium | reverse complement strand
GAAGTTCTCGACTCGAGCGCGGATGGCGCCCGTTACCTGTTGGCCTATCCTCGCAGGCCCGACGCGCGGGCCCGCGCCGCCGGGCGCTTCGAGGTCCTGTTGGATGACGGCCGCTGCCTGCTGATCAGGGCGGGGAGCCCCGGGGATACCGAGACGCTGGCCGGGATGGGCTTCGAAGTGGATTGGCTCCCTGACCAACCCCTCGTTTTCAAGTCGCCGCGTCTTCGCCTGCTCAAGGAGAAGGAACAGCAGGCCATGACGGTCAGTCCGTTGGTGCAGGAGATGCTCGGCCGGATCACGACAAACGCCCTGGCCTCTGCCATGAACGAGCTGACCGGTCCCGCCCCGGCGGTAGCGGACGGGTCCTACACCAACATCCGCACGCGACACACGTCGTCCGTCCGGCCGATCGAACGGGCCAACTGCTTTATGCACGAATATTTCAGCGCCTTGGGCCTGCCCGCGACCCAGAGGGTCTGGACGGCCTCCGGGTACAGCAATCGCAACGTGATTGCGACCCTGCCCGGGACGACCTCCTCGTCCGAGGTGATCATTGTCTGCGCGCACCTGGACGACTGGGCCTCGGGAGCGACGGGCCCCGGCGCGGATGACAATGCCAGCGGGTCCTTGGCCGTGCTCATGGCGGTGGACCTGTTTCGCGATTTCACCTTCGAGCGGACGGTGCGCTTTATTCTCTTCACGGGCGAGGAGCAGGGCATGCTGGGGAGCGCGGCCTACGCCGCCCAGTGCGTCGGAGCGGGCGACGACATCGTGGCCGTGCTGAACCTCGACATGATTTCCTGGGACGGAAACGATGATGGCGTCCTGTGGCTCGATACACGGTTGACGTCGAATCCCGGATATGCCGGCGATCGCGCCATCGCCGCCGTGTTCACGAACGTCGTGGCCGTATACGGCATCACGAATCTGGAGCCGGTCATCAAGGCCAACGGGGTGACGTATAGCGATCACTCCTCGTTCTGGAATCAGGGCTATGCCGCCATCCTGGCGATCGAGGATGGCGACGATTTCACTCCGTACTACCACACGACTTCCGACCAGGCGATTACCCTTAACTGGGCTTATTATTCCGATTTTATGCGCGCCGCGATCGGTACGGCCGCCCACCTGGCCGGGCCCGTGGAGCGCGAGCCGTTCGATGCCGTCCGCGTGATCAACGGCCCGTTCCTGGCCACCAGTTCCGTAGGGCACGGGACCTTCGTGGCGCGCCACCAGTCCGGCGCGCTGGAAGGGGATGACCGATATGACGTAAGCTGGTCCAATGCGCCGGCCATTCCCATGATCAACCGCCTGGCGCTGATGTCGAGGCCGGGAGGCACGAACCTTTTCATGGATGCCCGCCCCACCAACAGCGGAACGATTTTCTTCGCCGACCTGGTCTCCGTGCAGACGAACAGCTCGTTGACGACCACGAATCGCCTCCGGTTCGATTTCGTCGGCGGGGCGGACACGAACGGCGTATACCTCGTGCGCGTCGTCGTCACCGGGCAATACCTGGTGGGCGGGTCCAGCTTCACCTGCGTGACCAACCTGCGCGATCTGGTGGCGGCGGGCGGCTTCCTCGCCGTTCCTTCTTCATTGCAGGTCACGAGCGGCGCGATCTATGGCTCCTGCGAAATCCGGAGGCTGGGCGTGCAGCGTGAACCGGAACTGGCCTGGGACACGGAGGTCCTGACGAATCCTGTTCTTCGGGTGGAGGGCCTGCCCGGAATTCACGCCGCGGACGCGATCGAGTGGTCGGACACGTTTACAAACTGGACGGCCCTGGCGACGGTGACCAACCTTGTCGGAGTGAACAGCGCGAGTTTTAACAGCGGAGAATATCCGCTGTATCCCGACATGCCGGCGCCCCCGCCGGAAGGCCAGCCGCGCTTCTACCGGCTCCGCCGCCGGTGGCTGTCGCCGTGAAGAACGATTTGAGAGGCATTGGGTAGGGCGCGTTGGCTCAACGCGCCGGGGGCGGCGGCTTCCGCCTTCGCGCTTTGCGCTTCGGCGGACAGGTCGGCGAAGCCGCCCTACCTTTTCGTTCTTGGATCAGAATCCCGCCCGCAGGGCGTCCACGTAATCCAGAAGGTTCTTCCAGGTTTCGGGGATGTCATCCGCGGCCGGACCGGCTTCCACGCATACCTCGGGCTCCACCTGCCCGTCGGCCCCTCGAATCCGAATTCTCAATTCGGCCGCCTTGGTCCAGGGAACCTTTTCGGCCGGGGCCTTCAAAGCCGTGGAGAGCAGGGCCCACAGTTCCCGGGTTTGCTGACGGGTAAGCCGGCCCAGCAGCATGCGCTCCCCCGCGCCGCGTTCGAGCCAGATCTCGCCGCCCTCGGTGATGCGCAGGATGTCCTCGCCGCTCTCCGCCTGCGTGCGAAGCTCGAGGGCAAAGGGTTTCATCGGCTCTGTGGGCTCGGATTCGGAAACGGAGAATTCATCCCGATCGTAGGCTATGCTCATCGCTGGGACGCTCTTCATGGCAACACGCCCTCCGGCGGACCGGCCCATGTACAAACCCTTCATGACCAGGGGCGAACTCCCGCCCAGCCCGGCCATATCGAACTCGCGGCCCTGGCCGAACACGCCTTCGTACGACACTCCCTCGGGCATTTCGACGGGCACCTGGATGGTGACCGGCTTGCCGTCCTCGTTCACGACCTTGTCCTCGACGGCAACGAAGGAAGTGTATTCGGACATCAGCCGGTATTTCAGGGCCAGGTCCGTGATCTCGCGGACGACGTCCTCGTCCCGTCCGCCGTATAACTCGGCGGACAATTCCCGGATGCGCGCCCGCGCCCAAAGCGAGGCCACGGCCGAATTGTCGGCCCCGGACTCGGGCAGCTCCACGGGCAGTTCGTAAGACACCGGCTGGCCGTTGATCTTGCCGTGCACGCGAATGGTGGCCGCGCCGGGCCGGGTGTAGCGGCCCAGTACAAAGATCGGCTGGCCCATGAAAAGGTCGGGGATGCGCGCCGGGAAGAGGTCCTCGACGTCCAGCCCGGCCCAGTCCACGCGGATATGCGTGAGCACCGGGTTGCGGATGCGCTCGTAGAATTTCTTGACCGTGTCTTCCGGTTTCTCGTTCAGCAGGACGTACTTCACCTCGCCCCGGCCGACCTCGGCCATGCGTTCGAGCAGGTAACGGTTGACCGACGAGCCCACGCCGAAGGAGAACAGGCGCGTGTCCTCGCCCAGCCGCGTCCGGATGGCGTCCAGGATCTGCTTCTCGTTCCCGATGTAGCCGTCGGTCATGAAGCACACGATGCGCAGGCGATGGTCGCGGTGGGGAAAGTCCAGGGCGGCCTTGATGCCCTCGATCATCTCCGTGCCGCCCTGGCTGTTCAGGCCGTTCAGGTAAGACAGGCCGCGCCGGACGTTTTCCTTGGTGGCCTTGAGGGGTTCCTTGGCAAACGAGGCGGACGAATCGGAGAACCGGATGATCTGGAACGTGTCGTCGGGATTCAGGTTGTTCAGCGCGTGGCGGATGGCCTTCTTGACCAGCGCCAGCGGTTCGCCGGACATCGAGCCGGAGCAGTCGAGCACGAAGACCATCTCCTTGGGTGTGATGCCGTCGAGCACCGGCTGGATCGGCGGCTGGAACATGAGCATGAACGTGCCGCCGTTCTCGTCGCGGTGCGCCAGGAAACCGGTCTGCGGCGCGGCGCCGGCCACCGTGTAGCGCAGGACAAAGTCCTTGTTCGGGATCGTGTCGCGCGGGGCGAGGCGGACAAGCACCGGGCCGTCGAAGGGCGCCGTCTCCGGCGACAGGACCACCTCGTGGGTCGGGCATTCGAGGGTCTGCACCGGCAGGCCGGCGTTGAGTTTCACGGTGACCATGATGTCGTGGCCGTTACGCTCGCCGGGCTTGAGCACAGGCGGTGTGATGCGCGAGGCGTCGGGGACCTGGTCCGTGTCCGGCGACCATCCCCCTTCGCTCTGCGAGCTACGGGGGACAAGTCCTTCGGCCTGTTTCCCCGTCGGGGTCCCGGGGATATACCGCGGGCCGACGACCATGGGGAAGGCAAACTCGTAGCGGCCCTGCTCGTAGGGCAGGAGATCGTCGTAGGTGATTTCCACCACAATGTCGTTCCCGGGCATGATGTTGGCGACGGACTGGCTGAAGATGTTGGGCCGCTCCTGCTCCAGCAGCGCGGCGGTCTTACCCTCGTCCCGCGCCTTCTCGTAAATCTGGCGCGCCTCTTCGCGTTTCTTGATCACGCCGCGAATCACGCGGTCGCCGACGCGGATCTGCATGTCGTTGACCGCGGCATTCTGCGGCAGCGGGAAGACGTACACGGCCTCGATGGGCTTGTCGTACGGGTTGGTGAAGGTCTGCTTCACCTTCACGCGAGCGACGTACCCGCTGATCTCGGCCTCGACTTCCGTGTGCTTCAACGGCAGTTCGACGGTGGTGTCCTTGCCATCGTCATCCTTGACGACGACGTTCAGGGCTCCCTGGGTCGGTTCCTCGGTCTTCTTGGCCGGGGCGTTGGCCACGCACAGCAACACCATCAGGCCGGAACAAAGCAGATTCTTCATGGCGATTCTCCTTCCGCCGGATTGACCGGCTCTGAAATCATGCAGTGGATGGCCCGGAAGCCACCGGCGGGAACCTCGGTTTCGATCACCGCGGCCTGCTCCGAAGTCTGGGCCAGGCGGCCTTCTTCATTCAGGAGTTGCAGGCTCCACCCCGGGCGCTCGAACAGTTTGGTTACGGAAACCTGTTGCGCGTTGGTGGCGTCGTTCAGCACGCGGACCTGCCAGGTGCGCGTGCGGACTCCTTCGACGGGTGCCGCCATCAGGCCGTCGGCCTTGCTCTTGAGCGGGATCAGCATCACG
>JAHJJH010000062.1 GCA_018823105.1 Verrucomicrobiota bacterium | reverse complement strand
CCGCTCGCCGATCACGCGCAGCATGCCCATGGGGCCGCACGCGAAGAATTCCAGCTCGCCGGAAGGATCGCTTTTCAGCCAGGCGTCGAAAGGTTCCGTTACCACGCCGCGCTCCCCCCGGCTGCCGTCCTCCGTCGCGATGATCACCCGCCAACCGAGCGCCTCGAACTCGTCCACGCAAAGGATGTCCCCCGCGGTCTTCCCGCCGAAGAACGCGACGCCGCGCGCGGGCAGGGCCCGCGCCAGAAGGTAAAGCGCCGCCATGCCGTAGCCGCCGGCCACCAGCACCGGCATCCGGCCGCCGGCCTCGACCGGGAAACCCCGGCCCAGCGGGCCGATCAAGCTGATCGTCTCGCCCGGGGCCGCCGTCTTCAGCACCGCCGTGCCGTGGCCGATATCCTTGTACAGGATCGCCAGCGCGTCGCCCTCGGTCGTGAACACGCTGAAAGGCCGCCGCAAAACGGCCGCCTCCAGGTGCGGGACGCGGAGGTGGACGAACTGCCCCGGCCGGACCTCCGGCGCAATGCCCGGGGCGCGCAGCACCAGGCGTTTATAGCCGCCCTGGATGTCGCGGTGCTCCAGGATCTGGGCGTTTTCCATTCGCATAGCGGGGCCAGAGTGTGCGTGGTTTTCGCCGGGCGGTCAAACCCGAACCGTCGTACCGCGGATTTTCCAATGTTTGGAAAAACCAGGGTGAAAAGTTTCCAATGTTTGGAAAAAATATCGCTGTTTTTTCCAAACATTGGAAAAATGAACATTGAGTTTTTCCAAACATTGGAAAATCTGAAGCAACCGCTCATGGCCGGCTTATATATTCACGTGCCCTTCTGCGCGCGCAAATGCGCGTACTGCGATTTTTACTCCGTGCCCCTGGCCGGCGGGCCCGCGGGCGACTACCTGCAGGCGCTCGACCGGGAATGCGCCCTGTTGCCGCCCGGCTTCGCGCCGGAGACGATGTTCCTCGGCGGGGGGACGCCGACGGTACTCGCCGCGGATGATCTCGCGCGCCTGTTCGATCTGCTCGCGCGGCGCGTGGACCTGGGCCACGTGACCGAGTGGACCTGCGAGGCCAATCCCGGCACGCTGGACGCAGAGAAAATCCGGGCGCTGCGCCGGGCCGGGGTCAACCGGCTTTCACTCGGCGTGCAATCGTTTGATGATCGGATCCTGGAGTTTCTTGGGCGCATCCACACCGCCCGCCAGGCGGCGGAAAGTTTCCGGCTGCTGCGCGCGGAGGGATTTGAAAATCTCAGCTTGGATCTGATCTTTGCCGTTCCCGGCGCGCCGGACGGCGCGTTGGAACGCGATCTGGCGCAGGCACTCGAATTGGGGCCCGAACACTTGTCCGTCTATGGCCTGACGTTTGAGGGCGGCACACCGCTGGCGCGGCGCCGCGACGCAGGGGAAGTCCGTGAGGTGGACGAGGAGGAGCAACTCCGTCAGTACCGGCTGGTCCGCCAGTCATTGACAAGCGCTGGATTCCGGCACTACGAAATTTCGAACTACGCCCGGCCGGGTCGCGAGTGCCGGCACAACCTGCTCTATTGGGGGCCGGGCGAGTACCTCGGCCTCGGGCCGGCGGCGCACTCGCACTGGGCCGGGCGACGCTGGGGGAACGTTCGAAACCTGGAGGCTTGGGCCGCGGCCCTGGAGCAGGGCCGCGCGCCCCGTGAGTTCGAAGAGGCACTCGAGCCGGAGGCGCGGGCGCGCGAGACGCTGGTCTTCAGCCTGCGCCGACTCGACGGCGTGGAACGGGCGGGGTTCCAGGCGGAGACGGGCTTTGATTATCACGCGCTCCGGGGCGAGGAAATCGCGTGGCTGGTCCGGCTCGGAATGCTGGAGGAAACGGACGACCGGCTGCGCTTGACGGAGAAGGGGCTGGTCGTCAGCGACGCGGTGTTCGCGGAGCTGGTTTGACATGCCGGGCTTTCCGGCCGACACTACAAGTGGTCCGGCCCATCAGGCGGGTCCGATATGTCTGACAAGGTTGTCCAGTGCGAGCTTTGCCCCAAGGGCTGCGTGATCGAGCCCGGGCAAAGCGGGGATTGTCGTATCCGGGTGAACCTGGACGGCAAGCTCTGCGCCGTGACCTACGGCTTTCCGGTGTCGGTCCACGTGGATCCGATGGAGAAGAAGCCGTTGTTCCATTTCCTGCCCGGCACGGGCATCCTCTCCCTGGCGACCGTCGGCTGCAACCTGCACTGCAAGAACTGTCAGAACTGGGAGATCTCGCAGCGCAATCCGGAGGAGGTCGAGGCCTCGCCGCTGCCCCCCGGAGAAATCCCCGGCTTGGCGCGCCGGACCGGTTGCCTTTCCGTGGCGTACACGTACAGCGATCCGGCCGCCTACTACGAATACGCTCTCGACAGTTGCATCCGTTGCCGCGAGGCGGGCCTGCGCAACGTGCTGGTCACCGCCGGCTACATCAACCCGGAGCCCATGCGCGAACTCTGCCGGTACGTGGATGCCGCGAATATTGACCTGAAGGCCTTCTCCGACGAGTTCTATCGCACCATCTGCGATGGCACGTTGCAGCCGGTCCTCGACACGCTGGTGTTGGCGAAGTCACTGGGGGTAGAGGTCGAGGTCACCAACCTGATCATTCCCACGCTCAATGACCGCGACGCGGATCTGACGGCGTTGTGCCGCTGGGTGAGGGAAAACCTGGGCGCGGAAACGCCGCTGCACTTTTCGCGGTTCTTTCCGCACTACCAGATGCGCCACCTCCCCGCGACACCGGCGGAGACGCTAATGCGCGCACGCGACCTGGCGCGGGCGGAAGGACTGACCTTCGTGTACGTGGGGAATCTTCCGAGCGAAGAGGGCGAAACGACGTTCTGCCCTGGTTGCGGCGCCCGGCTGATTCATCGGAGCCGCTACGTGATTATGTCAAACCGCCTCCGCAACGGCCGCTGCCCGGATTGCGGGCGGGAGATCTCCGGAGTATGGAATTGAAACGGCGTGATTTCATCAAGCTGACGTTGGCCGCCGCGGCCGCGCTGGCCGCCGCGGGGCTCGGGCTTTTGCGACGAGCGTCCCCGCGGTGCGTTCTGCAGGCCTGGCGGACGCGCCGGTACCCGGGGCCCGTGCGCGCGCTGGACGAAACACGCGTCCGTCAACCGGGGCCGTGGGCGGGTTGATGTCCAAGGGGCGGTTTGCTATCCTTATATAGGTTTTTTCATTTCTTTTTCAACGGAGCGTGGAAGATGCCCAGCCGCCTTTTCATGCTGTTTTTGGCCGCGGGATTGACTTCCTGCGGGGGGGCGGAGCCGATGAAGCCCCGGGCGGTACCGGAAGCGAGGACACCGGTGGAGAAAAAAGTTCTGGCGACCCACCTCGCCGGATCCTGGTTCACCGCGAATGCGGAGGAACTTTCCCGCGAATTGCAGGGCTACATGGACCGGGCCGATGAGCCGGTCCTGGAACAAGTCCTGGCGCTGATCCAGCCGCACGCCGGGTACCGCTTTTCCGGACCGACCGCCGGCTACGGAGCGCGACAGATCGCGGGCAAGGCCTATGCGCGCGTCGTGGTGATGAGCCCGAGCCACCGCATCCCCATGCGCAACTTGGTCGCCTTGCCCGACGCCACGCATTTTTCCACGCCGCTCGGCGAGGTGCCCCTGGACCTCGATTTCCTGGCGCGCCTGCAGAATTCGCCTTTTTTCCGGGTCATCCCCGAGGCGCATGTGGGTGAACATAGCGTCCAGATACAGGTCCCGTTCCTGCAGAAGGCCCTCGGAGCCTTCCAACTGGTTCCCCTGGTGATGGGTCAGTTGGATGAAAATGCGGTGCGCGGGATTGCCGCGATACTGCGTGGGTTGGTGGATGAGCAAACCCTCGTCGTGGTCAGCACGGACTTCACGCATTATGGCCCGAATTACGGCTATCTCCCGTTCCGCGAGAACATCGAACAGAATCTCGAGAAACTCGACATGGGCGCGATGGATTTCATCCGGCGGAAGGATCTGGCCGGCTTCCGTTCGTATTGTGAACAGACCGGCGCGACGATCTGCGGACGCGACCCGGTGGCCGTCCTGCTGGCCATGCTGCCGGCGGACTCGGAAGCCCACCTGTTGCACTACGACACGTCCGGCCGGGTGCTCGGTGATTATGAGAATTCCGTGAGTTATGTCAGTATGGCCTTCACCGGCCGATGGAAGGGGGAGCCCATGTCCGCGCCTGCCGCTAAAGAATTCACGCTCGATGCCGAAGACAAACAAGCCCTGCTGAAACTGGCCCGCGGGACGATCGAGTATTACATGGAGCACAAACAGCCGCCGACGCCGGAGGCCTTGGGCATCGCGATCACGCCGGGTATGCAGCAGGTCGCCGGGGCCTTCGTAACGCTTCATCAGCGGGGCCAGCTACGCGGCTGCATCGGCGAGATTGTCCCCCGGCGCCCGGTGTACCAGGCGATCATCGAACAGGCCGTCAACGCCGCGGTGAACGACTACCGCTTCAACCCGGTGACGGCCGGGGAGGTTGCCGGCCTGCATATCGAGATTTCCGTGCTGACCCCGCCGCACGACGTGAAATCGTACGGGGATATTGTGATCGGCCGGCACGGGATGATCCTGTCCAAGCAGGGACGTTCCGCGGTATTCCTGCCGCAGGTGGCGCCGGAACAGGGGTGGGGGATCGAAGAAACCCTGACGCACTTATCCCTCAAGGCCGGCTTGCCGCCGGACGCCTGGCGGGAAGGCGCCAGCTACAAGGTCTTTGAGGCCGTGGTGTTCAGCGAGGACAAGGTCTAAGGTAGGGCGCGCTCGCCGAGCGCGCCGCGGCGGCTTGAGCCAAGCCGCCCTACCCGTTGTGCAATTCGATGAAAGTGGGCGCAAAGCAGAGGCTGGCGACGGTTTTTTCCCTCGGGTTCTTTGCGCTGGTGGCCCAGTCGCTGTTGTTTCGCGAATTCTTCTCCGTCTTCGAGGGCAACGAACTGGGATTCGGTTGTTTCTTCAGTTCCTGGTTGTTGTGGGTTGGGGCGGGCGCGCTGGTGGCCCGAAGCCTTACCCGTGCTGTCCACAAGCTGACGGACTTCTTTGAATGGCTCCCGCTGGTTTATTTGCCGGCGTTCATCCTTCAACTACACCTGGTCCAGCATGCCCGCATGCTCGCCGGAGTTCAGCCGTTTGAGTTGTTTCCGCTGGCGAAGATGTTTCCCGTGGCCATGCTGGCCAATGCCCCGGTCAGCTTCGTGACCGGCCTGCTGTTCACGATCGCTTGCGCCTGGCTCTCGGGCGCGGGGGGACTGCCCCCGGCCCGGGTTTATTTTTTCGAGGCCCTCGGCGGCGGCGCGGGCGGCGTCGCCGTCACCGCCGCCCTCGCGGCCGGCTGGCCGGCCGAGACGATCTTCCTCGTACTGGCTGTTGCGAACTCTTCGCTGGCCACGCGTTTCCATGATCTGGCTTTCAACAACAAGCTGTACTCCGCCCGGCGGCGATACATCACTCAGTACGTGGCTCAATACCCCTTGCCCGATTGCGGTTCGAAGCCCTCACGGAGAATCATGGAGTTGACCCAGCGCATCTGT